>NZ_BAAGTF010000039.1:0-26578 GCF_054782055.1 Aliiglaciecola aliphaticivorans
ACCGCTGATCAGTTAGCATTAGTCTCGGCATGGTATTGAGTTGTTAGTTTATTTTTGGCGAAACAAATTATAACTCTTTACCATGCCGCTCAAAAACCAATCACGAAAGATCAACAGGCCCTAGTATCTGGGGTAAATTAGTAAAGGACCAAATAGTGTTAACGCACCATACAAAAGCTAATGTGATTGCCGCACCTAAGCTTGAGCGTTTCCAAAATAGACCACTTAGAATCAACCACAACACCGGCATTAGCCAAGCCAGCACCCACCCCACTGAAGCGAGAATTTGTGGCAAGAATGAGCCCACTAAAATCGCCACCAAAGATAATAAAACAATAACAATTCGGGTCACCTTAGCGATCTCTTTTTCAGTGGCGTTTTGACGATAAAATCGTCGATAAATATCATTACTAAAAATAGTAGCCGGCGCTAACGCTGTCATCGCAAACGAAGACAATATTGCTGCCATAAACGAACCAAGTAACAGGATCACCAGCCAATCAGGCAACATATTTACCAACATCGATGTTGCAGCGGTTTTCGGGCCAAGGGCGGCAAATTCAGGAATCGATTTGGCAGTCAGCCCAATGACACAAATAAACACACCAAACATCCCGTTTACTGGTGCTGCAATCCACAGCGCTTTAACAATTGTGCGCTCATCTTTTGCGCTCATACACACCTGCAATAAGGGTTGATTAGCTGGCTGACTAAACACCAAGGCAACAACCAGTCCAAAGGCAAAAGTCCATAGTAAATGTGAGGAACCAAAAACAGATAGAGCCGCTTCATTGCCGCTGCTAACATAAAATTCAGATACGGAACTGAAGTCATTGTTGGGTAGCTGAAAAGCGATAAATATGGTCGCCAGAATAACGGCAATGTACATGATGATGGCATTGGCGACGTTAATCCAACCCACTTCTTTAATCCCAGCTAACACCACATACAAAATGCCTAGTACACCACCAGCAATCGCACTGTATTGCACATCCCACCCCGTCATCGCAGAAAGTAGAATTGCTAGACCTTGGGTCTCAAGCGTTAACACCCCAAAAATTGAACCTGCCATCACGCAGCCAACAACCACTCGAATGCCCGGGTTATAAAGGTCTTCCAGCAATTGAGGAACGGAATTCACTCCCGTGCGACGCATCCACAACCCCGTGGTTAAACGCACCACCACCAGCAGAATAACGTGAGCAATAGAAAACCACAGGGCGGTAGCCCCCATATCCCACGACATTTCGAATATGCCCATAATATGAGGCGTTCCCAAAACCGTCAGAGCCAACGTTGCCGCTATCACGGTAACTCCTAATTGGCGTCCACCGTGGGTAAATTCCGCGTCGTGGGCTACGGTGCTTTTATTTGCTTGTCTGGCAACTAAATAGCCAACGCCACCAATCAAAACAAGTTCGTAAATCAGCACACATAAAATAAGCGACATATTCATAGATTTACACTCCCCCTTGTTGACTAAAATTAGCGGAAGAAAGTGCAGGAGCAATGCGTCCAACAACGGTTCCCAGTCCGATACGCAGGCCATTTTCTGACTCACAAAATCCGCTCAGTTCGATCTCGTCTCCGTCTTCTAAAAACCCTCTGAATTCATTCTCTGGAAGGGCAATCACCTCTTGCCCTCCCCGCGTAATCTCGATTAATGAGCCCGCTTCTTCTGCATTGGGACCAGATTGTGTACCAGAACCTAGCAGGTCGCCGGAATTTAGATTGCAACCGCTTTGAGTGTGGTGACTGATCATTTGATTTATGGTCCAAAATGCATGCTTGAAACTGGTTTGACTGAGTTTTATTGCAGGGATGCCATTTTTCCGCATTTGTGCAGTGCTAATCTGACATGTCATTTGAATATTGATGCCCCCAAAAGCACTATTTTCGTTGCTTTCCAGTGTCACCACTTTCGGTCTGTTAGCATAGTGTGTTGGAGGGACTCGAAATGGAGCCAGGGCTTCCGCCGTTACCACCCAAGGGGAAATACTTGTCATAAAATTCTTAGACAAAAATGGACCTAATGGTTGATACTCCCAGGCTTGGATATCCCGTGCCGACCAGTCATTAAGCATACACACCCCAAAAAAGTGTTCCTCAGCATGTTCAATAGTTACCGCTTCGAAGGCGCGCGTTGGCTGCCCAATGAATATGCCCAACTCAACTTCATAATCAAGTTTAGCTGTCGCCTTTAATTCAGGGGTTTGAGTATCAGGATTTAAACACTGGCCAACGGGACGATAAACCATAGTGCCCGATGGATGAATACTTGATGCTCGGCCATGATAGCCTATGGGTAACCATTGATAATTTGGCAACAATGGATTATCCGGTCGGAATAGTTTTCCAACTGATGTGGCATGATGGATAGAGGTGTAGAAGTCCGTGTAATCCCCAATCTGACAAGGCAGACATAAACTCACATCTGACATAGGCAATAAAGCGCGCCTAATTAGCGGCTCGCAATCAGAGCCAAGGGTTAAGGCCTGTGATAATGATTGCCTAAACTTTTTAGAAACCTCACGCCCCAATGACATAAAACGATTTAATGAAGTATCGGTGAGTGCTTCGAGTCCCACTTCCCCTTGTCCGGTAAATGGACGCTCAGCCCAAAGCCCATGTAAATTGATCACATAGTCGCCAATGGCGACACAGCATTTACGCACCCCGTCGCTATCCTTAAAAACCCCAAACGGCAGATTATGAATAGAAAAAAGAGGATGGCCATTGGCACTATCAAGCCAACTTATCAATGACGGATCATGAGTACCATCCAAAAAGGGATTTTGTTTATTTAATTTAGTATCTGATTCCACGCTTCATCATCTCCGTGCCTATCACAGCGGCTTTCTTTTTTAACTTACTGATTAGTGAAGGCTCTAGCTTTTGGCTAAAGCGAGAGGATGGCGTTAACACCACAATTGCAGCAATGGGCTGACGAATACTATTGAAGATTGGCACTGCGACAGCACATATCCCCAAATGTAATTCTTCTTTGTCGGTGGCATACCCTTGCTTGTTGTATTCAACTAATCGCTCGCGTAATTGTTGTTTGTCGGTGATGGTATTCGGGGTGACTTTCTCAAGCTCCCCTTTCAACAACATATCGACCCGTTCATCATGAATATAGGAAAGAATGGCTTTAGCCCCCGCTGCAGTGTGCAGAGGTAAAACTTCACCCGGCGGAAGAACCACTTTTAATGGCAAATTAGAAGGTGCGGAATACGTTGGCACGGTAGAATTACCTAACCATATTTCCAAAGTAACTGTTTCTTGTAATCCATCACGAAGTTCATCTATATGAGGTCTAGCAAGATGTAAGATCTCGTCAAAATTTACGTCGGCCATGGTCATAGCAAGTTGATAGATGGCTGGTCCTAACCAGTATTTGCCAGTTTCTTTGTTTTTATAGACGAATTCGTGTTCCGCCAATTTCATCAGTAATCGAGAAACCGTAGCTTTATGAATATCCAACTTTCTACCCAGACTTGTTGTACCCACTTCTTGGTTTTCTTTAGCCAGTTCAATCAGAATACGAATTGCTTTGTCTACGGTAGACGATGAGTCACATTCTTTCATAGTGCCCCCTAAAATTAGTTATACCGATATTACTGAGGACACCAAATTCCGCAATAAAGATGTCTCAATATATGAGACAAATAGTTTATATAGTGTATTTAAATTGTGAACACTTTGTAATATAAAATTATATCTTGGTCATCGTTAGGGGTGAATAAGTCACAATAAATTGCCCAAGCACCTAAATAAAAAAGGCCCGTCGCAGGGCTTATTCCGCGACAGGCAAACACACTCTAGGGCTTGTGAAAGTGTTATATTTACTCAGGTGAGCCGACTTGAGAGCGAAGAATTCCAATGCCTTCAACTTCTAATTCAATATTGTCACCGGGCTCTATCCAGCGTTCAAGTTCATCACCACAACCAAAGGCAATGGTGCCAGAACCAATAAAGTCGCCGGGATGTAATGTCTCAGACTTTGATACATGCTCTATGATCTGAGCAAAACTCCAGTACATATCAGAGGTGTTACCCTGCGACCAGGTTTCACCGTTTATGCGAGCTTCCATTTTTAGATTTGCAGGATCAAGTTCATCTGGTGTGACTAAACAAGGTCCCATTACATTTCCCATATCCATATCTTTTCCTTTGGCAGGTCCCAGCAACATGGTAATTTCCTGCTGAAGCACATCTCTTGCACTGATATCGTTAAATATGGTGTATCCCGCAATATATTCAGCTGCGTCCTCAGCACGTATGTTGCGTCCAGTTTTACCAATGTAAATACCAAACTCCAATTCGAAGTCGAGTTTCTTCGTGTAATTGGGCCAAGGGATCACGCTGTTATTACCACATACCGTACTAGTGTTGCCTTTGTAATAAAGTGGTTGCTGATACCAAAGCTCTGGAATAGGCTTACCCGTGCGCTTTTCAAAATTCTTGGCGTGGGTTTCAAAGCTGATGGTATCTCGTATTGAATTTGGTTTTAAAACCGGTGCAAGCAGTGTCACTTGCGACATTAATAACTGCAAAGGTTGATTTTCCGGACCAAACATTGGCTGATTATTCGCATAACGACTTTTTACAAATTCAAAGCCTTTTTTCGCTTCGTCCATGCTGTAAGCGCCGCCTTGTAAAAGTAGTAGCATATCAGCAGGAACCACAGCATCAGCAATTTCTTGGCAGCGTTCAGACCCAGTATGTTGTTTTAAGAAAAACGCGTATGCGAAATTAAGATCAACAACATACTCGTGCAATTGCGCACCTATGCGGTTAATCGGTCCAAAGGGCGAGTCAACAGAAAAAGAAATGAGTTTCACAGGTGTACTCCTTGCAAAATAGTATTTGTCGTCAATAAAAAGTATGCTTTGTTTGCATTCTGGGGGTTAATTGTTTTCAATGAAAAGCTTAAGTTGGCGCAACAAACGTTCGTTATTAACAGCCACTTTTTTCTCACCGCGACCTTGGTCATATTGATACCACCCCTCACCCGACTTTAATCCCAATTCTCCACGCTCAACTTTATCGATGAGTTGTTGAGAGGGTAAATCAGCTTTGCTGAGGGTAGGGAAAATGTTAGCTGACGCTCTCGCTGCGGTATCAAGACCAATCATATCTTCGGCCTCCATAGGGCCTAGGCAAGCAAGCCTAAAACCATAACTGGCCTTTACCGCAGTATCTAAGTCTTCCGGTGACACAACGCCTTGCTCCAGCAAATAATCAATTTCCCGTTCCATAGCACCAGTAAGTCGATTGATAATAAAACCCGGAATTTCTTTTCTAACCAATACCGGCTGTTTACCAATGGCTTTCATTAGGGCAAGGGTAAGATCAATGGTGTGCTGAGAGGTTTGCGAACATTTATGTACTTCTACAGCTGGAATAATATGTGCCGGATTAAGATAATGAAGGCCAATTAAACGGTGTTGAGTCGTCATTTTTGCGCCCACATCTGACACTGTCATACTGCTAGTATTAGTGGCCAAAATAATGTTTTCCGGCAAGCCGTCGAGTTTCTCGAAAAATTGTTGTTTTAGATCGATAAGTTCAGGCAGCACTTCCACAACTACATCACAATACTCCAGGTGTTTAGCCACATCTTCTGTCGCTGTGTAGTTGATCCGTTTTAAAATTTCTACTTTATTCTCAGCAATAAGCCCATGTGTTTGGAACTGCTCCAAGTTACGACTGATGCCGCTTTCACAACGCCCTAAAGCATCTTCCGAAATATCGTATACATCGACTTTTAAACCGGCTTGAGCAAAGCCTTGCGCAATTCCTTGACCCATTACACCAGCACCAATAACGGCTACGCGTTTTATATTTTTTAGTTGTTGAGAGATCATGAATAATATTCCGAATGTTGCTTTATAGTTGTTAAAGTTTCGTTAACAATAGTAAGGCTGAAAAGGATTCAGCAGCAAGGCTGGCGTATCACTATATGAGACACCTTGCAGGAATATGTGCAAATAGCGCCACAGCACGGGACTGAGTTTACTTTCAAAGCGTTTCAATATGTGAAACACATCCATTGACCGGAGAATCGACCATTCGTAACCTAGATTTAACAAATTTATTACATTGATCGTTTCACGAAAATGCGATGGCGCATTGAGGAGTACTTATGAGTAATGATGTACAAAGACGTTTTAAAAGAAACCCCCTAGCACTTGCAGTATGTACGCTTTTGCTAAATCCGGTAGTTGGTAACACTCAACTTTTTGCACAAGAACAACAAAATCTCACGGAAGAAGAAGCCGTTGAACAAATTGTTGTTTTTGCTCGAAAACGCGGTGAGCAAGAAAAAGATGTACCTGTATCACTTACCGCTATGAGTGGAGATGAATTGGCCAAGGCAGGTGTTTCCGATATTACTGGCATGTTTGCATTAATGCCCGGTGTAGAAAACAACGCAGACGGAAGCCGTATCGCAAACAAACCAGCGATTCGCGGCGTAGGTTCCACTGAAAACTCTTCAATTAGAGCCAAGGTCACAACCTTTATAGATGGTATTCCCATCGTCGGCGCACAAGGCATGAGCTCATTTGCAGGCCTACAACAAGTTGAAGTCTTGCGTGGCCCACAAAGTGCAGCATTCGGACGTTCAACCTTTGGTGGTGCAATTAACTATGTTACCCGTGATCCCGATCCCCTCGGTGATTTAGAGTTTGATGTGAGAGCAACCCTAGGTACAGATGATACCAAAAATATCAGTCTATCCCTTATTTCTCCTTTAGTGGAGGATAAGCTGGCGGTAGCGGTAACACTTGAATCAAACAGTTATGGCGGTCCTAGTGAATGGGTCACTACATCTGGCGACCAACTCGGAGCCAAAAAAGATACCCTAGGTTCGGTAAAATTTGTGTATACACCAACTGATAATATCAAAGCGGAATTGATGTATATCAACCAAGAAATCGATGATGGTCATACTGCGGTGTTGTTCGCCAACTTGGATCAATTAGAACCTTACGCTCTAGACAGTGACGGGTTATGTAGCATCAACGGTGGTACAAACTCATGTGTGATCATGGGTGAAATTGACCATATCGAACCTTACTTTGATTACAATTTCGATTCAGCGGCCAATCCAATCTTGGATCCAGGAACGCGAGTTAGCCGCGACCGAATTCAAGGTTCAGTGGAAGTTGAGTTTGACAATGGTATGGCATTAACCGTGTTGGGTGCGGTAACTGATGAAGAGGGCGATACCTGGTTTGATCGAGACTCCTATGACGATCTTCTGCTTATCCATGTTGGCTCTTCTCCAGAAAGCGATGAGAGTTATGCCGAGGTGCGTTTAGCATCGTCAGATGAAGGTGATTTAAATTGGTTAGTGGGTGCATCGTTATATGAATATGATTATTTGAATACCGTTTATGCCAACAGATCCACTGGCGCTGTTATGGATTTATATTCCGAAGGCGCAAGAAATATCGGTTTGTTTTTTAACGTTGGTTATCAATTTACCGACCGTTTAACCGGTTCACTTGAAGGTCGTTATCAATCGGATGAGATCGACAGTGTTTATCCAGAAAATGCCGCTAGAGGCGCTGAAACCGACATTGAATCAAACAGCGATACGAAATCCTTCCAACCTCGTATTGCCCTTAGTTATGAACTAGACAAAAATAATAACGTCTACGCTCAATTTGCTCGCGGTACCAACCCGGCTGGCTTTAATGCCAATGCCCTTGACCCAATATTACTGCAAACCGCTGCCGAAGAAGATTTCGATTTGGACGCATTCCAAACCTATGAAGAAGAAGTAATTGTTAGTTATGAACTTGGTATGAAAGGCTACCTGCCTGATCATGACTTCCGATATTCTTTAGCTCTATACTATTTGGACTGGGAAGGTTATGTACAACCCGCTACAGCTAACTGGACACCTTCTGATGGTATCTTAGCTGATGGAACCACTGCAGATGATTACTACTCTCGATTATTTTTAAATACCGGTGATTTAGACGGCGCAGGAATAGAATTCGAAAGTGAGTGGCAACCCATTGACTATCTAGATATAGGCACCGCCATATCTTACACTGGACTTGAATTTAAAGATGATGCTTGTTCGCCAATTCCGTTAGATTACGGCGTAGCGGCAACGTCCACTGAACCATACAACTGTGCGGCAACCATTGGCGGTAACGCGCCCCCTATGTTATCTCGCTTCACATTCTCATTAAATGCAACCTACACGGTAGAGCTCAATCAAGACTTAGTGTCATACAGTCGTATCGATTATCAATATCGCTCGAAACGTTATGTTGAACAAATAAACACCGATTATTTGCCCGCTTATTCGATGGTTAACCTTCGCAGTGGAATTCAAGCTGACAACTGGTCTGTTGAACTGTATGTTAACAACCTTTTTGATGAAGACTCTCCGGCTGGCGCAGTACGCTTTTTCGATGGCCGCATAGCAGGTATGTATTACAACACCAGTGTTCGACTTCGTGAACCAAGAACCGCTGGTATCAATTTGTCATACAGCTTCTTTTAATTAGCACGCTAGGGGTATTAAGTAACATGAATATAACTAAATCTGTATTACATCTAATGGGTGTACTGATTTTAGCTTGTTGTATTAACGGCTGTGTTAAAACAGAAACTGAATCGGACATTGCGCCACAAGCCAACGCTCAACCGAATATCATATTTATTCTGCTGGACGATTTGGGCTTCGGTGATGTGGGGTATTTGGGCTCGGAAATTAACACACCCAATATTGATGCCCTAGCCGAACAAGGCGTGGTGATTAATCATAGTTATGCTTACCCCATTTGCAGCCCCACTCGGGCTGCACTAATGACCGGTAAAAATCCTTTAGAATTTGGTATTGATGGACCAATGGAAAATGATGCCATGTTACCTGAACACTTGACGACTATGCCTGAAATGTTTCAACAAGCAGGTTATCAAACCTGGATGGTGGGTAAATGGCACTTAGGCATGGCTAAAAAATCAGCCATGCCCCATAACCGAGGATTCGATGATTTTTACGGCTTCTTAGGTGGTTTTGTGGATTTCTATACTCATGTTTATTTTGGTGGCCTTGACTGGCAGCACAATGACACATCACTTAGAGAAGAAGGCCATGCCACCGACTTGTTAGCCAAAAAGGCAATTGAAAAAATACAGAACTATCAAAATGATGCCCCATTTTTTATGTATTTGTCCCTCAATGCCCCCCACACTCCTTTGCAGTACGTACCTGAGCCAATTTACGACTACAGCGCCATTGAATCGGCTGATCGCAGAGTCTTTGCTGATATGACATCACACGTTGACCAGCGCATTGGGGAAGTGTTACAAGCACTTGAGGAAAAAGGCATTGCCGATAATACTCTAGTGGTATTTATGAGTGATAATGGCGGTAACTTACACGCCGGAGCAAGTAATGGCCAACTGTTGAAAGGTAAAGCCAGCGCCTATGAAGGCGGGGTTCGAGTGCCTACAATAGTACGCTGGCCCGCAGGTTTTGCGAAAAAGACAATCGCAGATACGCCTCTATTCACCCAAGATTGGCTGCCCACATTATTAGATGCAGCGAACATCCAATATGATCCCGCTAATTTTAATGGTCAAAGTATGATTTCACTGCTAGAAACGGGAACAGCAAAGAATACCGACAGAACCATAGTGATTGGTACCGCAAAATCAAAAGCGGTCTATCAGTGGCCTTTTAAATTGTTAAATGATGGTGGCGATACCTTGTTATTTAATCTTTTAGAAGATGAGTTTGAACAACATAACTTAGCGGCAATGCACCCAGATATAGTGTCGAAACTGTCGCAACAATTAATGACTAAAAGCGCACAACCGTCCAAAGCGGCGAAAGGGCCACCTCCAGAATCCTTATTTTATGGACCGGATGGCAAATTTGTCTACGATATCCGCAAACCAGAAACCCGAGTGCCTTGGGTGGAAGCAGCCAAATAACAATTAAAATACAGGTGCAGTAATGAACTCAGAATACACTCAAGACGTCGCGTTTAATTCAGATTTTGGTGCATTACAAACACCTGTTCACTTAGCAACAGCCGCCCTTCTATCGGGTTGGGATGCCGCTAAATATAGCGGCCATTTTCGATATCTAGATTTAGCCTGTGGCAACGGGCACACCTTGACACTTCTTGCAGATGCCTATCCTGACGCTGAGTTTGTTGGCTTAGACATCAACCCCGTTCACATTGAACAAGGTCAAACATTAGCTCGTGAAGGGAAGTTAGATAATCTCACCTTTATTTGCACCGATATAGCTGATGCCTCGGCACTGAATTTAACCGGTTTCGATTACTGTACTGCTAGTGGGGTATATTCCTGGCTTGATGAAAACCGCCAAGCTGCATTATTTGATGTTGCCAACCACGCGCTGGCACAAGGTGGCTTATTTTTCCTAGATTATTGTGCCTTGCCAGGTATTACTCAAAACGCAACTTTGTATGGCATGTTACAGCAGTTGTCTAGTGAATATTCCGGCAGCAGTGCTGAAAAACTAAAAGGGGCAAGTCAGTTACTTGCCGAAGTTAAAAGTAATAATGGCCAGTTTTTTCAGCAAAATAGCCAGGCGAACGAACGCTTTGATAGATTACTAGCCAATCCTCCAGAAGATGAAGCTCACGAAGTGCTCAACTTGCAAGCTCGCAGTGTTTGGAGTCGTGACATTATAGCCAAGGCAGAAGATGTCGGCCTTGCATTCGTCGGCAGTGCAGGACTTCATCACAACCTCGAGGAATTTTCAGCCCATTTAGGATTGCCTAAAAATAGTCAACAATTTTCAACGGCAACTCGCCAAATGCTACAAGATATAGCTTGGAATGTGGCACAGCGAAAAGACATTTATTGTAAGGGTTGCAAACCATCGACTACATCGATTTTGCAAAGAGTCGGTGACTGTTATTTTTATTTTGCACCTGGCGCACTTAGTGATGCCGTGATAAAAGGTATTACTGCCCAATTTCCAGCAGCAAGTTTACTCACTCCGAGCATCATATCCTTGCTCAGACAACATAAACATTGCTCCACTATTAATGAATTAGTAGCCCATTTTTGCCAGCAATATCAACAAAAAACTGGCCATGCTTTCTTAGAAAAAGAGAAACTAATCAACCAGTTATTAGCAACCAGAGTGATGTCTTTAGCGAACCCTGTTGAAGCCCCATTGCAACAAGGTAGTCTGTATATGCCTTCAGTTTTAAATCAGACGCTGCTTAAACAAGACATCCACCTAGAACACGGACGCCCTTTGGCCTCGCCGGTTATAGGTACGCGATTACTACTGCCTATAAAAGATAGATTATATTTGTGGGCATTAGTATTTGGTGATGTTGGCTCAGCATGGGATCAAATGAGCGAGTTGCGCAATGCGTTTCACGACGCCAATGGACAACCTATAGATAAACAAATGTTCGTTTCCATTATTACTCAAAGTCAACCCGCGTTTAATCAGCGGGTTGTGCCCGAGCTAGTACGCTTGGGCATTCTTCAATATCGTTAATTACACGAAAATCCGCCATCAATATTAATCACTTCACCGGTCACCAAGTTTGAAGCTGCGGATGCTAAAAACATAAAGATGCCATTGAAGTCTTCAGGCTCCCCTAAGCGACCCAAGGGGATCCGACTTAACACATCGGCCCGCTTATCGGCAGCTTCAGGTTCAAACAACCAGCTAGTTAAAGCCGAACGAAATACCGTAGGAGCGATAGCGTTAACACAAATATCATGTGGCCCTAGTTCCACCGCTAAAGAACGGGTTAACATATTGACCGCCGCTTTTGAGGTTCCATAGGCTGAAGTTCCTGCTGCCGTGGCAAATTGGGCGCGCACCGAAGACACTAAGATGATTTTTCCACCGCGACCTTGTTCGGTCATCACTTTACTGGCTTCCCGTGACACCAACCAGCTTTGTTTAACATTCGCATCCATGACTTTATCAAACTCTGCTGGGCTCATTTCTGCGATGGGTTTGACTACAGCGGTGCCCGAAGCACAGACAAGAATATCTAGGGGGTGCTTTTGTGTTGCATGCTTAATCATGCTTGCTACTGCTTCTTCATTTTCGGGTCTACCAACAAAATAGGAAACATCCACTGAGTATGATTCAAGCTCCTTTGCTAGGGCAGACAGTGTCTCACTATTCGAGCCTGTTAATGTAATGTTTGCACCTGCTGCTGCCAACGCTCTAGCCGCCGCAGATCCCAACGCACCCGTAGCACCAACTACGAGGGCTGACTTGCCATCTAGGCTAAATAAAGATGCTGGTGATATTTGTTGCATAATTGTAACTCCCTTAAGTTTAAAACGGACAATAAATTGCCTTCAACCCAAGTATTCTGCAG
Organism: Aliiglaciecola aliphaticivorans; assembly: GCF_054782055.1. NCBI lineage: Bacteria > Pseudomonadati > Pseudomonadota > Gammaproteobacteria > Alteromonadales > Alteromonadaceae > Aliiglaciecola > Aliiglaciecola aliphaticivorans. The sequence continues at coordinate 12,372 of NZ_BAAGTF010000039.1, forward strand.
TCTAAGGGGAAAAACCATTTAAATTTAAATAGTGTTTCAATAGTTAAGACAACCCTGTCGAAGCGTCCCTTTTCCCGTGCAATACTCTTTTCACACCTTGCAACTGTGGATAACAAAATGACCGTTAAAACAGAACCAAACACTGGCCTTCAATTTGTAGAGTTGAGCCACCCATGGCACCACAACCAACCCGTTTTGCCTGGACACGACGAACTTATCTTATACCGTTCCGTGAACCATGCGAAACACGGTGTGATGAGCCAAAAATTTAAAACTACTTTTCATACATCGACTCATGTTAATGCACCGATACATTTAGTGTCCGGCGCAAAAGGCGTGGGTGAATTACCCCTTGAGACATTTTGGGGAACTGGCGTCGTCCTTTCTATTCCTAAACAAAAATGGGAAAAGATTAGCGCTGCCGATTTAGCCGCATTTGACCAATATATCAATTCTGGCGATATCGTACTAATCAATACAGGATGGCATCACCTTTACGCTGACAGCCAAGCATACTTTGGACATTCTCCAGGTATGACAGAAGATGCCGCACAATGGTTTGTGGATAAAAAAATCAAAATGTTAGGTGTTGATACACCCCAAGTTGACCACCCGCTTGCTACCTCATTGGGACTGCACAGAAACGGCCCAACCATGAAACGCTTAGCGCCAGAATATGAAACTGAAACTGGCCGTAGTGCAACAGAAGACTTCCCAGATTGGATACCCGCTCACAAACTATTGTTACAAAACGGTATTCCAACTATCGAGAATGTGGGTGGCGATCTTGATGCTGTCACCGGTAAACGCACCACATTTCATGCTATGCCCTGGCGCTGGAACGAAGGCGACGCTTGCGTAATTCGTTTAATGGCAATTTCAGATCCAAGTGGGCAATACCGTATCGAATCCGGTACGAATCAGGAATAAGGAGAGCGTAATGTCACAAACAACACAAGGTTTACAGTTTTTTGATTTAAGTAATCGTTGGGGACACGGTATGCCTCAATGGCCGTCTAGCCCTAAAGGAATTGCCATTAGCACCCAACAATTTCATGCCATGAACGGCTGTCAAGTGCTTGAATGGGAGGGCATTATGCACCGCGGCACCCATATGGATGCGCCCATTCATGTTACTGAAAATGCCCCTCATTTAGATGACTTCGAGCCCTGGCGCTTTTTTGGAACGGGCGTTGTTGTGTCTATTCCAAAGGGTAAATGGGGTGTGGTCACACCCGAAGATTTAGAAAAAGCCAGACCACAGATCCGTGAAAACGACATTGTCATAATCAACACCGGCAGCCACAAAAACTTGGGAGATAATGATGAATATTTTCAATATTCCCCAGGCCTTTATAAAGAAGGTGCTGAATGGTTAGTTGAACATAAAATCAAACTATTAGGCATAGATGTGCAGGCGCTAGATCACCCCCTAGGTACCAAGCTGGTTGATCATGGTCCTGGCCCCACTCACCACCACTTATTCAAAGAATATAAAGAAGAAACGGGGCGAGATGTGATGAAAGACTTCCCACACTGGGAACCGTCACACAAAGCTCTGTTAGCCGCTGGGATTCCGGGTATCGAAAACGTTGGTGGAGACATCGATAAAGTCACGGGTAAACGTTGCACTTTCATGGGCTTCCCATGGCGCTGGCCTGGTGGCGATGGCTGTGGAATTCGACTTGTAGCCATTGTAGATCCCGAACAATCATATGTGATCGATAAAGGAGACGATTATGCAAGTAACTAAATTAAGCGATGCAAAAACTTACGAAGCGAAACAGCATTGGGATATGGCAGGTTTACGCTTACAAGGCGCAGATGCCACTGAGATTGAAAAGTTTAGCTGTTGTTTATCTTATTTTTTACCCGGTGGTGGCGCAGAGTGGGCATCTTCTCCAAATGAAAAAGCCTATATCGTACTTGACGGTGAAATCACAATATTAACCAAAGAAGATGGTGTCCAAAAAGAAACCACCCTTGGACATTTAGATTCCTGTTTAATTGAATTCAACGAACTCCGTGCAGTAGAGAATCGCACTAACAAGGTCGCTACGATACTTGTTGTCATTTCCAATTAGGAGCATCACATTATGATTTCTGAAACCTTAAAAAACCCATTGTCGTTGTTTGACGTGAGTAACAAATCTGCATTGATTACGGGTGCATCCGGCGCATTTGGTCGCGCTGTGGCCATCACCTTAGCCTCTCTTGGGGCTAAGTTGACCTTAGTGGCGGGCAACAAAGAAGAATTAGAAGCCGTTGCTGCAGAATGCAGAGAAGTGGGCGGCACTGTGCAAACCCTTAATTTGCGTCCAGACTCATTAGAAGATGCCAGTGCCATGGTCAACGCTGCGGTTAAAACTTATGGTGACCTTGAGTTGATGTTCATCGGCTCAGGTTACAACAAAGCCGGCTTTATTCACGAACAGGACTACGAAGATTGGCAGGCCGTTATGGATGCTAATGTACGAGGTAATTGGTTCATGGCGAAAGCCTACGGCACCTACCGCATCAACAATAACTTAACTGGCGGTAAAGTGGTGATGGTGTCGTCGGTGCGCGGCCGCCACGGCAATATTTCAGGCTACACGGGTTATTGCACCAGCAAAGGCGCTACCGATATGTTAACCAAAGTGCTCGCCACCGAGTGGGGACAGCACGGTATCAACGTCAATTCTATTGCACCCACGGTATTTCGCTCAAAACTCACCGCTTGGATGTTTGACGAAGACAACGAACTAGGACAGGCAACTAAGCAGCGTTCTTTATCACGTTTACCTTTGGGACGCCTTGGCGAACCTGAAGATTTAGTGGGTATGGCGTTATATCTTTTGTCGCCTGCATCAAACTTTTGTACAGGCCAAATTATGTACGTTGATGGCGGCTTTACAGCGGGGTAATGAAAATGGCAGATCAACCTAAGGTTACCGTAATTGGTGCTGGCTTAATGGGACACGGTATCGCTCAGCGCTTTTTAGCCGCGGGCTATCCAGTCAATTTAGTTGATCCCAATTTGCAAGTGCTCGAGCAAGCTGAGCAGCAAATTAGTGATATTTTCACACTGCTTGAACAACCTTATGACAAGGGTGATCTTTTAAGCCTGTACACAGAAATACAACCCGCGGTGGAAGGCGCTAAGTTGGTCATCGAAGCAGGACCAGAAATACTCGATGTAAAAAGAGATATCTTTACCCAACTAGCACGCTTTAGCGGCCCGGAATGCATATTAGCGAGTAATACTTCAGCTATCCCCATTTCGGAGATTGCCAAAGGCATTTCCCATCCACAACGCATTGTAGGGGCCCACTTCTGGAACCCACCACACTTAGTGAGATTGGTTGAAGTGGTGCAAGGAGATGAAACTAGCCTAAGCACCATAGAACAGACCATTGCGCTACTTGATAGTGTGGGCATGAAGTCAGTCCATGTTAAGCGGGATATTCCAGGTTTTATCGGCAATCGTCTGCAACACGCGATGAAACGTGAAGCGATTGCCATGTTAGAAGCAGGCGTCTGTGATGCGCAGACCATTGACGATGTGGTTAAACATGGGTTTGGTCAGCGCTTAGCTGTGCTGGGGCCCCTTGAGCAATCTGACTTAGTGGGACTGGATCTCACCCTGCGCATTCTAACAACCATTTATCCATCACTAGATACCAGTGCAACGCCACAATCCACATTGGTTGAGCGAGTTGAAACTGGACAATTAGGCATGAAGACGGGTGGCGGTTTTCGCCAATGGACGCCTGAAGCCGCAGACGAAGTGCGCAATCGCGTACGTGAACATTTAGTCGCGAAAGCGAAACAAACACTAACTAATTGAGCGAAAATCGCAACCTAACGAGGACAACATAATGGCTATTAATCAATATTATCAAGTACCTAAATTAGAAGAATATAGCGAAAAGTTTAAGGACTTTTTCAAGTTCAAGCGGGAAAATGGCATTCTCGAAGTGAAAATGCACACCAAAAACGGCCCGGTAAAATGGAGCTATCAGTTCCACCATGCCCTTGCAGAACTGTGGACAGTCATCGGTCACGACAAAGAAAACGAAGTATTAATTTTAACGTCGACTGACGATAAGTGGATTAACGAGTGGGATGTTGAATCATTCAAAGAAGTTGAGCAATCACCAGATGATGACAAACGTTTTGATGTGCAAATATACGATACCCTTAAAATTGTTGAGAACTTTATCAATGATTTGGAAATCCCTACCATCGCAGTGATTAACGGTAAAGGGATCCACTGGGAAATGTGTATGATGAGCGACATTACACTGTGTACACCTGATTTCGTATTACAGGATGACCATTACGGCATGGACAGTGGCCATGTACCTGGTGATGGTATGGGTCTTTGTTTACAAGAGATTTTAGGGGTAAAACGTGGCAACTATATGATGCTGACATGTGAAGCCATGGATGCACAAACTTGTTTAGAATTGGGTGCAGTTAACGAAGTGGTTGAACGTGAAAACATTGTAGACCGCGCTTGGGAAATAGCCCGAAATATCATGACCAAAAGTCGTTCGTGCCGCCGTCTTACTCATTACATTTGTGTTCGCCCCTGGAAAGCCGTGGTTGAACGTGATTTCAGAATTCATGTTTTATCTGAAATGTATTCATTCAACATGTCAAAATCTGAGCATGATTTTGAGTATATAAAATACGATGAAGAATAAAGCTTCGTTCTCTTCTCCATCCTTCGACTCTAAAGGGATGATGTAAACTAAAAATGCAAATAAGCTCTCCGTAAAACGAGGGCTTTTTGTATGCTCATTCCTCATTTTCAACTAGAAACCGTCAACACCAGATAGCTCTATAGTCCTTTAAAATGAATAGAAAGGGCTTCGATTTTATCGCTTTATTAGCTTTAATCTAAGCCAACCATTATTCAATCTAAGATAAATTTATTACTCAATAATTCCCTTGTTAAATCTCATTAGTGTGTTTATATTAGTGCCTCTTGTCGGAGTGCTAGCACCATTTAGGTTACTAAGTAGTGTGGGCTGAGACCGTTAATTCGGGATCCGTTGAACCTGATCGGGCTAATACCCGCGAAGGAAACAAGCGTAATGCTGTAACCACTAACGTGCTTTTATTGCTGATTAGTTTTACAGCTTATTTTGCCAATTGGGGTAATCTTCTGAATTGTTAGAAGCAACCTGCCCTTTTCGATAATTGGCGCTTTTCAACACCAAACCTCTCCAGACAAGCAACTTCATTTTTTAACAATATGAGAGATTGCTAATGTCAAATCGTCGTCAAACTCGCGCTAATGCGAAACAATTTATTGATAACTTTACACCCTTTTCTTATCCCAACTCGAACAAAGTGTATGTGCCAGGTGATCTACACGATATTCGTGTTGGTATGCGTGCAATATCCCAGACAGAGACTATTTTAGGTGGCAGTAAAGACGCGCCTATCACCGAACAAAATCCAGATATTTTAGTATACGACTGCACAGGGCCGTATTCTGACCCTGCGGCAAAAATTAATATACACCAAGGTTTAAGTAAGCTTCGCCACAATTGGATTATGCACCGAGGAGACGTCGAACAGCTAGAGCAAGTTAGCTCTGAGTTTAGCCAAGCACGCAGCGGCGATGATGATTTAGAGCATTTGCGATTTAACCGCTCGGTGAACCCACTAAAAGCCAAACCTGGTAAAGCGGTCACCCAAATGCACTATGCAAAAGCGGGGATCATTACTCCAGAAATGGAATATATCGCGATCCGTGAAAATATGGCTAGAGAAGATGTCAGCGATCCTGTGTTATGCCAAAAAGCCCAAGGCAATGCTTTTGGAGCAATGGTCGGAAAACCTATTACCGCCGAATTTGTGCGTGACGAAGTAGCCAGAGGTCGTGCCATTATCCCAGCCAATATTAATCACCCCGAATCCGAACCCATGATCATCGGGCGTAATTTCTTAGTCAAAGTAAACGCTAATATTGGTAACTCTGCGGTCACTTCCTCTATCGAAGAAGAAGTTGAAAAACTAGTGTGGTCAACACGCTGGGGTGCCGACACTGTGATGGATTTGTCCACTGGACGCTATATTCACGAAACCCGCGAATGGATTATCCGCAACTCCCCTGTCCCAATTGGCACAGTTCCCATTTACCAAGCCCTGGAAAAAGTAAATGGCGTTGCAGAAGACCTTACGTGGGAGATATTCCGTGACACTCTCATCGAGCAAGCCGAACAAGGAGTAGACTACTTTACTATTCATGCCGGCGTACTGCTTCGTTACGTGCCCATGACCGCAAAACGGCTCACGGGCATAGTGTCTCGCGGCGGTTCAATTATGGCTAAATGGTGTTTATTCCATCATAAGGAAAGCTTTTTGTATGAACATTTCCAGGAGATTTGCGAACTGTGCGCCGCTTACGACGTATCCCTGTCTTTAGGGGATGGTATGCGCCCGGGCTGTATCGCCGACGCGAATGACGAAGCCCAGTTTGCCGAATTAGAAACCTTGGGAGAGCTAGTCAAAATAGCTTGGCAATATGATGTGCAAACTATCGTTGAAGGCCCTGGCCATATTCCTATGCAATTGATCAAAGAAAATATGGACAAACAATTGCAAATTTGTGCCGAAGCGCCCTTTTACACTCTTGGCCCTCAAACAACGGATATAGCGCCAGGCTACGACCATTTCACCTCAGGCATAGGCGCAGCGATGATAGGTTGGTATGGCGTCGCAATGTTGTGTTATGTCACCCCAAAAGAGCATTTAGGCTTACCCAATAAAGAAGATGTTAAGCAAGGCTTGATAGCCTATAAAATAGCAGCCCATGCGGCTGACGTAGCCAAAGGCCACTTGGGTGCACAAATTCGCGATAATGCATTGTCTAAAGCCCGTTTCGAATTCCGCTGGGAAGACCAATACAACCTTGGCTTAGATCCCGACACCGCCAGACGATATCACGATGAAAGTCTGCCTCAAGAGTCAGCTAAAGTGGCACATTTTTGCTCCATGTGCGGCCCCAAATTCTGCTCCATGAAAATCACCCAAGACGTACGCGAGTATGCCGCGAAGCAAAAAATACAGATCGAACAAGACGCGTCTCGACTGAAATTGAGTAAAGCAGGACTGAATCAACAAGAAATCGACTCAGCAATGGCACAAAAATCAGAAGAATTTAAAGCTCAAGGAGCCCAACTCTATACCCCCATTGACGACCGAGCAGTTACCGAATCTGAATAAATCATGGGTGTCTATGTAAGCTCACCCATAAAGGAAACCATGGGTGTCTATGTAAGCTCACCCATGAAGGAAACCATGGGTGTCTATGTAAGCTCGCCCATGAAGGAAACCATGGGTGTCTATGTAAGCTCGGCCATGAAGGAAATCATGGGTGTCTATTTAACGAAGAACAATGGCGCGAATGTAGCGCAGGCCAAAACTCGCCCCATAGTCTGGTCTATTGCTGGCTCTGACAGTGGCGGTGGAGCGGGCATACAGGCGGATAATTTAACCATTCACGACCTAGGAGGACATGCATGTACGGTAGTGAGCGCCATCACTGCGCAAAACTCACAGCAAGTACAAGGGATTACTGCGACTCCCACTGCAATGCTCATAAAGCAATTAGACTGTCTATTAGATGATATGCCCCCCGCAGCCATCAAAATCGGCATGTTAGCCAATGCCGAGCAAATGCTATGCATCAGTGAATGGCTTGCTAATAGCCTAAAACCTTATGAGCAGGCCAATAATCTACAGATTCCAGTGATTTGGGATCCGGTGATGGTATCCACCAGCGGCCAGTCGTTAACTACCAACAATGAACAAAAGGCGCATTCGGCATATCTGGAATTGGCAAAATCCGTAAGCTTGCTAACCCCTAACAATTATGAATTAGCAACACTACTGGAGTTATGCCATATACCAACCCCCACTCATCAAGATCCACTCACTGATCTTGAAAAGCTTGGCAATCTTCTAAACTGCAACATTCTACTCACAGGTGGAGACTCCCCATTCAGTCCTGAGCAAAACCAAAGGACTCTCAACCAATCGACTCAAAACAGCTTCGCAACCGATTGGTTAGTGGCCAAAAACATAGCATTTACCTCACCTCAGCATCAACATCAGCGAATTGGATTTAGCAGTCCCCGTGTAGTCACCCAGCACAATCATGGAACAGGTTGTACCCTATCTAGCGCCGTAGCCACGGCAATGGCTCTGGGATATCCATTACTGGATGCGATTGTGGTGGCTAAAGCCTATGTTCATCAAGGTTTAACCAATGGGTATCCAGTAGGAGAAGGCCCTGGGGTCCTAGCCCGCAATGCCTGGCCAGAAGACCTTAGGCATTTTCCCATCATCATTCTGCCCAATTACCCTCGGGTAAACCAAGCAGATGACCTTAGTTTTGCAAGGGTCAAACAGCCTTTGCAAGTCTATCCGGTGACCAAATCGGTCAGCATACTCGAACAAGTGCTAAAAGCTGGGGCTCGTACCGTGCAATTGCGCTTGAAAGCCGCAGACAGCACTTATCAGTCTGATCATCAAATTGAACAGGCGATACAAGCAGCGGTCGCACTAGGCAAACAATATCAAGCACAGGTATTTATCAACGATCATTGGCAATTAGCCATGAAACATGATGCATTTGGTGTTCATTTAGGCCAAGAAGATCTGTTGCAGGCGGATTTATCTCAAATTGCAGAAGCTGGTTTAGCACTGGGAATATCGTCCCATGGATATTTTGAATTGCTGTTGGCGCAACAATTGTCTCCCAGTTATTTGGCCATCGGCCATATTTTTTCCACCCCAACCAAATCAATGCCCTCGCAACCCCAAGGGCTGGAAAAATTACAAAGGTATTGCGCGCTACTGGCTGATCGCTTGCCCCTAGTTGCCATTGGCGGCATTGATTACAGCAACCTTGGTGCAGTTAAACAAACACAAGTGGGAGACGTGGCAGTTGTGCGCGCAATCGAAACTGCAATTGATCCCGCAAAAATTTGGCAGGAACTGCAACAAAAATGGCAGACAAAGGTATGACAGAGACATTAAACGACAATCAGTTTATGCAATATTATCGGCAAATATTATTGTCTCAAGTTAGTGAATATGGTCAACAAAAATTGCTCAATCAGCATGTTATTGTCGTTGGTGTGGGTGGCTTGGGTTGTCATGTTACCCAACAATTAACTGCGGCAGGAATCGGACATATTTATTTGCTTGATGACGATTTGGTTGAATTGTCGAACCTGCCCAGACAAATTCTGTTTGATGTAACTTCCATAGGCAAACCCAAAGCGATTTGCGCAGCTGAAAAAGTGATAGCAATGAATAGCGATACTCAAGTACGCTATTTTTGCGAAAAGTTTACTTATTCTTTTGCTGAGGAACTATTGCACACCAATGCGGAACTGCAACAAGCCCATCAAAACGGTCAGTTAATCTTGCTCGACTGTACAGACAACATGCCCACACGGCAGTTAATAAATGCTTGGTGTGCAACTCACTTTATTCCATTGATCAGCGCATCAGTTGCCGCTTTTTCCGGCCAATTGTTGGTAATTGATGGTCAAGTTGCACCTCAAAGTGGTTGCTACCATTGTCTTTTTGGTAGCAATGCAAATCCCCAAGGGTGTGCCAATCTGGGCGTGCTTGGTCCTACCGTTGCGACCATGGCCAGTATGCAAGCACTAACAACGATAAAACACATCTTAAGACTAGACACTGAGCTTAAATACTTACACATTTTTGATGGCTTACAACTCAGTTGGCGACAGTTTGTTCGTCACCGAGATCCAAAGTGTAAAAGTTGTGGACATTGGCCATCCCAATCAGAAAATCAGCTTTCCTCAGCCCATCAAATCAGTCCAAAGAAGGTAAACTTATGATCACCCTATATGTCAATGATCTTCCCGTACACGTCAATAAAAATAGTAATTTACAACAAGTTTTAGCGCTTAGTATCCAATCCCTCAACTTGCAACTAGACAACATTGCAGCAGTACACAATCAACACCTGGTACCCAAAAGTCAGTGGGCAATAAGTGTATGTAATGAAAATGATCAGATTGAAATATTTAGTGCTGTAGCCGGAGGTTAATAATGCTAACCATTGCACAACACCGTTTTTCATCTCGTTTATTTAGTGGCACCGGGAAATTTTCCAGTAGTCAGGTAATGTTAGAAGCCTTGCAAGCTTCAGGAACTGAGTTGGTCACCCTAGCGATGAAACGCCTGGATTTAAAACGTGGAACCGACAATCTGATAGAACCTTTAACCCAAATGGGTGTGAAGTTACTGCCCAACACATCTGGGGCGCGTAATGCAGAAGAAGCAATTTTTGCCGCTCAACTAGCTCGAGAAATGTTACACACCCACTGGATAAAATTGGAAATTCACCCAGATCCTAAGTACTTAATGCCCGATCCAATAGAAACCCTAAAGGCTGCAGAAATCTTAGTTAAAAAAGGTTTTGTAGTGATGCCATATGTACATGCTGATCCCGTGTTATGTCGGCGCTTAGAAGAGATTGGTTGTGCGGCGGTTATGCCCTTAGCCAGCCCCATTGGTAGTAATCAAGGTTTACTGACCAAAACATTTTTACAGATGATTATTGAGCAAGCCCAGGTGCCAGTGGTTATTGATGCGGGGCTAGGTAGCCCATCAGATGCCACAGCCGCAATGGAAATGGGTGCTGATGCAGTTTTGGTCAACACGGCGATCGCTGCAAGCCAACAACCTGTCAGTATAGCCCAGTGTTTTCGCCAAGCCGTTATCACTGGACGCAAGGCCTATCATGCAGGATTAGGACAGGTATCTAAACAAGCCAGCCATACAAGTCCATTAACGGGGTTTTTAAATGAGTTTTGTTGATACCTTTAAGCAATTAGATTTAATCGAATTACAACTATCGTTAAATAGCACTACCTCTGCGGATGTTGAATCTGCTCTGCGCCACCCCAGCGGGGATCTTGATGCATTAATGGCGTTGTTGTCCCCTGCCGCCATCCCATACTTAGAACAAATGGCCCAACAAGCCAGACAAATCAGCTTACAACGGTTTGGCCACAATATTCAGTTATTCGCGCCCATGTACCTGTCTAACCTGTGTGCCAATGAGTGCGATTACTGCGGTTTTACCCTAAGCAATAAAATCAAACGTAAAGTGCTAAACAGCCAAGAAATAGAGCAGGAAATGCAAATTCTTAAAAGCCGTGGTTTCGATTCTCTTCTCTTGGTAACAGGAGAACACGAACGTAAAGTAGGCCTAGACTATTTTGCTCGGGTTTTGCCCCAATGCAAACGCCACTTCAGCCATGTATCTATAGAAGTGCAACCTTTAGAAACCGATCAATACAGACAGCTGGTAAGTCTTGGATTAGATGGCGTAATGTTGTATCAGGAAACTTATCACCCCGTTACTTACGCTAAGCATCACATCCGCGGTAAAAAGTCGGACTTTTTCAATCGTTTAGACAGTCCAGATAGATTAGCTCAGGCAAATGTGGATAAAATTGGTTTAGGAGTATTGCTCGGCTTGGACGACTGGCGAATTGACGCCCTGGTAATGGGACATCATCTGGCCTACTTAGAGAATCGCTATTGGCGCAGTAAATACAGTATATCATTGCCACGGTTAAGGCCTTGCAGTGGCGGTATTGAACCCAAAGTGCCTATTTCTGACACCGGACTCGTACAACTAATCTGTGCATTTCGCCTATTCAATGAAGCCGTGGAAATTAGCTTATCCACCCGTGAAACAAGCCAATTTCGCAATAACCTTATTCCACTGGGTATTACCCATATGAGTGCCGGCAGCTCCACTGAACCTGGTGGCTATGCTCAGCCAGCGAGCCAGCTAGAGCAGTTTGATATCAGTGACGAGCGTTCGGTTAAGGAAGTGGATGAGGCCATAAAGAGTAAAGGATACACCCCGGTGTATAAAGATTGGCAGGGAGACTGGATCATGGATTAAGCAGATAAACGAAAGGCTATTTAGTTCAAACAAGACGACTCTCTTAGAGTTGAATAGGTAACGTTAGGGCTAGAATTGCTATTGAAAATATTCTATACAAGTAGTTATGTTACCTTTAAACAGGTTAAGCTAGAGTCACTTATCTTCTTGAATTGGTAAAAATGACAGCTATATGTTGAGGGATATTTTGTGGTAAATGCTGAATTTATATTGCTATTGTTAAGCCCAGTATTTCTTATTGCTATAGGGGTAGAACTGCGCAAACGTAAACAGAGTTACTCGTTCAAGGAATTTAGCCTGAATTTGGGTTTAGCCTTATCACACCAAGTTGCTGACATTCTTGCAATGCTCGCATTAATGCCGTTGTTTTATTGGTTGCACAAGAATTTCGCCATATTTACCATTGAGTTAAGCCTTGGCTGGGTAATCTTGGCCTTCATCTTACAAGACTTTTTATATTATTGGTTTCATCGCGCTAGCCACCAGTGTAATTGGTTATGGGCCGCCCATGTAGTGCACCATAGTTCCACTAATATGAACTTTTCTACCGCAATGCGCCAAAGCCTTTTTTATCCTATTGTTGGCATGTGGATATTTTGGCTTCCATTGGTTATCTTGGGCTACACGCCCGAATTGGTTTTCGCTGTTGTTGCCCTGAATTTAGCCTTCCAGTTTTTTGTGCACACTGAGCTTGGCCCTGAATTTAAAGCACTAGGCAAAATTTTTAATACCCCAACCCACCACTGCTTACATCACGCCACTAACCCCCAATATATTGATAAAAACTATGCAGGTGTACTTATTATTTGGGACAAAATTTTCGACACATTTATTAGTAGTAATGGTGAAGCACCAGTTTATGGTGTGACTGAGCGAGAATATAAGATTTCATTCTTTGATGTACTACTCACACCTTGGCGGATTCTGATTAGCAATGTCAGGCGGCAAAATAACATTTTTACTGGTATAAAATTGTTATTTAAAAAACCCAGTAAGGTAAATTAGCTAATATCTCAACACACGGAATGTGTGCATTGATGTCGTTTTACTGAGTCCCTTATTATGACAGGGCTATTCAGGCTGGGGCACAATGGGTCAGTATCAACAAAAAAAGCCTCGATGATATCGAGGCTTTTTCAACATTAATGTCCCGTCCTGAAATACGTTGACATAAAGAGGACTTCTTTATGGAAACATCAAGTAATAATAGTATTAGACGCTCACAACGAGATTACACTTTAGGCTTTAAATTAAGTGTGGTTGAGTTAGTAGAAAAAGGCGAATTCACCTACAAACAAGCTCAGAAACACTATGGTATACAAGGAAGAAGTACCGTTTTAGTCTGGCTTAGGAAGCATGGTAAAATGGATTGGTCGAAGCCATTTCAGCATCCACTTATGCCTAAATCAAAAGAAACACCCGCCCAAACCATTAAGCGCTTAGAGCGTGAACTCCAAGATGAAAAAATCAGAAACCAAGTACTTAATGGCATGGTTGATATCATGGACAAAGAATATGGAGCAGGCCTAAGAAAAAAGTACTTATCCGATACGCTTGGCAAGCGAAGCAAAGTAAAGAAGTGAGCTTAGCTGCGACGTGTCGGTTGTTTGGTATGTCTCGACAATCTGTTTATCAATCAGTATCGAGCATAGAAATAAAACGAGCACAATTGAGCCCTATCAAAGATTGGATAATGTATTGGCGTCAATACATGCCGCAACTGGGAGGGCGCAAGCTGTATAAGCTCATCAAACCCAAGCTTGTTGAGCACGGTATCAAATTAGGTAGAGATGGCTTATTTGATTACCTTCGACAGGAAGGTTTACTCGTAAAGCCCAAGAAGAGTTACACCAAAACAACCTTTAGTAAGCATTGGATGAAAAAGCATCCTAACCTAACGAAAGATAAACCACCTTCAAAGCCAGAAGAGGTCTTCGTGAGTGATATCACCTATGTAGAATCAAATGAAGGTACCCATTACTTATCATTAGTCACTGATGCCTTCTCTCGTAAAATAGTCGGTTATCATGTGAGTAATGAAATGAAAGCCACAGATGTGGTTAAAGCGCTCGACATGGCCATACGAAGTAGACGTTACAGCCATGATGTTATTCATCATTCAGACAGTAATAATGTCTTTGCCTTGTTTAATAGTGTAAATCATCCATTAATGTTTCATGCTAGAAACATGGTACAAATAATGTACCGGACTTTCTGACCCTCATTCCGATCGACCGTTTGT
>NZ_BAAGTF010000040.1:0-4605 GCF_054782055.1 Aliiglaciecola aliphaticivorans
ATCAACGAGGTATGAAAAGTTAGCAAGGAATTATGCCAGTATGGTTTCACTGGCATTTTCGATGATGTGGTTGCCGATGTATTGCTGAGTGAAATATGTACAGCAAAGATCAACAGGCCTTAGCAAACTGAGACTTGGGTTTTAGCCGAAATTGAATTATCAGCTCATTTAATAGGTAACATATTGTAGTGTTATACACCTTTAAAGCCTCTCATGCTGCTAGTTAGTCGCGCTGGCAGAATCAGCGGTGACCATACTAAGTTTTAGCTCAGTTTATGACTTTTTCCAAGGTATATTTAAGCGATAAAAAGTAAGTGATGAGTATCTAAATATTGAATTTTGGTCTTTTTTTTAGGTGATAATCGTTATTTTAAAGCTACTGAATAACCCGCATATGATTGTATTAGGCTGGCAGAGGCAGCCGTTGCAGAATAGAGTAGCAGTCTCTAGATTAAGTAATTGAAACTATATTTTGTTGATATCATCCCCTAATGTTCCAGATACTGTATTCTGTTATGGAGTTTATTTAATAAAAGCCCAGTATGGAAGAATCGATTCAATATAATATCGTCAGCTATCACGATTCAGCGAACCACAAAGTCGATTGGATTGCTTGCGAGCAGCCATTGGAAATTTGGCTTAAGTTTTATAAGACTGCGAATGAAACGCAAAAGGTGTACTTACATTCCACCATGCGAACTCCCGGTGATGATGTTAATTTGGTCAAGGGCTGGTTGCAGTCTATTGATTTACTCAAAGTTAGCGATATCTTAAGCATTACACATACAGGCAAGGGTAAATTAAAACAAAACACCAGTAATCGAATTGTGATCACCTTGAAACCAGGCAGTAACGTTGATTTATCGACGTACAAGACGAGTCAATTATCTGTTTCAAGTTGCGGAGTGTGCGGACAACAAAATATCGACCGCTTATTAGAAAACTTGTTGCCTATAGATGATGAAAATCGGGTTTCGATGGCAGTGAGGACGGTCTCAGAGTTACCCAATAAATTGCGCCAACAGCAAGCTGTTTTTTTCAAAACCGGTGGGGTGCATGCCGCTGGTCTAATAGATAAGCAAGGAAATTTAGTTGCCACAAGTGAAGATATTGGCAGGCACAATGCTTTGGATAAGTTAATCGGTAAACACATGGCGCAGTTACCCGGTCAATATGCTGTATTGCTAAGTGGCAGGGTAAGTTTTGAAATGGTGCAAAAGTCGGCTAGAGCGGGTTTTAGCATGATTATTGCCGTAGGCGCGCCTACCAGTTTGGCGGTAGATTTATGTCGAGAGTTAGACATTGCTTTAATCGGTTTTATTAAAGGCTCGCAATTCAACTTGTATCATGGAGAACGCCAACTAATTTAAAGGGTTCGCCGAGCAAACAGGATTTATTCCCAATGGATCATACACCCAAAAAATATGTGCAAATTGATACTCCTGAGTGGGTGAAAAATGCGGTGATATACGAAGTGAATATTCGCCAATTCACCTTTGAGGGAACTTTCAATGCTGCACAAGCTCATTTTCCTCGCTTAAAATCTCTCGGTGTCGATATCTTGTGGATTATGCCAATTCATCCCATTGGAGAAAAGAACCGAAAAGGTTCCTTGGGCAGTCCCTATTCGGTGAAAGATTATTATGCCGTGAATCCGGAGTTCGGTGATTTAGGGGATTTTCAGGGTTTTGTAAAAGCAGCCCATGCATTTGGCTTCAAGATTATTCTCGATTGGGTATGTAACCATAGTGCGTGGGATAATCGGCTCGTGGAAGAGCATCCCGACTGGTACGCAAGGGATTACAAGGGCGACTTTACACCCACTCCTTGGTGGGACTGGGATGATGTTATTGATTTTGATTACTCTCATTCTGCGCTTCGTGCCTATATTGCTAGCGCTATGCGTTATTGGGTGGAAGTTGCTGACATTGATGGCTTCAGGTGTGATGTGGCGGGATTTATCCCAAATGATTTTTGGGCAAAAGTGCGGTCAGAGTTAGATACCATCAAACCCGTATTCATGTTGGCCGAGTGGGAGTCAAAAGATCTCCATCAAGATGCTTTTGACATGACTTATGCGTGGAGTTGGAATGAGATTATGCATGGTATTACATGTCATGGCTTACCTATTAGTAAGCTTTTTAAATATTATTCTTGGAATGAAAAGTCTTACCCCATAGAAGCGCATCGAATGACTTTTTTGAGTAATCACGATAAAAATGCGTGGGATGGTACTCAACATGAGCAATTTCAACAGGGGTTAGAGGCTGCAATTGTGTTGTCGGTGATTGGCGAAGGTATGCCACTGATCCACAATGGACAAGAAGCTGGGGAAACAAAACGTCTGGCGTTTTTTGAAAAAGATCCCATTCATTGGCAGCCCCATCATATAGGTGATTTGTATCAAAGATTAATTCACCTTAAAAAATCACACTCTGCCTTGCATAACGGGCAATGGGGGGCAAGAATGATCCATGTTCCTAATTCTGCCCCTAAACAGGTGTTTAGTTTTGTACGGTCAGATAAAACGAGTAAAATTTTTGTTGTGTTAAACTTATCTAATCACTCAATACTAGTGAAGTTCCAAGGGACGTTATGCTTAGGGGAGTTTAGCTCTTTTTTCGAGAATAAACGCGTAGAGATTAAGTCAAATACCGAGCTGGCAATGGCACCATGGGGGTATCAGATATATGTCAATTAAAGAAATGACGCCAGAAACAACACAAGTGTTAATGGTCGATATACAGCGAAAATTGTTTGCAACGATGCACAATCACCAAGCTTTATTGCGGCGCTGTCTTACGTTGCTTGGGACTGCACAACTGTTTGATATACCCATTACAGGGGTAGAGCAGTACCCCAAAGGGTTAGGAGAAACCCACGAGTTGTTGCAGCCTTATGTTCAACGTAACTTTACCAAAACCGCATTTTCTGCTTTTGCGCAAACAGATTTAGTGGCGCACTTGGATCAACTCAGAACCGCAAGTTGTAAAGCGAATTTGTTGTTGTTAGGTGCTGAATCTCATGTGTGTTTGTATCAAACAGCCATTGATGCCCTTAAGGCGAATTATAGGGTTACCATTGCATGGGATGCTACGGCTTCCCGTTATGAATCAGACCGAGAACTAGCAAAGCAACAATTGATCGCAGCCGGTTGTCATCTGGTTTCCGTGGAAATGGTGGTTTTTGGTTGGTTAAAAGATGCTAAACACAAACATTTTAAAGCGGTGAGTGAATTGCTCAAGGCCCACTAAGTTAGATAAATCTCACCGATAGAATTTAAGAGATTCGCAGTAATGGCAAAACATAAAGCCCAATTTGAAATAACCAGTTTTGGTCTTTATGAAGGCTGGGACACCAAGAGTAAAGAATTACCTTCTATTCGTAATTTCACAACGAAAATCCCTGCTACTTTAGATGTGGAATTCGGCTTTATTTTGGAGGTCAAAAAGGGCAAAGGGTTGAAGTTGGAATTCACTATTTATCATCCAAATATTCCCGACAAAAAGGGCAATATAATGCCACCCTTTACCGGTGACGTTTATGTGCGAAACAACAATTGGGAATTCTATTTAGGCGATACAGTATGGTCCCCCATTCACGACAAAGTGGGTGACTGGCGCATGGTAATTGAATGTGAAGGTAAAATTGTAGCTGAAAAAACCTTCACGGTTTTAGAAGAGTACGCGGATGGCGAGATTCAATTTTGGAAAAAACGCGGTTATTGATTTAATGTGTTGTAAGCAAGGGTATCACTTTCTAGAAAACCTTTATCGAGCGTAAAAACCGAAGCGCTATGAGGGAAGTAGTTAATTGCTTTCATATGATTCGCAATGGGAAAAGGCCGTAACGTCGAATAAACCTCTCACATTTTACTTTTTTGACATGGACAGCAGCGCTTGACATAGCGCTTGACATGTACTTTTTGACATGGACAGCCACAAACTTTTTTGACATGGACAGCCACAAACTAGACTACAAGGTTAACCAGTTTTGACATGGACAGCCACAAACTGGACCCTAGGGAAACCCACATCAACTATGCTTAAATATTCTTAATTCAAGGAATGAATTATGCCATTGCCACGGAAGCGCCAAATTAGCTTATCTGATACCCCTTATTATCATTGTGTATCCCGCTGTGTTAGACGGGCCTTTTTGTGTGGCGAAGATAAACTGACTGGAAAAAGCTATGAGCATCGTCGCCAGTGGGTAGAAGACAGGTTGTTGTTTTTGACCACAGTCTTTGCCATTGAGGTGTGTGCTTATGCGGTGATGAGTAATCATACCCATGTGGTACTGCATGTTAATTCTGACAAAGCAAAACATTGGACGGATAAAGAGATAGCCCGGCGCTGGCATAAGCTTCACAAGGGCACGCTGCTTTCACAGAAGTTCACATCTAAGCAAGCTACTGAACTGATTGAGGCAGAGCTCAGTGAGGCTGAACACATGACACTCCAATCCACTTTATCCGTCTATCGAAGTCGATTAATCGATATCAGCTGGTTTATGCGAGAATTGAATGAGCCTATTGCCCGACAAGCAAACCAGGAAGATAACTGTACGGGGCATTTTTGGGAAGGGCGATTCAAGTCACAAGCC
>NZ_BAAGTF010000040.1:4765-83366 GCF_054782055.1 Aliiglaciecola aliphaticivorans
GTGGCAACCACCCCAGAATCATCTCACCACACCAGCATAAAGCGCCGCATTCATGATTTTAAAAAAGGGTATCAGCCCTCTACGTTAATGCCCTTTGTCGGTAACTCAATGCAGCCAAAACCGGCAGGACTAACGTTTGATTTAGTCGACTATCTACAATTAGTGGACCTATCGGGCCGCAGAATCAATCCTGACCAACGAGGGGCAATAGATATGAGTGAATCCCCCATATTGCAACGCTTAGGATTCGACGAACACACCTGGCAAGATATGTTTTTAACCTTTGAAACACATTTTAGTGTGGCAGCCGGACAAACAGATACTTTAAAGCACTACAAACGAAAGCGTCGGCAAACGAGTTCATTGGGTTAACGCCCTTCTGAATCACTTTTCATTTCAGGCATTTTTTCACAAGAAGGAGGCCTAGCCTCGTACTAAATTCACCTCAAAAGCACTTACCCAACGCAGATACCGAATCGCTGCATGCATTTATCTAAAATAAGGGCGTAAAAAACACTTTGTTAACTATTTTTACAAATAATTAACCGAGCTGGTTAGTATTTTAAAAGGTGCCTGTCCATAAAAAAAATGCTGGCTGTCCATGAAAAGAACTCTGGCTGTCCATGACAAAAAGGTGGGTGTCCATGAAAAGAAAAAAGAGCGAAAATTCGCTCTTTTTTGGTGTTACACATAGTGTCTCATTTAAAAGACACCCGTTTATGATTAATTACAATCAGAAACGTCTCCACCCGTTTTCTCTTTCATTTTGATGCAGGCTTCTTTTATCTTGTCAGCGCTAGCTTCTTTCATTTCTTCTACTTCATCCCCAGCATCTTCCATCATTTCTGAGGCTTTATCTTGTGCTGCATCTTTCATTTCTGACGCTTTTTCGCTTGCGTCGTCCATCATGTCTGCCGCTTCATCCTTGGCGTCGTCAAGATAATCTGAAGTTTCTTCCTTCATCTCTTCCATTTCTTCAGTCATTTCAGCTTTGGTTTCACTGGTTGATTCTTTTTGGGCTTCTGAACACCCAGCAAGGCCTAAGCTAGCGATAAATAGTGATAATACAATTTTCTGATTGATTGTTTTCATTGTGTTTCCTTTAGTCCATTTTAAAGTGCTGTTTCTTTTTTAAGTGATCGAGCGAAGGTCAATGTCACAAATAAAAAGATACCAACGTAGCATATCGTAGAAATTATAGCCGACATTAACCTACTAGATAAATCGGCAGGCTTGAAAATTGCCATCAAGGTGACAACAGTCGCTAATATTAACCAGAATAACATAATCGAACTCCTTTCTATGTGCCACTTGAAACAACTGATTGTCAACCTGTCGTTTCCATCAGTGAAAACAGAAAAATAGCAAATAAATCTTACTGTTTTATGATGAATTAAATAATATTTTAAGTATTGCTTAATCTATGCCAAAGTTTCATCTATTTGATTATTAATGGTTTTATTATTCTTGGTGCTGTTTGGTGGGGTTATATTGGATAAATTAGTCTGTTTTTTAATACACCTTTGGTGCGACTTGTCTTTTTTGGGGCAATTTTTTAAGCATTATATCCAACACAACTGCACTCAAAGGTTATCTTCCGCTAACATTTTTTTAATTTTTTTGGCATACTCACCGCCAATTTCTCCCGTTGCGGAGCGAGAAAGCAATTTTGGTTAAATGGATAACAATAGTGATACTAATTTGTGACAGTAATAGGCAGGCAAGCAGAATATGAA
This sequence comes from Aliiglaciecola aliphaticivorans, assembly GCF_054782055.1. Lineage (NCBI taxonomy): Bacteria > Pseudomonadati > Pseudomonadota > Gammaproteobacteria > Alteromonadales > Alteromonadaceae > Aliiglaciecola > Aliiglaciecola aliphaticivorans. The sequence continues at coordinate 6,502 of NZ_BAAGTF010000040.1, forward strand.
TAAAACGTCAGTGTTGTTTGCCGAAGATGGAGTATTGTCTACTGCTATTGAAGGGTTCAGTCCCCGCGCTTCACAAATTGCTATGTCTAACGCCATTGAGCAATGTATTGATGATCAAGTTCCACTCATTGTTGAGGCGGGTACCGGCACAGGGAAAACCTTTGCTTATTTAGCCCCTGCGATGATCAGCAATAAAAAAGCGATTATTTCAACGGGCACAAAAAATCTTCAAGAGCAGCTATTTCACCGAGATTTGCCGCTACTTAAAAAAGCCTTAAAAAGTAATCGCCAAGCGGCGTTACTCAAGGGGCGGTCTAATTACCTTTGTTTGCACCGATTAGGACAACACAGTGGTAATAGCACTTTGCTAGAGCGCACAACCTTAGATGAGTTAACCCAAGTCAGACAATGGGCCTCCACCACTAACACTGGCGACATGGGAGAGCTTAAATCATTGGCTGAAAATGCCAGAGTTCTGCCCTTAGTCACCTCTACAGTTGATAATTGTCTTGGCCGAGATTGTCCTGACTACGAAGATTGCTATTTAGTGAAAGCTCGCAATAAAGCGATGGATGCGGATATTGTCGTGGTCAATCATCATTTGTTCTTCGCTGATATGGCATTAAAAGATACAGGTTTTGGGGAATTAATTCCCGAAGCGGATGTGGTGGTATTCGATGAAGCCCACCAAATTCCCGATATTGCCAGTGAGTATTTTGGAGAAGCGCTTTCCAGTCGACAAATACATGATTTAGCACGAGATATTGAAATTATAAAACGGACTCAACTCAAAGACGCAGAACAACTGGTTAAGGTTGCTGAAAAATGTCGTTTGATTGCAGCGGATTTACGGATTTTATTTCCCGTCACTCCAGAACGTGGTAATTGGCGACAGATGTTAAAACGTCCAGAGGTTGAAGCGCAAATTAGTAAGTTGGACGAGTCGTTAACGGTGCTTTATGAAGTGATTAAAATTCATTTGGGGCGAGAGAAAGAACTGGATACCCTATTTGAAAGGGTAACTCATGCCAAAGCAAAATTGGCAGTGTTAAACGATGTCAATCAAAAAGGGGTGAGCTTATGGTATGAAACAACACCCAAGCACATTGTTTTGCATTTAACGCCATTAAGCATTGCTAAACGTTTTGCCAGTTTTATTGAAGAGCCTAAACGCAGTTGGGTTTTCACTTCTGCCACTTTGATGGTGGATGGTGGTTTTGCCCACTTTCAACGTCTAATGGGCTTGGATAATGCTAAAACCCTAGCTTTAGATAGCCCCTTTGATTATCAACAACAAGCGGTACTGTGCGTGCCTCGGTATTTACCCGAACCTAGTAGTTGGGAGATGCGACAAAATTTACTGGAAGTCGCTATAACCTTAATTAAAGCGAGTAAAGGGCGTTGTTTCCTGCTATTTACGTCCCATGCAATGCTGAAAATTATCGCTGAAAGTTTAGAGGAACATATTGATAACCCAATTTTAGTGCAAGGCACCACGACCAAACGAGCCTTACTAGACGAATATGTCAGCAACAAACAAGCGGTTCTATTAGGTACAGGTGCATTTTGGGAAGGAGTAGATGTGCGCGGTGACGATTTGACCTGTGTAATGATAGATAAACTCCCGTTTGCGGCACCGGATGATCCACTTTTGCAGGCGCGAATTGAAGATTGTCGAAAATCAGGCGCAAATCCATTCGCGCAAATACAAATCCCCCAAGCGGTTATTTCCCTAAAACAGGGGGCAGGGCGACTCATTCGTGATGAAAAAGACAAAGGGGTGTTGGTGATATGCGATAATCGTCTGATCACCAAAGATTATGCAAAAACGTTTTTAGCTAGTTTACCGCCAATGAAGCGTACCCGTGATTTATCGGTGGCGGTCGATTTTTTAACTGAATTAAACTCCTCTGAAGGCCTGTGAATTGATGAAGATACTTGCGATAGATACAGCCACTGAAGCCTGCTCTGCGGCGATTCTTATTGAACAAAAAACGGATTCCATATTTGAAGTTTGTCCCCAGCAGCATAGCCAAAAATTACTGCCTATGGTGGAACAGTTATTACAGCGGAACAATCAAACATTAGCAGAAATGGATTATTTGGTGTTTGGACGCGGTCCAGGCAGCTTCACGGGGGTCCGTATTTCAACCGGTATTATTCAAGGCTTGGCACTCGGCACTGAAAAACCGGTTATTGGTATTTCTACCCTGGCGGCCATGGCACAGCAAGCCATTGATGAAACGCAGGCCAAGTTAATTGCGGTTGCCATAGATGCTCGAATGGATGAAGTGTATTTTGCGTTATATCGCAATGAGAATAATTTAGCCAGTTTGGTTGGCGAAGAGCAAGTGCTTTCAGCTGATGCTGTGTTGGCGCTATTAACCGAGGAACCGGACGTACTATGCGGAACCGGTTGGGCGGCTTACCCTGCCTTTCAAACAATAGTAGAAAAAACAGGACAGGCATCAATTCTTTATCCGGCTAGTGCGGCTATGATGCCATTAGCAATCGAAGCTATTGCTCAAGGGCGTTTTGGTGAGGCTGAGAACATTCAACCGGTATATTTACGTGATAAGGTCACCTGGAAAAAGCTACCAGGCAGAGAATAACCCCTTGATTGCCGAACGTCCTTTTTCAGATTTTGTTCTTTTTTACACACGCACATGTTTTGTGCATGATTATTGCTGTTTAAAATGGTTTGACAGGTAAAAAGGAGGCTAGAGTTTAGCTTAGTGGAAATTAAATCTTCGTTAGTTGCTGCGCAAAATCAACTAACAATCACGCCCACTGCTCGTGAACCGCAAAAACAAGCGGAAGCGCAAGAGCAACAAAATCAAAGACGTGACACTGAGTTGCCTCGTCAGCAGGTTGTTACGCGTCAAAATACACCAGAAGCATTTGCTCAAGCCGAACGTTTTAGCCAACAAAAAAGCAACTCCTCACAACCTCAAGATTTTACTGCTCGTCAAGCGATAGACGCCTACCAATCTCTCGCCAAGGAAAACCAACGTAGTGAAATTCAATCGTTAATGGGGATTGATACATTCGTCTAGTATCGGCTTTTTTAAATCCTGTCGCATACAGTTTTAGTGTAATATTTTGCGCTTATTTGCTAAGCTAATTTATAGTGGGTTTGGCATTTATATCCCAAAATGAAGTTGATTCAACCAATATTCAAACCTATTGTGAGTATGGGGTGTTACTATTATTTAGAGTGAGTTTAGAAGCAAGTCCAATTGATTTAATAACATGAAGTGATAGATTCATGGTCTGTTTAGCGAAAAGACGAGTAGAAGATAAATACGGAGCCTAATCATCTCAGGTTGTATTAAATCTAGTTAATTGAATTTAAGTAGTAAAGGGGATTCTCATGTTAGCGAAAATCACGATATTTATATCAGTAGTTCTGATGGCGGGCTGTACGGTCATCCCTGATAGCATTCAGGTAGATGAAGGAACCACGCTACTTGAATATCAGCAAGTTACTAGCAATCCCGAAAACAATATTGGGAAAATTGTTCGTTGGGGGGGCGTGATTGCTGAAATAACCAACTTACCAGATGCCACTATGGTTGAAGTTGTAGACTTTCCGCTTCGCTCCTATGGCAGACCTTCTGTATCAAACCAGAGTATGGGGCGATTTCGGGTTTATATCGACGGCTTTATTGATCCCGTGGTGTTTGAAAAAGGTCGTGCAATTACCTTTACCGGAAAAGTTACAGGTTCAGAAGAGGGAATGGTGGGCGAGCACAAGTTTGTCTTCCCAACAATTCAATCTACCGGATATCATCTTTGGAAAGAATTAGAGCAAGTCAACGTAAGAACCATAAGTATGTGGCCATATGGAAACTACTGGGGATGGCCATACCGCCCTTATCATCAGCGTGTGTTTATCCGTCGTAGTAACGATAGCCCCTCTGGTGGTGCTTCAACGCCAATCAGAACGCAGCAACCTAGTCGTTCGTCACAGTCACGAAATAACAGTGTAAGAACCATTGATAAAGAGCCTTAAACAGTGATTTTTAGGCAATTATAACTAATCACGATAGCGGTGTATCACGGCGGATAATTTCCGGTGGTGGCAATAAAGTGTTAAAAAGCGGCATGTACTTGCCGCTTTTTTGTTTTTCACAACATGCCTAAAAGGATATGAAAATGCATGATGTCAGGTTTTCTTTGCCTAACCTTGAGTTAGCTGGACTTGCTAATGGTCATACCGATAAACCCCTTATTATTGCTTTGCACGGATGGTTGGATAACGCGGCCAGTTTTATCCCTTTATCTCACTATTTGAATGATTATCACTTGATCGCTATTGATTTTGCAGGGCACGGTCATTCTAGCCATCGCAGTGCGGATGCCCATTATCACCAAATTGACTTTGTGCATGACTTACATGAACTTGTATTGAGTCAAGGCTATAAAAACTTTATTTTACTTGGACATTCAATGGGCGGAATTGTCGGCTCATTGTATGCCAGTAGCTTCCCTGAATTTGTGTCTCATTTCATTACCATTGAATCATTTGGCCCCATGTCTAAGGATGCGCAAACTAGTCCTGTGCAAATGCGTGAGTCTATTGAAAGCCGTTTGAAATTGCGGGCGAGGGAAGCGAAACACCCCAAAAGTTATGATTCTGTTGTTAATGCTAGAGCATTAGCTGGCGATTTGAGCGAAGAGGCTGCTACACTTTTAGTGAATCGAAATTTGCTCGAACAAAATGGACAGCTCCGTTTTCGCACAGATAGACGGCTTCGCACTCTGTCGTCTATTCGACTAACAGATGAACAAGCCAAACATTTCATGCAAAATATTCAAGCTCCTACGTTAGCGATTATGGGTACCTCTGGATATGAAGTTATGCGTGAAAAAATGCAGGAAAGATTTGATTGGGTGACGAACCTTTCTCATGTGACTTGTGAAGGGGGGCATCACTTACATATGGATTACCCACAACAAATTGCAGCTAAATTGCTTAATTTTCTGGCGGACACGCCATTAAAACAATAAAATTAGAAAACAATCAGGTCTTACCTGTATTAATTTTAATGTTCATTCGTTAAGATCATGTAACTGTATTGAGAAGCATAAGCCCTGGAGGCACAATGGACAAAATTTGGTTAGAGCACTACGACCCCAATATTCCTGCAGAAATTGACCCAGAGCGTTATTCTTCAATAGTTGATATATTCGAACAATCGGTTTCGACTTACGCGAATAATACTGCGTTTATCAATATGGGTCACAGTATTACCTTTGCCGAGTTAGACACTTTATCTGCACAATTTGCAGCTTATTTGCAAAGTGAAGGGTTACAAAAAGGTGATCCTGTTGCCATTATGATGCCTAATGTTATTCAATATCCCGTGGCACTATTTGGCATTTTGCGTGCAGGATTAACCGTGGTAAATGTCAATCCACTTTATACTGCACGAGAACTGCAACACCAATTAAACGATTCGAATACCAAAGCTATTGTCATAATTGAGAATTTTGCATCTACTTTGGCGCAAGTCATTGAGCAAACCAATGTGCAAAAGGTTCTGCTCACTCAGGTTGCTGATATGTTTCCGGCACCTAAACGTTGGCTTATGAATTTTGCCGTAAAATACATTAAAAAAATGGTGCCGAAGTTCTCTATTGCGAAAACTGAAAGTTTCCTATCTGCTATTAAAAAAGGAGCTTCCTTAACCTATACCCGGCCTGAAATAAGCAATGATGAAATTGCTTTTTTACAATATACCGGCGGCACGACTGGTGTATCAAAAGGGGCGATGCTCACTCATCGCAATATGGTAGCGAACCTAGAACAAATTTCGTCAGTATTACAGACGGTTATTCAACCGGGAAAAGAACTGGTGGTCACTGCGCTACCGCTTTATCATATATTTGCCTTGCAAGCGAATTGCCTGACATTTGTTAAGTTTGGGTGTCCAAGCCTGTTAATCACAAACCCTCGAGATATGACCGGCTTTGTAAAAGAAATGTCGGAACATCCGTGGACAGTGATCACTGGGGTGAATACCTTATTTAATGGTTTACTCAATACTCCCGAATTTAACGATCTTGACTTTTCAGATTTGAAGTTTGCCTTAGGTGGCGGCATGGCGGTGCAGCGCTCGGTGGCTGAAAAGTGGCAAAAAGTAACAGGCAAAGTCTTGTTGGAGGGCTATGGGTTAACCGAATGTAGTCCTGTGGTCAGCGTGAATCCTCCGCAACTGGAGAGTTATAAAGGTTCTATTGGGATGCCGGTTTCCTCAACAGACATTAAATTGTGTGACGATGATGGCAATGAAGTCCCTATGGGCCAACCCGGGGAAATGTACGTTAAAGGGCCGCAAGTGATGAAAGGTTACTTAAATCGTCCCGAGGCAACCGACGAGGTGATTCAAGATGGTTGGTTATTAACCGGTGATATCGCTACGGTTGACGAACAAGGCTATTTTTATATCGTCGATAGAAAAAAAGACATGATTCTAGTGTCAGGGTTTAACGTATTTCCTAATGAAATTGAGGAAGTCGCAGCAATGCACGATCAAGTCGTTGAAGTCGCTGCTGTTGGTGTGCCTAGTGAATCATCCGGGGAAGCAGTAAAACTCTTTGTCGTCCGTAACTCAGATGAATTGACGGAAAAAATCTTGATCGATCACTGTCGTAAAAATTTAACCGGGTACAAAGTACCAAAATTTGTTGAATTTAGAGACGAGCTTCCAAAGACAAATGTTGGTAAGATACTGCGCAAAGAGCTGCGCGATTAAATTAAACGAAATCTTTTACTATTTCATTTAAATCAAAAAGCCGGCTCATGTCGGTTTTTTACTTTCTAGGTGTCCATCTTTTCATATGCAATATACCCTTATAACTAGTTTCGAAGCATTACAATCCTTTTGTGATCAAGCCAGCAACGCGTCTGCCATTGCCGTTGATACCGAATTCGTGCGAACCAGAACCTTGTACCCTAAGTTAGGCTTGATTCAAGTTTTTGATGGTGTTTCACTGGTTCTTATCGATCCCTTAGAAATTGATGACTTATCACCTCTGGTGGACCTTTTAGCTAATCCGGATGTTGTGAAAGTCTTGCATTCCTGCTCTGAAGACTTAGAGACGTTTTGGCATAGCCTGAAAGTGATCCCGACGCCTATTTTTGATAGCCAATTTGCAGCGTGTTTATTAAATATGGGAGCTACATTAGGTTACGCTAATCTCATTGAGCTAATGTTAGATATTAAACTCGATAAAGGTGAGTCGCGGACAGATTGGATAGCTCGTCCCCTTAGTAAAGAGCAGTGTCAATATGCTGCAAATGACGTTCTCTACTTGTTGCAAATTTATCCTCAATTAAGTGAACAAATTGCAGCGTTAGGAAGAACGGAATGGATTTATCAAGAAATGCGTCAACTGGCATTGAAAAAGTCCATTAACCTTCCGGCTGAGCTGGCTTATTTAAATATTAAAAACAATTGGAAGTTGTCAGGAATTTCATTGTATTTACTTAAAATATTAGCCAAGTGGCGCATCGAGCAGGCGCGAATTCGTGACTTGGCGTTAAATTTTGTCGTGCGTGAATCCAATCTCGTTGAAGTCGCAAGAACCTTGCCTAGTCACAAAGGCGCGATATTTGCCATTGATGGTATGACGCCACAGGAAGCGCGGATCCATTCAGAAGCCTTACTGAGTTTGGTGGAAGAAGCCAAACTCGCGCCCGTTGAGGTCTACCCGCCGCCTGTTGAAAGGTTAATCACCCACAAAGGATTCAAAAAAGCGTCTGCTGAAATACGAGCTTTATGTCAATTAAAAGCAGATGAGCTTGAAATACCCGTTGAAGTTATAGGCTCTAAAAAACAAATCCAACAATTGTTAAAATATCATTGGCATCAACAAGATGAACTGCGGGAAATGGGATTAAAACCTGATTTAATGCAAGGCTGGAGAGAGGAGTTGCTAGGTGATGAGGCCCTTAAAATAGTGGCCAAATATGGGGAGATTCGATAATGCTTGTGTATGTGTACAAAAGTAATAAAAAGCAGCAAACCTATCTCTACGTTTTACAAAAAGATAACTTTGATGATGTGCCAAAACCCCTTATGGAAACCTTTGGTAGCCCTAGTTTTGTAATGATTCTAGCCTTGCAAAAACGTCAAAAATTGGCCCAGGTGGATATTCATAAATTAACCACTGAATTGAATTCAAAAGGTTTTTATTTACAACTACCTCCACCAAATGAAGACTTATTAAAGGCACACAAACAATCACAACTAAAGAGTAAAGGTTAAATTGGCGACATGATCAAATTAGTGAACCGGCACTGCATTCTATTTTTAATTCTGCTGTTAAGTTTTCCCCTTTGTGCTCAAAAATCAGAACAAGGCTACGGCGATTATGTGGAGCAACTTAAGCAGGAAGCGATTTCAGAAGGTTTCGAGGTTGAATTTGTTGAACAAACGTTTGCCGACATAACATTCTACAAACGCGCCATCAAAGCAGATAAAAATCAACCAGAGTCTAAAATCACCTTAGATAAATATTTGCGCACGCGGGTACCAGATTGGAAGGTGAAACAAGCCATCGATTTGTATTCTCAACATCAGCAGGTTTTAGAAAAAATAGGTGAAGAATACGGTGTGCAACCGCGTTTTATTGTCGCCTTATGGGGTAACGAAAGTAATTTTGGAAAGATAATGGGAAATTATTCGGTTATTTCTGCGCTATCTACCTTAGCCTATGAAGGACGACGTGAAACGTTCTTTAAAAAGCAGTTGTTTGCGGCTTTGACGATTTTACAGCAAGGTCATATTCAAAAGTCACAGTTTCTCGGTTCTTGGGCGGGAGCTATGGGCCAAAGCCAGTTCATCCCAACTTCTTTTCTTACCTACGCAGTTGACTATGATAAAGATGGTAAAAAAGATATCTGGAGCAACCCCAAAGATGTCTTTGCATCCATTGCTAATTACTTAAGTAAAGAAGGATGGGATGACAGTATAACCTGGGGACGCCAAGTTCGTATTCCTGCCGATTTTGATTTGAGCTTAGCGGGTTTAACTAAATCTAAGATGCAATCATTAAGTGCATGGCAGGCACTAGGAGTGAGACGCTACAATGGTGCAGATTTGCCCAATGTAGACTTACAAGCCTCGTTAATTATGCCCGATGATGAGCATGGTCGGATCTATTTGGTTTATTCCAACTTTCATACGCTTATGCGCTGGAATCGTTCAACCTATTTTGGCAGTGCAGTTAGTTATCTGGCCGATCGAATTAAAAAGGGGTCTTAGATGGAATATAGTCATAAAACGATTAATGGTCAGCCTATTCAGCTACCTGTTGGCAAAGTTGTATGCGTGGGACGTAATTATGTGGACCATGTTGAAGAATTGGCTAATGAAATACCCGATAACCCATTATTATTTATGAAACCTTCGACTAGCCTATGTGATGTAAATAATCCGATTTCGTTACCTCCCGAAACCTTAGGAAATTGTCATAACGAATTGGAAGTGGCCATTCTGATGCAGTCTCCGTTAAAAAACGCTTCCCAGGCAGATTGCCTCAATGCTATCTATGGAGTGGGTCTGGCACTGGATTTAACCCTACGAGATTTGCAGAGTAAACTTAAATCTAAAGGTTTACCTTGGGAGCGAGCTAAAGCCTTTGATGGGGCTTGTCCGATGTCGGGTTTTGTTGAGGTTGGGGAACTGGCTGATCTTCAAAGTTTAGATTTTAGTTTGCACATTAATCAACAACTCAGACAGCACGGAAATACGTCTCTGATGATCTGGAACCTTGCTTCTTTATTGTCACAAATTAGCGAGGTTTTCACTTTGTTGCCCGGTGATATAGTGCTAACAGGGACACCCAAAGGGGTGGGGCCCTTGCATCCTGGTGATCAATTGTGTTTGAGTTTACATGAGCATTTTAGTGTAAACAGCAAAGTGCTGGTGGAAACATGAGCTTAGCAGCAAACTTTTGGCAGACGAAATCGTTAGCACAAATGAATCGTCAAGAGTGGGAGGCCGTTTGTGACGGCTGCGCTAAATGTTGCTTACACAAAATCATAGATGAAGGTGACAAAGAAGACAGTGTCAAAGAAGAAAGCGCCACAGAAGACATTCTGTCAGAAGTTAGTGCTGGGCAAGTTGATGAACTCGCCGTAAACGCGCCTCAAGAAGACTCCGTCAATCAAGTCACGCCTTCCCAAACCGCGCAATTGCCTAACACTGAAGAGTTACATTTTACCAATGTTGTGTGCAGCTATTTGAATACTAAAACATGTGCTTGTACCCAATACGCAGACCGTGATGAACTGGTGCCAGAATGTGTCACATTATCCCAGGATAACCTTCATCAGCTTGCCTACATGCCGCCTAGTTGCAGTTATCGTAGACTTAACGAAGGCAAAGGGCTGCCTAGCTGGCATCCATTACTGCATAAGAATAAAAAGTCAGAAATGCACAAGGCTGGTATGTCTGTGCGGGGAAAAACGGTATTCGACAAAGACGTGGATGAGCGCGACTTTGAAGATCACATCGTGATTTGGCCGTTGAACGAAATCGATTAACTTGCGGGTTAATCGATTTCTGTGTTTAGCCGTTGGTTTGACTTAAAAGCTGCGGCGGGTAAAAAGTCGACTGAATAAAACCACGGTAAACACGGCGCTGTAAATTGCAAACACCACAATCATCCATTCAGGCATACTCATATTCATAAATTCCCAATCAATACTGCCGCAATCACCAGTGGCAGCAAACATGTTGGGCAACCAATTGTGCAAGGGAAGGAATGCAGGGAAATTAGGGACAATTTCACAGGAAACAAAAAACGGGTTAGTTTCGTTCTGGATATCTACGTGCTCCATGGCGATAAACATGCCCCATATAGCCGAGATCCCCCAGGTCACAAAACCGATAAATCGAGTGATGATATTGTTTTTGAGGGTAGGGAGTAAACCTGCGAACAGTAAACCAAATACGGCTGTGCGTTGATAAATGCACATGATGCATGGCTTAAGATCTAATCCGTATTGAAAAAACAGCGCGGTTACAATCAAGGCCAATGCAGACAACGTCAACGTCAACCAAGCCCATCGCGTTGACGCTAAATTGCCCAAGTATACAAATATGTTCATTTTGATGAATTTTATCCTAAATTTTAGTGAGCGCTAGGGGCACCCGCGGCTTCGCTTGGAACATGATGGTTTATCCAATGCAGATTATATAAAACGTCGGTCAGTTCCTGTAAACCAAAATAGGTTGTAGCCAAACCTACTAGGGTTAAGACAATTGTAAAGGGGAATGCCATATAAACCATAGTACCATATGATAAGCGTAGTAAAGGCGCGATAGCGGACGTTAACAAGAATAAAAATGCCGCTTGTCCATTCGGGGTGGCTACACTGGGTAAATTCGTTCCTGTGTTGATAGCGACGGCTAACAAATCAAACTGATCTCGGGTGATTTGTCCATTTTGCAGCGCTGTGGTGACTTCGGTAATGTAGACCGAGCCTACAAAGACATTGTCGCTGACCATAGATAACACTCCGTTGGCGAGGTAGAACATCACCAGTTGAGTTTTACCTTCAAACGTTAGCACGTAGTTAATTACGGGTGTAAATAGGCCTTGGTCAATGATCACCGCCACAACACCAAAAAACACACATAGCAGGGCAGTAAAGGGTAAGGCTTCTTCAAACGCTTTACCAATAGAATGCTCTTCAATAACGCCACACATGGTGGTGGCCAGTACAATTACTGATAAACCAATAAGACCCACTTCTGCTAAATGTAAAGCTAAGCCGATGATTAACCAAATACCGATAATGGCTTGGGTAAAGAGTCTAGCGGTATCTAATTTTGTACGTTGTTTATCCATCTGAGTGTTGTAATCACTCAAAATGCCTCTAACGACAGGCGGCAATTGCGCGCCGTATCCGAACCATCCCATTTTTTCGACGAAATAGGCGGTAAGCAAGCCTGAAAAGAAAACAGGAATCGTAATCGGCGCCATGCGAACGAAAAATTCACCAAAACCCCATGATGCTTTGTCTGCAATGATCAAGTTTTGCGGTTCACCAACCATGGTCATAACGCCACCTAGCGCTGTTCCTATAGCTGCGTGCATCATCAGGTTACGAAGAAATGCTCGGAAGTTCTCTAAATCATCACGACTTGGTTGGGCTATTTCATCATCACTGGAATGATCGTGATCGATGTGGAAATCTTTACCTGAGGCCACTTTATGATAAATACTGTAGAAGCCTAAACCTACAGCAATAATTACTGCAATTACCGTCAATGCATCTAAAAATGCAGATAAAAATGCCGAAGCGATAATAAAGGCTAAGGATAGTGCGCGTTTGTTTTCTATCTTTATTAATAGCTTAGTAAACAAATACATCAGCAGATCTTTCATGAAGTAAATGCCTGCGACCATAAATACCAGCAGCAAAACCACACTAATATTTACAGTTATTTCATGATACATATGACCTGGAGATGTCATGCCTATGAAAAGTGCTTCTATGAGCAATAACCCGCCGGGTTGCAGCGGGTAGCATTTTAGGGCCATTGCCAAGGTGAAGATAAATTCCAAAACCAACACCCAACCAGCAATATAGGGACTAACAAAATAAAATAAAATTGGGTTTAAGATTAAAAACCCTACAATAACCTGCTTGTACCAATCCGGAGCATGGCCTAAAAAGTTTTTGTAAATAGCTTGAGTCATTGAAACTTGCATAGAGGAGTCCTTTTACTCATCGACCTGAAGTGCAATCGCAAATATTTATCCCTTCATTTTTAAAAGGTAAGCGCAATAAATGCAAGGTAAATCTGTTGTTAATCAGTGAATTGATACTATTTGAACAGATATTGCTCAGCTTTGCGACAGATAAAGTCTATTAAATAATTAACATACTGTTAAACTTTCGTTGTTCCATATAAAATTCATCTGGTACAATGAGTTATCAACATGACACTAAAATGATAATAAGAGAGCCGTTGCATGATTTACAAGGCACAAAGTCCAGCAGGATTTGCAGAAGAATATATTGTTGAGTCAATATGGAGTGGGCGATTTCCGCCAGGGACGATTTTACCGGCGGAGCGTGAGTTGTCAGAACTCATAGGCGTGACTCGCACAACTCTGCGAGAAGTACTTCAAAGACTTGCCCGAGATGGTTGGCTAACAATTCAGCATGGTAAACCTACCAAAGTGAATAATTTTTGGGAAACGTCGGGTTTAAATATCCTTGAAACACTGGCACGTTTAGATCAAGAAGGGATTTCCGAATTAGTTGATCACCTGTTAGCGGCGAGAACAAATTTAAGTGCAGTATTTATTCGTGGTGCAATTAAAAATAATGCTTCACGAGTGAAGGAGATCCTCAAAGGATATCAAGATATTCCCGAAGACGGGGCTGCGTTTGCCTTATTCGATTATCAAATTAACCACGACATGGCGTTTGCTTCAGGTAACAAAGTGTATGTTTTGATGATGAATGGTTTTAGAGGTTTGTATTCTCGAATTGGTGGATACTATTTCTCTTGCCCTAAATCTCGTGAATTATCTCGAAACTATTATCAAAAATTAATGGAATTAGCTGATGCAGAAGAATTTGATAAAGTTGTGTCTGTTGTACGCGAATATGGAATAGAGTCAGGTAAAATTTGGCATGAAATTCGCGCCGAAATTCCTAAGGATTTGGTTGATTAAATATTTTGCTGTGTATTCATTGTTCGCAGATAGTGAATACACCGCAGTGCTTCTGTGAACATAACGCTAATAATATGAATGTTAGTTTATAAGTTGAAATCTCTCCTCAAAACGCCTATCCCTACGATCCATTATTAATATTTTAAAGTCATTTAATTTCAAATGGTTGCACTAATGTTTCGAATTAATTTGGATTAATTTGTAAGATTAGTATGCGCTTTCTAATTTTGATCGTTAACCTTGATTACAGTCAACAAATCGAGGAAATAATCATGACTAATTTAGACGCAATCAAAAGTAAAGTTTCAGACGCTGAAGATTTTGCACGTAAAATCTGGTTAGCTGGTTTAGGTGCTTATGGTAAGAGTTTCGACGAAGCTCAAGGTCAATACGAAAAATTGACCACTGAAGCAGGTAAAGTATTTGAAGAGCTAGTAGAAAAGGGCGAAGTATTAGAAACTGAAGCCAAAGCGAAAATCAAAGCTAAGACCAATGTTGAAGAGCGTGTTTCTGAAGTACGTAAAAAGTTAGGTTTAGATGCATCTTCAGGTTCTGAAGACAAAGTGGAAGAACTTTCTGCAAAAATTGATGCATTAACTGATGCAGTTGCAAAATTAGCAGCTAAGTAATATCAATAAGTTCAGGAATTGCTGTGAGCCTTAAGTCATCTTAAGGTTTACAGTACCTGAACTTCTATACGTCTCTAGTGAGATATAAAGTCGGGGGAGTTATGAAAGCGATAGAATCTGTAGAAGAAACCGGGCGTAAGTCTTGGTTGGCAAGTGTTGGCGCATATGGAGAAAGCTTAAACAAATCCACTGATGCACTGGACAAATTGTATACAGACGGCAATGCTTTAGTTCAAGACCTGATCGTACGCGGTGAATCGGTGGAAGCGGATATTAAAGCTAAACTAGAACACAGCTCACTATTTAAGGGGAAGTCGATGTTAAAAAGCAAAATTGCAATGTTCAAAAGTAAATTGGGCATGCAGAGTCAAAGTCGCGAAATTCAACTGGAAATACTCTCTAACAAAGTTGATAACCTAATTGACGTAGTCGCTAAGCTTGCACAGCAAAAGGCTGCTGAACAAGCTGCCGCAAAGTCTGCAACGAAATCGACGGCCACCAAAGCGTCAACAACTGCAGCTAAGCCCGCGAGTACGCGCAAGACAGTGGCCAAAAAAACAACCACTGCTAAGTCGACCGCTGCTAGTAAACCCACTAGCACGACTAAAACAACTGCAGCCAAAACCGCAGGTGCAACAACTACGGGTACAAGAACGCGCAAACCTGCCGCTAAAAAAACCACAACCACTAAAAGCACTGACGATAAAGAGTAGATTTTAGGGGCGGGAAGCGTCTCTATTTTAGCCAAAACTAAAATACGTTTTTACGCAGAAAACAGGCAATCCTTACAAATAAGACGCACCTAAAGTGCCATATAATTAAAAAATCCCCAGTTGAGTCTGAGGATTTTTTGGTTTTGACTGTTGTAAGGGGATCTATTCAGACAGACCATAGATGTCAATGTATATGCCAAGTCACACTACACAATATCACTGTAACAGGCTTGTCACCTAAGTTCCCATACCTGAACCGCACCATGAAAGAGACTTTTAGGCTGATTTTGGTGAATCCACCAATCGGAGACCGTTGTGCTGAGTAAGTACTCTTTGTTCTCTGCTCTTTAGCTTTTTAAGATACTTGCTAAATGTTTCACTAATTTGTGTATCCCGTTTAATACGGTCAATTTGCGGCCAGGTTGCCTGTTCTGCACTAGAAATCAATTTTTCAATACTGCGTAACGACGGGTTCGCTAAGATATGCTTCAAGCTGGCAAAACCCCGTTGAGGCAAAATATTAATATCGCCTACATATTGTTGATCGATGACCGAGCGAAGTTTATGAATGCCTAACTTGGCACCTTTGTGAGACGTAACGCCTTCTAAAACGTCAAATGCGTATATGCTATTCATCTTAGTGATATTTGCAATGTGTCGCCAGGTAAGGGCTGCAATGCCTCTTGTATCTTTTTTATCACGGGATAAAAACGGCACAGCCAGAGGGTTTGTTTGACTTACAATACTATGGTTAACACCATAAAGGCGAGCTAACTGCTTAAAAGGCATATCAGCCATCAAGGAGCCATCAGCGAAACGTCGATTGGGAATATAGGGCACTATGTCACCATTTGCCTGTTTAGCTTTGAGTTGCACCGGGCTAAATACCAATGGGATGGCACATGAAGCTCTGACCGCTTGGGTAATAATTGCATTGGGCGAAGTTTTAGCATTCAGTAAACGAGAATATTGGTGCAAATCTGACGGTGAGACCGTTACAGTAACGTGACGGCCCGTTTTCTCGTAGGCTTCTTCAAATGTCATTAAATCGAATAATTCGATTAATGCATTTTCTAAGTTTGAGCTATCCATTAGGCTGTTGCGCCCAAAGCCTTGCCATATACGCCAATTACTAAATTTTTCGTAAATATTTTGCGGTTCTAAAGCTTCTTTTAGTTCTTCATTGGTGCGGGTAGCAATGAGGCTCGCAATGATTGAGCCGGCACTTGCCCCTGAGACAACGTCTGGCAGTAAATCATGTTCGCTCAAAGACTTGACCACGCCACCGTGGAAAAATCCTAAACCCGCGCCGCCACTTAGCATTAGACAACTTTGACCAAACGCATGGGCAGTTTCATCAAAGAACGATAGTTTCTCGTAAAAATCGATTTCAGACTCATCTGCGTGATAAATAAAATCTAAGGACTCACAGACTTGGTCGATAAATTCTTGGATGAGGTATTTTGTACCAATTTTGCTGTGATTTTTTATCGCTGAGTTGGCAATATTACCTAGGTTTCCATGAATTCCTTCATGCAAAATCGACATCAAACCCAGTGCATCGCCCCGCGAACGGGCTAATTTAATGCGCTGTACACGTTTGCGAATAAGACGGTAATCGTATTCTTTACAGGCATCTTTTGCTTTCCAATCTTCTGCACCAGAAATTTCATCATGTTCTTGGCAGGCTTCCTTGTACTCTTGGTAACTTTCTGCATGTTTGATTGCAGCATTCAATTCGCTAAGGGAATCCCGGTACGCCATATGGTTCAACCTATTTAACTTAGTACGATTAGATACTAAGACTATTTAATTAAAAGCCTTTAAACCTAGCCCTTTTAGTCAAAAGAGCTAGAAATTAAAACTATAATAAACTGTTGTCGTTATAAAAACTAACATCTCATCAGCTAAAAAAATATTAGCCATTAGTATGCTGTATTAATAAAACATTAAATTAGAAAACGCTACCCAATTTAACGGAAATTATAGGGTTGAAGTCCGTTAACCTTAATGCATAATTATAATATTAATAATCAACAGCATAAATTTGATTGACCATTGTAATGGCAGCGTTTAGCCTGACCTAAGTATCGGGCTTAGCGTAGACTCAAAAGCGATGATTTATTGAACAGCGAGCTTCGCTAAGTAACTATCTTACGAGTTTGTTTTTCATTTCTGATTAACTTAATAAAGGCATCCACGCTACTTATGCAATGGATTTTAGAAAATTACCTGCTGTTGCTGATCCCAATCACCAGCGGGATAGTAGGTTGGGCAACTAACTTTCTAGCAGTCAAAATGATGTTTTATCCAATAGAGTTTATTGGTATTCGTCCTTTTTTCGGCTGGCAAGGACTTATTCCTATGAAGCGCAAGGAAATGGCCGAAATAGAAGTCGAACTGGTCTTAGGCAAACTGTTAAGTGTCCAAGAACTCGCTGATAGAATAGAAGCAGATAAATTAACCGCGTCCATTCAACGTCGACTCAAACAAGTGTTAAGAAAAGTTGTCAACCAGGTCATGCAGGAGTCTGCTCCTCAAATGTGGGCGTCTATGCCCGTGCAAGCTAAAAATTTGGTGTACAAACGTGTTGAAGCTGATATTCCTAACGTCGTTGCTAAAATGGTCGACGATTTCAAACACAATGTAGATGAAATTCTGGATATCAAAGAATTAGTGGTGGAACACTTAGTCAATGACCCCGAGCTTATCAATGAGATTTTTTTAAGATCCGGTGAAAAAGAGTTTCCGTTTATCGAGCGTTCAGGTCTTTATTTCGGCTTTCTATTCGGTTTGCCTACTATGGCTTTCTGGTATTGGTTTCAAAGTTGGTGGATTTTACCCTTAGGTGGTTTAATCGTAGGCTATGCCACCAATTGGATCGCAATTAAAATAATATTCGAGCCAAAGAAGCCCATTCGATTCTTAGGGTTGACCTTTCAAGGTATGTTTTTAAAACGCCAAAAAGAAGTGTCTGAAGTGTATTCTGAGATCATCGAGAAAAAGCTTATCAACTCTAAAAACATCACTGATATAGTGCTGCATGGCTCAGGATCGGCTCAACTTTTGGAATTGATTGAGCTTCATGTGAATGATGCTATCGAGCGTTATGTGGCAATAGCTCAGCCTTACTTTGCATTAGGTGTTGGCTCTGAGAAGTATTACCGAATGAAAGAGCTTGCCGTGAAAATGATTTTTGATAGTTCTGACAAGTATCTGCAATATGCCCATGAATATGCCAATGATGCCTTAAAAGTTGGGGATGATTTGTGCGCAAGAATGCAACTACTTACGCCGGAAGAGTTTGAAGGGGTATTACGCCCTGCTTACCAGGCCGATGAATGGAAGTTGATTGTGGTTGGAGCTATTCTTGGGATGATAGCCGGTTTTATGCAGCTTTATCTAATTTAACCCTCCATCAGTCAATCACTCGCTTCTGTCTTCTTGCTTGCTGTTTATAATAGAATAATCGTTTAATTATTCTGGCCTTCAATAAGGTCAAAAATACCGATCAATGACAAGGTCAATTTATGTTTAGGCGCAAGTTCAATTAACGGTTTTTTAGCTTGATGGGATTCACGCATTTTCACTGATTGCGCAACATATTCCGGTAGTACTGGATAATCTTCGTCTAATAACTCGTTGATGATCTGTTTTGGCAGATTCGCATTACTCATAAACTGATTGGCAATAATACCTTCTATCTCTAAATCAGGATTATGATCTTCTTTAATTTCGGCAATTTTCTGTTGCAAGCTGTACAAGCCTTGTCTGGCAAAATCATCACAATCAATGGGAATTAAACAGCGTGACGCAGCGATAAGTGCCGATAAACTAAAGAAGTTTAGGGCAGGAGCAGTATCGATATAAATACGGTCATAATCCTGTTCAAGGGCTTCTAGCGCTTCTTTTAGCTTATAAATTTTGTGTCTACTGTCCAACTCACTTTCCAATTCAGTTAATCGTGCAGAACCGGCAATGATATCCAAGTTTTTCACTTTGGTGGACTGACAAAATGCGTTTGCTGGTTTGCGATGCAAGTGAAACGTAATCGTTTGTTCAAACAGGTTGGCTATAGTGCAATCATCATCTTTTTTGATGGCATCTAGGTAGGCAGTACTATTACATTGAGTATCCAAATCGACCAATAAGGTTTTAAGGCCGTTATGGGCTGAAATAGCTGCGAGGTTAACGGTTAAACTCGATTTTCCTACGCCACCTTTTTTATTAAATAGCACTCTTATCAAGGGAATTGCCTCTGGTTATTGGTTGCTAAAATTGATTCATCTATTTACTAACTAATCGGGGGCGACCTTTGGCGTTAAACATTTATACAATTTGTGATGTTACAGACAAATAATAATGTTAATGGCCAAAAAGTAAACATAATTTACCCTAAACATGATTCAAATGAATAACCTATTATTTTATTTCTAGCACTTGTATGTTGCTAATATTTTATGGAATGATAGGTGAAAATATTTTATCCAATTTACAAACCCATGTTACTTCCCGGTGTGCGTTTGTTATTTAAATTGGCCATGCAAGAAAATTTATTCGACTAACTTTGGTTGTTCAGTATGAAAACGGCAGAGAAAATACTAGTCACTTCGTTGGATTTATTTAACCAACACGGGGAGAGTAATGTCAGTAGCGTTGATATTGCGGTTGAATTAGATATTAGCCCAGGAAATCTTTACTATCATTTTAAAGGCAAAGAGATGATAGTATCAGCACTGTTTGAATTATATAAAAATCAAATAGATACAGCATTTAATTCAGCAACTAACAAAGATTTGACTATTGAAGAGTTTTTTTATTTTCTGTACGTCATTTTAGAAAAAGGTCATCACTTTCAATTCCTCTTCCATAATCAAGCTAATCTCGCTGAAAATTATCCCATGGTGGCTAAAAAGTTTAAGTTGCTGATACTTTCACAAGAAAGAAGTATTGAAAAATTAATCAATGTTTTCATTAAAAAGGGCAGTTTAAAGGCGAGTTTTCACCAAGGAATTCAGATTGTTGAGCTGGTTGGTCTAGTGTTTAGTCAATCAGCGAACTATTATGCTTTAAAAGGTCAAAATATAAGCGATGAAACTTACTTATATAAAGGCTTGGCGACTATTCTATTTGCGGTATTACCATATATTGATCTACCGCCCGGGGAGCTGCATCATTTGCAAGAAGCAATCGCAACTCAAACTTTGGTAAGCGCGTTAGGCGTTTCCTAGAAATCCGTACGTTTAAGGAATATTGAGATTGACTAAGAAACTATCATTTCTCGACAAAACATTTTGGATTACTGAGTCTGATGATAACCCAAAACACGTTGCCAGTTTGCAGCTTTTGGAAATGCCAGAAAATGCTTCCTCTACCTATGTTGAAGATTTGTGTAACGAGGTAAAACAATTCGACAAAGGTGTGAGCCCTTTCAATGGCACAGTTAAAAGTTTTATGGGGTTTCCCATTGGCCTTAATGAAATTGATACCTTAGATATGGATTATCATGTTCAATATCATGTGGTTGACGATGTAAATGATAAAGAAGCGTTGCATAAATTTGTCGCCAAACTACATGAACAGTGGTTGGATCGTGACAAACCCCTTTGGCAGTACCACTTCATTACTGATAACCACAGTAATGTGTATGCCATTTATGCCAAAGTGCATCATTTATACGGTGATGGGGCGACATTAATTCGTTGGTTCCAAGCAGGTTATTTACCCGAAAAAAATACTGATACTTTTATACCGGTTTGGGCAGCTAAAAGACGTACTCGTAAGCGCAGAAAGTTAGGGATCTTAACGTTAATTTTTGGCGGTGCCTTTGAGTTATTTATGGTGGTGTTCGACTTACTTTATATTGTTCTGCGCTTACTGATGAAGTTAACGCGAATCAACTCTACTTATATGCCGTTACCTTTCTCAGGAACCAAAACCTTATTAACGGGCCAAGTCAAAAAAGGCCGGGTTGTTTCAACGGTAGATTTGAACTTTGCCCGGGTAAGGGGATTAAGTAAGCGTGCCAGGGCATCTGCTAATGAGATTTTACTTTGCTGCTTTGACATTGGGGTACATCGATTTTTGATGGATAGAGGTCACACCTTTAAAAAAGCCCTATACACCAACATGCCAATTAATTTGCGTAAGCCTGGCGATCAGGCAGCAGGGAACAAAATAGCCATAGTCCCCGTACGTTTAGCCCACGGTAAGAACGACCCCTATTTACGCTTGCGTCAAATAATTGAAAATCACCGCATTGTAAAACGCGCAGCAAAGCGTTCCAGACCTCTAGCATTCAGTTATTACACTGTGCTAATACAGTCTTATTCGTTAATATTTGAAATGTTACGATTATCGGATTTTGTCCGTCCAATTGCCAATATTCTTATCTCTAATGTGCCTGGCCCCACAGATATACGTTACTTAAAAGACAGTAAGTTACTTTCTTGCTATCCCATTTCAACTATGACGCCAGGTGGGGGAGTAAATATTACTTTAATTACCTATGCGGGAACGGCTAATGTTGGGATTGTTTGCTGTGATAAAAACGTAAAATCCCTGGAAACGTTGTCGGTTTACTTCACCGAAGCTTTTGAAATGCTTGAAAAGTGTATTGATGATCCTTCTCTGAATATTGATGATATAGGTGAACGCGTGCGGCAAACGGATCTATCGATTGTCGATGATGAGGTTTATGATCAAGAAGACGAGCATGATCATTTGGAAACCGAAGAAGCCACAAAAAAATCTGCTTAAAACTTAAACCGAATGCAGCGTTGCTCTACACAAACACTGCGGCCATGTTGTATGAACAATGCTTCTTGCCAATCATCGGGGTCTAGTTTGTAAACGAATTCTGGATTGTGTTTGGTTTTGTCTAACAGGCTTGAAATCTGCGGTTTGTGGTAATCCAGTACTCGTTGCTTGCTGCCCGATAAATAAAGCTTTAGATAATCTGCTGCAACATCTGAACTACCAGCAGTCATTAATCCCAGTGCTGACTTAAAAGTACCTGATATTAAGCTCTGCACGCTTTTAGGAAAGACTAAGGAAAGTAACTGTTTAGAATCGTTAAGTAATGCATATTCGTCATTAATCAATCTGATTGACGCTAAATTCAAAGAATCAATTTCCACCGTTTTGCTCACGGCATTGTATTTCGGCGTTAGCTCTAAAATAATCAACAAATGAGCTCGGTAAAGTGGATTGCCAACAGCATCTATATTGAGGCTTGAGTAGAGCTGCACTTTCACAACATCACTATTATGGGGGATGTCTATCTCGGCCTCGAGAATGGCCAATTTGCCATTTCCCACTGGAACCTCCACGTCAAAGGTTTGGGGAAAATGTGGCCGTGCTAATGCATTTAACTCTTCAATGGTATAATCCACATGGCGCAATTTGCCAAGTTTGATCATCCATTTCGCCATCCATTCGTGGAGTGCTAATGAAAATCGTTTTCGAAGAGTGTTTGCCACTTAGTTTTAACTTATTTACCTTAATCTATTGTTAAGTGTGAAGGTGAGGGGCTTTTAATGTCAAGTTTGTCGTTATTTATTTAGATCAACCTGTACATTAAAGTAACAACCCGTTTTATTTTTTGATAAACTAACTGGTATGACATCAGAGCAGTTGACCTGTCTTGTGAACTCAAATAACTATTTATTCGTAACCTTAACTAATTACAACCTTTAAAGCAGAAACCGGCATGCATGAATTAAAACAGACCCAATTTGATTTTATTGTTATTGGCGCAGGTTCCGCTGGTTCTACTTTAGCATCTCGTTTAAGTGAAAATCCTAATGTTCAGGTTTGTTTACTTGAAGCCGGTGGCAAAGACTCAAATCCTTTAATCCATATTCCATTTGGTTTGTCGTTGTTATCCAGAATTAAAAATGTCGGTTGGAATTATAATACGGCAGCACAAGTCAATTTAGATAACCGTGAACTATATTGGCCTCGCGGTAAAACCTTAGGTGGCTCTAGCTCTATTAACGCTATGTGTTATATACGTGGTGATCAGAAAGACTATGATGATTGGCAAGCTCAAGGGGCTCAGGGCTGGGATTGGCAATCCGTTAAACCTTATTTTATTAAATCTGAACGTCAACAACATGGCGCCAGTGAAAACCATGGCGATGAGGGTTTGTTGCATGTCAATGACCTGCGGCATACCAATAGATTATCCCAATCGTTCGTTAAAAGTGCAGAACAAGTTGGCGTGCCGATATTACAAGACTTCAATGGTGAGGAACGAGAAGGGTTCGGGTTTTATCAAGTAACCCAAGTCAATGGACAACGATGCTCAAGTGCAAAAGGCTATTTAAAGCCCGCATTAGAGCGCTCTAATTTAACCGTGCTTACCCATGCACAGGTGGAGCACATTGTGATTGAAAATAACGTTGCCACCGGTGTTAAACTGCATTTTAAAGGCAGCTTGATACATCTTAATGCTAAGCGGGAAGTGTTGCTGTGCGGCGGGGCAATCAATAGTCCACAGGCGCTCATGTTATCTGGAATTGGCCCTAAAGCTCATCTTGCAGAGCATGGCATAAAAGTTAATGTTGATTTACCCGGTGTTGGGCAGAATTTACAAGATCATTTGGATGCAATTGTTCAACAGCGCTGTAAAGCCCGAGAAAGTTACGCTGTGGCGCTCCCGTCATTGCCAATGTATGTCAAATCCGTATTCCAGTATTTATTTGGACGTAAAGGATTAATGACGTCGAACATTGCCGAGGCTGGTGGATTTGTTAAATCTAAATATGCTACGGACCGCCCTGATCTGCAATATCATTTTTTGCCCGCAATTTTATTAAATCATGGACGCAGCACTGCGTTTGGTTATGGGTACGGTATCCATGTGTGTTGTTTATATCCTAAAAGCGTAGGTGAAATTAGATTAGCATCATCAGATCCCCTGGAACCCGCTATTATCGATCCAAACTATTTAACTCATCCAGATGATATAGCTGTGATGATCGATGGTGTACGCAAAGCCCGTGAAATATTAGCCACTAGGGAGTTTGATCAATACGGCGCGCGGGAAATAGGGCCAGGAATCGCTGCTCAATCTGATGAGGAAATTTTAGCGTACTTACGTAAACGGGCAGAAACCATTTATCACCCTATTGGCACCTGTAAAATGGGAAATACTGAGGATCCGATGACGGTGGTCGATAGCGAACTAAAAGTGAAAGGGGTTACAGGTTTAAGAGTGGTTGATGCATCGGTGATGCCGAGTTTAATTGGTGGTAATACTAACGCTCCAACTATCATGATAGCTGAAAAAGCGGCTGATATGATAAAACAGCAATATAACCTATAGTTTTATCTAACCTATCTGCTGATTATGTATTACAAACATGCGTAAGGCAGTTTCACACATTTCATCGATATGACCAGCATCTGCATAAATACCATCGATTAGCAATCGTGCAATTCCATGAATGGTCCCCCAAGTAACTTGAGATAGCCTTAGTGTATCTAACCTGGCTGGTAATAAGCCTTTGTGTTGCCAATCTCGGGTCATTTTAACTTGAAATTGGAATGTCGGGTAGGCGATATCTTTCAGTGAGTCTGTGGCGCTATTTTGTTTCCATATTGTTCGACCAAACATAAGATCATACATTTCTGGGTTCTGCGCAGCGTAAGTGATATATCCATGGATAAAAGCTCTTAATTTCTGCTCTTCATTTAAATCTGGATTCTCGAATAACTCCTCCATCTGTAGTTTCCAATGGCTAAACCCTTGCTCAGCTATGGCACATAAAAGCTCATTTTTGTCTTTAAAATGATGATAAGGCGCTGTGCGCGAAACACCCACCTGATCGGCGAGCTTGCGCAATGACAGGTTCTCCACACCATAGTCTTTGAGCATAGAGGACGCCGTTTGTATAAGACTAGTGCGCAAATCACCGTGGTGGTATCGGGCTTTGAGGGGCTTTTTATCGGTCATTCGGGCACTTTATCATAGATCTTGACAGCGTCAACATCTTACCTTATCTTGACGTTGTCTAGATAAGGTAAGTTTAAGCGTTCCGGCAAGGAATTCATCCGATTTATAGGTACGCATAAGCTAACTAAACAGCCTCAACTTTGTAGGCGTGCTTTACTTATTGTCGGTGTACTAGCTTGGAGAAGACCACCTTGGAAAACGTAGATAAAAATTTTGATTTTTCACAATTAACCACATTAACGGTAACAATAGAAAATCATATTGCCCATATTCAGTTGTCTCGACCAGAGCAACTTAACAGCATGATCCCAGCGTTTTGGCAGGAATTGCCTGACACTGTTCGAAAAATTGATCATGAGTCGGCAGCGAGAGTGATCGTTATTTCAGCCCTAGGAAAACATTTTAGTGCGGGTATGGACTTATCCGTATTTTCGCAAATGGCAAAAGACTTTAAAGGCGAACCCGCGCGCAGAGCGGAAAGACTAAGACGTTCAGTTTTGGAATTACAAGACTCCTTTAATGCCCTTGAACAAGTCAGAATGCCGGTGTTAGTTGCTACCCATGGTGGAGTTATTGGCGGCGCGGTAGACATGATTTGCGCGGCTGATTGTCGATATTGCACCCAAGATACGTTTTTTACCATCAAAGAAACAGAAATCGGTATGACTGCCGATGTGGGTACCTTGCAAAGGTTGCCTCATCTTATTCCCCAGGGCTTAGTAAGGGAGCTGGCGTTTACAGGTAGGAATTGGAGTGCGCAAGAAGCGTTGGCTCAGGGCTTTGTGAATGCTGTGTTTGAAGATCATGAGACCATGCTTTCGACAGTGATGAAGCTTGCTAAAAAGATTGCGGCCAATTCCCCAATGGCAGTAGCAGGATGTAAAGAGATGATTAACTATACGCGTGATCATAATGTGCAAGATAGCCTTAATTATATGGCGACATGGCAGTCTGGCATGTTCCAAATGCCTGATATTCAAGAAGCTATGGCATCACAAACCGAAAAACGCCTGCCGCGATACGCTGAGTTATTAGATAAAAGCTCGATGATGAGCCACAAATAATTGTAAAACAGGACCAATAGAATGACTGCAGATGTAAACCTTAGTACACCCTTTCCAAATTTGTTTCGACCTCTTGATTTAGGCTTCACTTCGATTCGCAATCGCGTGATCATGGGGTCGATGCATACAGGTCTTGAAGAGGCTGAAAATGGTCATATTCGTATGGCCGCATTTTTCAAAGAGCGCGCTAAAGGTGGCGTTGGCCTTATTGTTACCGGTGGGTTTGGACCAAATGAAGTAGGGGCAACTCATGCGAAAACTAATTTGCTCAATAGTGATAAACGTATAGATGAACATAAATTTATTACTGATGCAGTGCACGCGGAAGGTGGCAAAATATGCATGCAAATTTTGCATACAGGACGTTATGCTTATAATCCCAAGCTAGTTGCACCTTCAGCGGTTCAAGCGCCAATTAATCCTTTTAAGCCCAAAGCGTTAGATGAAGAAGGGATTCAACAACAAATCGACGATTTTGTATTCACCTCGAAACAAGCCCAAAAAGCTGGCTACGATGGTGTTGAAATCATGGGCTCAGAAGGTTATTTTTTAAATCAATTTATAGCCAGCCGCACTAATCATCGCGATGATAAATGGGGGGGAGAGTACCGTAATCGGATTCGCCTACCTATTGAAGTTGTCCGCCGTGTAAGAGAAGCCGTTGGTGATGAATTCATTATTATTTATCGACTATCCATGCTCGACTTAGTGGAAGGTGGTTCAACTTACGATGAAGTTGTTGAATTGGGTTTAGAGATTGAAAAAGCCGGTGCAACTATTATTAATACTGGGATTGGCTGGCATGAAGCGCGTATTCCCACCATCGCCACCAAAGTTCCTCGCGCTGCCTTTACGTGGGTGACGGCTAAATTTCGAAAAGCGTTAAACATTCCAGTGATCACCTCTAATCGCATTAATACGCCTGAGGTTGCCGAAGAAGTCTTAGCCCGTGGTGATGCCGATATGGTTTCTATGGCTAGGCCCTTTCTCGCTGATGCTGATTTTGTTGTTAAAGCAATGGAGAATCGTGCTGATGAAATCAATACTTGCATCGGTTGTAACCAAGCCTGTTTAGATCATGTTTTTGAAGGCAAAGATACCAGTTGTTTAGTAAACCCAAGAGCTTGTCATGAAACTGAGCTGAATATAGTCGCAGCCGATGTGATTAAAAATATGGCTGTAGTTGGCGCAGGGCCAGCTGGATTAGCAGCAGCAGTTTCCCTTGCTCAACGGGGTCATAAAGTGACCTTATTTGATAGTGCCAGTGAAATTGGCGGACAATTCAATATAGCGAAGCAAATTCCAGGCAAAGAAGAGTTTTATGAAACCCTTCGCTACTTCTCAAAACAATTAGAATTACATCATGTAGAGGTGAAATTAAATACTCGAGTAGATGCTGAACGCTTGAACAGCGGTGATTTTGATGAAGTATTGATTGCGACTGGAATTAAACCGAGAACCCCGCAAATACCCGGCGTTGAGCATCCAAAAGTATTAAGTTACTTAGATGTGATACGAGATAAAAAGCCGGTTGGTAATTCAGTAGCGGTTATTGGTGCTGGTGGAATCGGTTTTGATGTATCTGAGTACTTAGCCCATAAAGGTGAATCTACCAGTCAAAATATTCCAGCCTTTATGAAAGAGTGGGGGATAGACATGACTTTCAGCGCGCGAGCGGGTGTTGAAGGCGTGAAGCCTCAACCTAGCGCTTCTGGAAGAGAAATCTATTTGCTACAACGTAAAACCACGAAAGTAGGGGCTAATTTAGGAAAAACTACAGGGTGGGCCCATCGAGTAGGATTGTTAGCCAAAGGTGTGCATATGGTAGCCGGTGTCGAATATTTAAACATTGATGACCAAGGTTTACACATTAAGGTAGACGATGAAGTACAAGTTTTAGATGTGGATAACGTGATTATTTGCGCCGGGCAAGATCCGTTGCGTGAATTAGCCGATGGTTTAAACAAACCCTATCATTTGATAGGGGGAGCGGATGTAGCAGCAGAACTAGACGCAAAACGTGCCATCAATCAAGGTACCCGATTGGCCGCTACATTGTAGTCGGTGGCTTCAGCCCCGAGGGGTTGTGTTGCCATCCCATGGCCTAAAGACCATGCTACAGGCATTGTTGTAGTCGGTGGCTTCAGCCCTGAGAGGTTGTATTGCCATCCCATGGCCTAAAGACCATGCTACAAACTCCGCAGACAATTTAGCAACACCCATAAAAAAACCAGTCATTCGACTGGTTTTTTGTTTTAACGTTTTAACGCAGAATTAAGCGAAGTTAGATGCCGCGAAATCCCAGTTAACAAGTGCCCAAAAACCACCTAAGTAGTTAGGACGCACGTTACGGTAATCAATGTAGTAAGCGTGTTCCCATAAATCTACAGTAATAAGAGGTGTTAGACCTTCTTCTGTGATTGGCGTACCTGCGTTACTGGTATTGACGATATCTAGGCTGCCATCAGCTGTTTTTACCAACCATGTCCAGCTAGAACCGAAGTTATTAACCGCTTTATCATTGAAAGCCGCTTTGAAGTCATCAAAAGAACCCCATTTCGCAGTAATTGCATCAGCTAAAGCACCAGTTGGTTCGCCGCCGCCATTTGGACTTAGGCTGTTCCAATAAAATGTGTGGTTCCAGATTTGCGCAGCATTGTTAAATACACCGCCGTCTGATTGCTTAACCACATCTTCCAATGACATATCAGCCATTGCAGTACCTTCAACTAAACCATTTAACTTAGTTACATAAGTAGCGTGATGTTTACCATAGTGGTAATCAAGAGTTTCAGAAGAAATATGCGGTTCTAGAGCGTTTCTTTCATAGGGTAACGGGGGTAGTTCAAAAGCCATGTAAATTCTCCATTAATGTGAGCTTAGCGTTTATTAAATTACTTTCAGCTAAATGCTAGCGTGAATTTCAAGAATGTAAAGCATCAATATCAGCTTTACATTCTAATATAATTATATGATTTATAAATGATGATCTGGGGATAAGATGCTTATTATCAACCCGAATTACAAATACTTTTTACGTAGTCGTTAGATTATTTCTGAATTTGCATTTATTCAACTACTGCCAGTGATTGTGACAAATCTATGTAATTTAGCAAACCTTTTGGAAAGGAGAGCTTGAAAGAGGTAAACTAACACCCATATTGAAACTAACTTATATTTAGAGAGTGGTAAAATGGACACTGTAGAGAAAATCAAACAACAAATTAATGAAAACCCAATTTTATTATATATGAAAGGGTCTCCGAAGCTGCCAAGTTGCGGTTTTTCTTCTCAAGCTTCACAAGCGCTAATGTCTTGCGGTGAGCAATTTGCGTATGTCGATATTTTGCAAAACCCTGATATTCGTGCCGAATTACCTAAATATGCAGATTGGCCAACATTCCCGCAACTGTGGGTTGACGGTGAATTGGTTGGTGGTTGTGACATCATTATGGAAATGTTTCAGCAAGGTGAATTACAGCCTTTGATTAAAGAAACGGCAGAAAAAAATGCTGAAGAAGGCAAAGAAGGCTAGACTTTTCCTAACCTTAGAAACGAAAAAAGGAGCTCAATGCTCCTTTTTTGGTGAATAAAGTTCGATTTAACTCACTTCTTTGAATAAACTCTCGTCAACAATTGTGGTATCGATAATATCTTGAGCCATTTGGATACAGCGCCCACATTGACTACCAACACCCAACTTAGCGCGTAATTCACGGGTACTACCAATACCGTCTTCGCGGACAACTTTTTCAATAGCTTTATCAGTAATGCCGTGGCACAAACAAACGTACATTCAAATACACCTCAATCGTTATGCAAATGATAATAGTTGTTATTTGTATCGAATACAAGTATTAAATTGGCTATTTGTTATACTTTAAACGGGTTTATTACGAGCGACAGCGGGATCCAGTGTTCAAATCTAAATTAATTTTCAAATAAATTGAAAAAACTTAATTGTTTTCCTTGGGTTTTAATAAACTAGTCTTATATTCTGCTTATCAGTAATGAAAATATTACCTATCATGCATTTGCGTTTAAAATGCTTTCACTAATAAATGGAGAAAAAAATGAGTGTACTAGTTGGTCGTCCAGCCCCAGATTTCACTGCAGCAGCAGTTCTTGGCAGCGGAGAGATTGTTGATAGTTTTACCCTTAGCGAAAACATTAAAGGTAAAAAAGCAGTTATCTTTTTCTATCCTTTAGATTTCACTTTTGTATGTCCTTCAGAGTTGATAGCGTTTGATAAACGTTATGAAGAGTTCACTAAGCGCGGCGTTGAAGTTATTGGTGTATCAATTGATTCACAATTTAGCCATAACGCATGGCGTAATACCCCAGTAAACGAAGGTGGCATCGGTCCAGTGAAGTATACTTTGGTAGCTGATACTAAACATGAAATCTGCCAAGCATATGATGTAGAACATCCTGATGCAGGCGTGGCTTTCCGTGGCTCTTTCTTAATTGATGCAGAAGGTAACGTACGTCACCAAGTCGTTAACGACTTACCACTAGGTCGTAACGTTGATGAAATGCTACGCATGGTTGACGCCTTGAACTTCCATGAAGAGCATGGTGAAGTGTGTCCAGCTGGCTGGCAAGAAGGTAAAAAAGGTATGGATGCATCTCCAGAAGGTGTAGCTAAATATCTTGCAGAGAATTCTGACGCGCTTTAAGAAACAATAGATAACAAAAAACCGCGTCGCTGCAAAGTGACGCGGTTTTTTTTATGCTATTTGAAAACGTTAGTGGGTAAACACCGGATCACCAATGACACTCCACATCAGCACCGAACCCACCATAAGTACCACAAGCAGAATCAGACCACCTGTCACTACAGCGCTCGAATAAATAAAACCTTTGTCCTCAGGTATGTGTAGCATGATCGGAACCCCTGAGTACAACAGGTAAATAGAATAGGAGATACCAATAAAGGCTACCACCATAACAAACCAAAGCGCGGGATAAAACGCGGCAAACCCGCACATAAATAAGGGTGTTGCCGTATAAGCAGCTAGTTCTAAAGACTGTGTATAGCTTGGGTTAGAGTCAAATACTTTGGCCAGTTCATAAATGATAATTGCCAAAGCAATGACGCCCGCAATTAGGCCAAAATACATACCTATGCCTAGTGATGCCGCCGACATCTGATCTAACTTAATAACTTCCCCAACGCCAATACTCCAACCCAAATGATAGGAAGAGTAATAACTTAAAAGAGCAGGAATAAGTGAAATGATGCCTATATGACTCAAGCTATAGAAATAACTTTCATGCCTTTCGTCAATTGCATGCCATTCTTCTTTTGGATGAGTATAAAAACCCCATAAGTGATTTAGTACCAAGATATGACTCCTTTGATGGCTTTTTGAACGATCGTTAATTATTAAATAACCAATAAATAACAATCTATTAACAACAGTTTCTTTTACAAACGATTTTTCGTCAACTGATTTGTTTACTTTTACGCCAAATAATTAGTTTTGGTTGCATTATGACTAAAATATTCAATTCAATTGCGTATGCAAATAACTATTTAAAGAGCTATGTAAAGAACGAGGGGTGGAATTGGGGAGGAAAAAGCGTGGGTTTTAGATATTTGCTGTTGCATCCAACCAATATTGCAAAACAGGATTTCTCGCATTTAACTTAAATAAAAAATTTTGGATCGGTAAATCAGTTGAAATAGGCTAATTTTGGTTTGATATTGCGTCACAGTCTAAGGCTTCACTGGTGCAACTTTATACCACTTTCACTTGTTTAGATAAATTCATAAACGTAGTTAAATAATCCGGTGGTGCTTCATTGGCGCGAATTCCTAAGTGTATTGATTTTCGAATTCCGTTTTTCGCTATCGCACTAATTAACGATATTGGTTTGATATCCATGTGTTGTTGATACTCTTCTACTAACCAACGTGGCAGTGCAGCAATACCGCGATTTGCGGCTACCATTTGCAGCATAATTTCCGTATTTTCAATGAATTTGTGTTGTTTTACACTGGCGCCCGCTGGGGTTAAAAAATGACTGAAAATGTCTAACCGGGTAGGTTCTACGGGGTAAGTTATCAGAGTTTGCTCTGTTAAATCTTGTGGCACAATTTGTTTTTTAGTGGCTAGCAAAGATTTCCCAGATACAACCAAAACGTGTTCATAATCAAAAACTGGGGTGTAAATCACGTTTTGATGGATCAACGGATCAGGGGTGATAAGTAAGTCTATGTCATACCCAAGTAAGGCGCTTAAGCCGCCAAACTGAAATTTTTGGCGAACATCTACATCTACGCCTTCACAAGCTGTGAGAAAGGGATTCACTACTTTTAGTAGCCATTGATAACAGGGGTGACATTCCATGCCAATTCGTAGAATGCCTTTTTTGCCTTGGGCAATTTGGTCTAACTGCTGTTCCGCATACTCAAATTGCGGTAACAAGCGGTTAGCTAGCCCAAGTAGTTGGTTACCTGCTTGGGTTAGGCGCAATTTACGCCCATTTTTTTGCCATACTGGCACCTCATAATGGAGTTCTATTTTTTTTATTGCATGACTGAGGGCGGATTGGGTTAAACAAAGTTGTGAAGCCGCTTGGGTAACCGTTCCTGTTTCGGCAACGGCTTTAATGATACTGAGATGACTACGATCCAACATAGTTGACTAATCTTATGAAGAAAATTCATGAATAAACCAAAATGTACCATTATAGTTCATTTATTCAAATGCTTAATGTGGGAAAATGGTGGGCTATTTGAATATATTGATAGTTAAATATTTAAATTAGTCAAAAAGTTAAATAGTAAATTGCGTTAGTTTTTTGCCCCATTGATAAACATCCTCCTTAAGTAACCTGTTTAATTGAAATAGTACTTACGGACTATTAATTTCCTGTTTAATTTAACCTGGTGCGCAGACTTGTGATAACATTCTGGTATTATCAATGTATCTATTATTAATGGGCATTAAATCAGTGTGTTAAGTACGATCTTTAAGCTTTTCTTTTCCATCGCTATGATCTTCTTATTTTTGTGGACAGGCATTTCAATTCAAGCCTTATCAGGAATATCATTCCCCGGCAGTATCATCGGTATGTTGCTCTTATTTTTCTGTTTATCAGTCGGCATTGTCCCCGTTCAATTTTTGCAAGGGGGAGCCAAATTAATGCTAAAACATATGCTGTTGTTCTTCATTCCTATTTCTGTAGGACTAATGAATTATTTTGATGTTCTCTATCAACAAATGGGGCTGTTTTTAGCTTGCACCCTAGGTGCAAATATTTTGGTCGCTATACTGCTCAGTTATTTGTTTAGAATGCTTAACTCTGGGGAGAAGGAATAATGTGGATTGGCTTAACAATCATTGCTTATGTTGTTGCCTTGTTTGTTTTAAAACATCTGAAAGTGCCGTTTCTGAATTCATTGTTGCTAGGCATGACAATGGTTATGTTGGTGCTCTACGGATTCGATATACCCTATGAAACTTATTATGCACAAACCAGTTGGATAAACTATTTCATGCAAGCTGCGGTAGTGGCGTTAGCTTATCCATTGTATGAGCAATTGCCACAAATTCGCTCTAACCTAAAGTTCATTTTGCTATCGTGTTTTAGTAGCTGTTTTATCTCAATTTTTTTAACGGGTTTTGTTGCCTGGTTGTATGATACGCCAGCACCACTTTTAGCATCCATTATTGTAAAATCTGTCACCACGCCTATTGCCGTGGAAATTAGTGCAAGTTTAGATGGGCAAACCGCTATAGTGGTGATCTTAGTGTTAATTGCTGGATTAACAGGCGCAACCTTGTTTTATCCTATATTTCGATTATTAGGGGTGAAAGATGCGGCGCATCGTGGGATCATTTTAGGCAGTCTTTCTCATGCTATTGGTACTTCTGTCAGTGTGAAGCATTCCTCTAAAGATACCGCTTTCAGTTCGGTCGCACTGATCATAACCGCGATTTTTTCATCATTTCTTGCTCCCTTGGCGTATCAATTTTTTATATGGATTTAGTCGTTCAGCCGATTCATTATGTTTTTTCGAAATTACAAAAGAAGAAAAAGCAATGAAAACTGACTGGTATAAATTTCCTTATTAATCCATTCTTTCACACTGTGTTTTAGGGAGCCAAAATGCTTCAGATATGCGTTTAGGCTTTAATTGCGGTTGATTCATTGGTGAGGTGCTTGCTTAGACCCGTACTGCTTGTCATGAATCCATTTTATCGCCCATTAATTGAGGGAACTAAATGCTTAAATTTCATCAAAAAACATTGCTGTCTGGTTTAATATGCTGCGCAGTAACCTCGGCTCTAGTCGGCTGTAAAACAGCAGATAAAACTTCTCCCGCTCTCAAGGCACAAGGGATAAAAAAATCAGAGCAATCCATTCAGGTTAATCAACTGGGATATTTCATAAATGGTGAAAAAGGGGCTATTGTGTCAGGTACCCAAGAGACCTCTTTCCGGTTGCGAAATTTGCAAGGAGATTTTGTATTTGAAGGCCCATTGAGTGAGCCGAAAAGCTGGTCTGCCCGAGGACCTGAGAAATTTCAATTTGCCAACTTTTCGAGCTTTTCTGAGCCCGGTATTTATAATTTAACCATTATGGGAGCAGGATCTGAGCTTTCCCGGCAAATAAAAATTGATGAGCAAATTAACCAACAAGCACATAATGCGGCCTTAAAATATTTCTACTTTAATCGCGCGGGGATGGCATTAACTGCGCCTTATGCGGGCAAATTTCAACGTCAAGAAGGGCACTCAGATCTAAACGTGATTGTGCATCCCTCCGCAGCCAGTACTAGTCAACCGGCATTTAGCACAATCAGTTCACCTAAGGGGTGGTATGACGCAGGTGATTACGGTAAATATACGGTAAATGCCAGTATTGCTACCTATACATTATTAGCTGCCTATGCTGATTATCCAGACTATTATGACAATCTTTCACTGACAATTCCTGAGAGCAATAATCAGCTTCCCGACATTGTTGATGAACTTATGTGGAATCTTGAGTGGTTGCATACCATGCAAAATGAGGAAGGTGCGGTTTATCATAAACTCACTACCTTGCAGTGGCCAGGTAAAGATATGCCGGCCGAGGAC
This sequence comes from Aliiglaciecola aliphaticivorans, assembly GCF_054782055.1. NCBI lineage: Bacteria > Pseudomonadati > Pseudomonadota > Gammaproteobacteria > Alteromonadales > Alteromonadaceae > Aliiglaciecola > Aliiglaciecola aliphaticivorans. Next base: position 41,674 of record NZ_BAAGTF010000040.1, read on the forward strand.
ACTGCAGATCGTTATGTCATTGGTTTCTCGACATCTGCTGCATTGGATTACGCAGCCACCCTTGCCGCGGCGAGCCGCATTTTACGCCCTTTGTTTGCGGATAATCCCCAACAACTGGAACAGTGGTTAACAAGTGCTCAAAAAGCATGGGACTGGGCGAGTGCCCACCCAGATTATGTCTATCAGCAACCTGCAGATGTGAGCAGTGGTGAGTATGGGGATGATGATTTTGCAGATGAGTTTGCTTGGGCTGGAGCTGAATTGTTTTTAGCCACCAAAGAACAGAAATATTGGCGGGCATTTCAACAATACAATAAACAGCTTAAAGAGCCTGACTGGAGCAACGTTGCAGCGCTGGGTTACTTTAGCCTGGCCAGAGAAGGGAAGCCATTTTTAGCGTCTAAGGATTTTCATACACTTCAATCAGAACTGATAGACTACGCCGATGCTGCTATAAAAATATATGAAAACACAGGGTACGGTGTGACGATGAACTCGGACGATTTCGTGTGGGGAAGTAATGCGGTTGTCTTAAATAAAAGTATTATGTTGCTGAACGCGTTTCGCATTACAGGCGATGAAAAGTATCGACAGGTTGCCCAAGGAAACCTTAATTTTGTATTCGGCCGCAATCCCACAGGTTATTCCTTTTTAACTGGCTTTGGTGAAAAAAGCCCGAAAAATCCACATCACCGCATCTCTGCTGGCGATAAAATAGATGAACCTGTGCCCGGTATGTTGGCTGGGGGGCCACAACCTGGGCAACAAGATAAATGCGATTATGAGAGTAACTTTGCGGCTGCGAGCTATCTTGATGACTGGTGCAGCTATGCGAGTAACGAAGTGGCGATTAACTGGAATGCGCCTTTGGTTTACGTACTGGGTAGTCTACTAGCCAGTGAGTAAATAACCGATAATGGCTAGAGTTTCTATCATAGTAAAATGAATTACTATGATAGAAACCAAAATTAGTGTGTGTGCTTTCCTAACGCATGTCCCTTATCGTCAAAAAAGCCACTGGCACCTGGTTCGATGAAACCTTGCGTCACCATTTTGGTTAAAAACGGATCTGAATGGTCGTCACCGATATCGGCAAAATCAGTGGTTTGATAACGCATTAGTGTTTTAAAACGCTGAGCAATAACTTGCTTATCAAAGGTGACTGAATCCAGCTGCCAGTTAATTTCTTGACCTCTGGTGATAATTTTAAACGATTGAATTAGCTGCAATTCTGGTTGCCAATGTAGTATTAGTTTTTGCTGTGGGTTGGTATATTCGAATACATCCACAGTATTACAACCGGTACCCGAAGTGCTTTTGTGTTCCATTGCTTTGAGCATTTTATCGCTAATCAATTGATAGCGAAAAGACCAATCTTTATCTTGCTTTCCATGCACACGCTCACCAGGTTGATATTCTATTGCTCTTTGGTAATTATCAAAGTAGCGAGTGGGTTTGATGGTGTTTTTATGTGATTTTTCCCATCCCTCAGTTATTTCAGTTTGTGGATAAACATGAATAACAGCGTTTACACGTCGCCACAATTCGAGTTTTTTAGTTTGCTCTTGGGCATGTTTTACTGAGGTGACTATAGTGTATTTAGCAATTAAATCATCGGCTTTCGAGGCGCAGTTTTGGGCAATTGAAGAAAAGCTAAAACCGCAGAATATACATAGTATAACGAAACGTTGCATTGTGACTCCAAAAAACAAAGAGGTAGCCTGAAGGCTACCTCGATGATGTTAAGTAATTGATTATTGAACTACTTCATTGGCAGTTTCAACCAAGTCTGCAGCGTAATCCATAACATGGAATATCACGCTTTGTTCATTTGTGCCATTCACTAACCAAGCACCAGGACCTTTTGCATGTATACCTACATCTTCTCCAGAATGGGTTTCTGAACCAAGGGGGATTAGCGCTTCTTGATGATAACCAGAGGCGGTAGTGTCAACATCTGTCAGGTCATGGCGACCAGCGGCATTAGCAAAGCCATAAGCTGCATCTGCATCAGTCTCGTCGCCCAAGTTTTGGAAACCAAGCCCGTTAGTGTAACCCAAAGTGGTGTATGGCATGCCGTCCGCAGCGGTGGCTGGTTCGTCAGCGCCAACATTGACTACTTTACCCAGAATTGGATTGCCGCGTTTAGGATATCCAGCAATAGTGAAAACATGACCGTGATCAGCCGTGACTATTATCAGGGTATCTTCGTCACTGGTTAACTCATCTGCTTTAGCAACGGCTTCAGCAAATGCAATAGTGTCAGTTAACGCGTTGTAAGCACTTCCAGCATGATGACCGTGATCAATACGGCCCGATTCAACCATTAAGAAGAAACCATTGTCGTTATTATCAAGTACTTTGATGGCTGTCTCTGTCATTTCAACAATAGACGGTTCGCCAGCAATATCATTGCCACGGTCAGCTTCATACTGCATATGTGATTCATTAAAAAGACCAAATAGTTGTGGCGTGTTTTCAGTATCAATAACATCGAAACCTGATTGATCATAGACGTAAGTACCTGCAGGATAATTTGCCTTCCATTCAGCGGTTAAATCACGACCGTCAGTGCGATCTCCTTCGACGCCACTTACTGCATCAGGGCTGTTGAAACTGGCATCATTAGGTAAAAAATGACGACGTCCGCCACCCATAACGACTTCGATACCATCGATATCAAGACCTTCATAACGATCTTCTAGGTTGGTTTCGAAATTGACCAGTTGATCTGCAATATCGATACAACCCGCTTCAGCCGCTTCAGTCGACATATCTGAAATATCTTCCCAGTTTCTATCAGCGGATTTAGCATAGGTTGCTGCTGGCGTGGCGTGAGTAATACGCGCGGTTGAAATGATGCCAGTTGACTTACCTGAAATTTCAGCAAGTTCAAGGGCGGTTACAAGTTCATTTCCGGAAACGGTACTGCAATCACCTCGTTCAATAGCCTCATCAACACCAATGACACCAACATCCGTTTTCACACCACTCATCATAGCTGTCATGGTACCAGCTGAGTCGGGGGTTTGTGCATCCACATTGTAAGTTTTAGATAATCCAGAAAACGGAAAACGTTCAAAACTCAATTGGTTTTCTTCACCGTCATTGCCATTTAATTGGCCGGCTAATATGCGACTGGCCGTAACCGTTGAAATGCCCATACCATCACCAACGAACAAGATTACGTTTTTAGCTTTACCACGAAGTTGTTCAATTGTTTGTGCTGAGTCAGAGCTCGTTGCTTGTTGCCAAACTGTCTTGTTCTCTTCAACTTCTACAGCGCCAGTGACAAACCAGTCATTATTAAGACTGGTTAGCAGTTCAGTTGATGACAGGGCATTTGAGCCAGGTGAACATACAAAGTTTGTAGCGGTTATTTCGTCTGTTGATAAGGCTCCATCTCCGTTTGCATCTATGCCAGAATCAATTTGCACACCACCTACTGGACAATTTTCATTGCCACTAGATAACTGGGTTTGTAAAGTTAAGCTATTCAGTCCATTGCTGCCATTAGAACCGTCTGTTCCATTTGCACCATCATCACCGTCTAAGGTACAAGCACTTAGTCCAGCAATAGCTATTGAGATCATACTTAATTTAAAAAGGTTCATTTTCATCACTCCGCTTATTCTTCTACCAGATTCAAAGCCTGATTAATCAGGTGGAATATCACGTTTTGTTCAATTACGCCTTGCACAAGTTGGCTACCAGGGCCAATAGCGTGTAGCGCTACGTCTTCCCCTGAATGGGTCTCAGAGCCAAGTGGGATAAGCGCTTCTTGGTGATAACCGGAAGCGGTAGTGTCAACATCTGTTAAGTCATGGCGGCCGGCTGCAATATCAAAACCGTAAGCTGCATCTGCGTCCGTTTCATCAGCTAGGTTTTGGTAACCTAAACCGTTTGTATAGCCCAAAGTGGTGTATGGCATGCCATCAGCAGCAGTAGCCGCTTCTTCTTCGCCCACATTTACTACTTTGCCTAGAATCGGATTTCCACGTTTAGGATAACCTGCAATAGTAAATACATGACCGTGATCAGCCGTGACTAAAATGAGGGTCTCAGAGGGATCGGTATTTTCATATGCATATTGAACGGCTTTTTCCAGCTCCAATACATCAGTTAACGCATTGTATGCGCTTCCTGCATGGTGGCCATGATCAATACGACCTGATTCCACCATTAAAAAGAAGCCTTTTTCATTGTTATCAAGCACCGATATGGCTTTCGAGGTCATTTCGCTTAAAGAAGGTTCGCCTGCTACATCATTTTCGCGATCGGCTTCATATTGCATATGAGACTCATTGAATAATCCAAATATTTTGGACGTGGCTTCCGTATCTATGGCATCAAAACCAGCTTGATCCATAACGTAGCTGCCATCTTCGTATTTCGCTTGCCATTCAGCGGTGAGATCTCTTGAATCTGTGCGGTCACCTTCAATGCTGCTGACAGCATCTGCACTATTGTAACTGGCGTCGTTGGGTAAAAAGTGACGGCGGCCACCACCCATTATGACTTCAATACCATCCACATCTATACCGGAGTAGCGTTGTTCTAAAGTCGCTTCAAAGTTCACTAATTGGTCGGCAATGTCAACACAACCTGCAGTAATTGCAGCTTCAGGCATATCCGAAATATCTTCCCAATTCCTATCGGCAGATTTTGCATAAGTCGCTGCTGGCGTTGCGTGGGTGATGCGAGCAGTAGAAATAATCCCTGTTGATAAGCCTTTCACCTCAGCTAATTCTAACGCGGTAACCACTTCGTTACCTGCCACTGTGCTGCAGTCGCCACGTTCAATATCTTCATCTACACCAATCACGCCAACATCGGTTTTTAAACCGGATATCATGGCTGTCATCGTACCTGCTGAATCTGGGGTTTGTGCGTCAACATTGTAGGTTTTTACTAATGCAGTATATGGGTACGATTCGAAGCTTAGGTAGGCTTCTTCACCTGAGTCGCCTTGCAGCTGGCCTTTCAAAATACGCGAGGCAGTTAATGTAGAAACCCCCATACCATCGCCTACAAACAATATGACATTTTTCGCTTTGAATTGATTATCAACAGCAAACTTTTCTTGCATTTTAGATTGTGCATCGGTAAACCACGCACTATCAGACTGATGTTCAGGTAATACATTAGCATGCATACCTGTAGAGACTGCGAGCGCAAGGGCGCTGGCGGTAACTTTCCAGTTGAGTTTCATTCTTATTTCCTACGATTAATATGGTGTATTGTCAAAAGACTGTGGCTAACAGTTAAAGGTGCAGAATATGTTGAAAAGACTCTAGAATATGGAATTCCAGATACCACGCAAATCCAATTTCTGCGATGAAAAAGCTTAGGTTGGAATTGTGATAATTGTGTTACAAATAAAATAAGGTTTTATGTCACTGTGATGACACTGTCTTATATTGGTTAACAGTTAACCCCTCTAAATCCAATGTTTCGAGGCGTTTGAAAGTAAGTCAGATAGAGGAAGTGTTTGATGTTCCTCGTTATTCACGAAATTACAATTTATATTTTCCCTTTGATATTTCGGTCCGTTTAAGTCTCAATTTAGAACCTTACGAATCGGCTATTATTGTAACCTTTAGAATTGCTGATTTTCGTTCAATATATTCCAGCAACCTTTGATTAATTGCTTTTTACATTGATAGTGTTAATTTTTTATTTACTTCTACTATTAATGTAAGCAGTGTAATTTGGAGTAGTTGACACAATGAGTTCAGATAAAATAAGCAAAGTTTTGTCTCATCAATATGAGCTCAACGATCCTCTCCACCAATTATTTGATGCTGTTAAAGTCATTTCGGTCCAAGGGTATGATGATCAACGTAGAGTTATCTACTGGAATGAAGGCAGTGAAGTACTTTATGGTTATACCAAAGCTGAAGCCTCGGGGAAAAAACTAGAAGATCTCATCATCCCAACTTATATGCGACAAGGGGTCATCGACGCTCACCAAAATTGGCTTAAAAATGGTATCGAGATCCCTGCAGCGGAAATAACCTTACGAAATAAAAGCGGTGCTGATGTATCGGTATTTTCAAGCCATGTCATGTTCACTAATCAATATGGTAATCAACAAATGTACTGTATTGATATTGATTTATCGGATATTAGAGAAGCTGAAGCTCAGGCTTTGTTTAAACAGCATATGCTCGAAACCATTTTTGAAGCCATTCCTGATCTATTCTTTTTGATGGAAAAAGATGGGAGGATTATTGATTATCATACCAGTAAAAAAGAAGACTTATACGTTTCTCCTCAGCAATTTATTGGCAAGAACATGTCGGAAATTTTACCTGATGAAATTTCCAAAAAATTTCAGACGCATATTAATAAAGTAATAAAACAAAAGGAGATGAGTAGCTTTGAATACGACCTCACTATGCCTCAAGGAATTTCATATTTTGAAGCGAGAGTTACCTACTTAACCGAATATAAGCAGATTATAGTTGTTATTCGCGATATTACTGAACAGTATAAATCTGCTGAATTGATTCGTCATCAAGCTTACTATGACAGCCTAACCTTACTACCTAATCGCTTTTTAGCATTAGATCGGCTTTCGCAAATATTAATCGAAGCGAAAAGAACCAATCAAAAAGCCGTCGTCATTTTCCTTGACTTAGATGATTTTAAAAAAGTGAACGATTCATTGGGCCATGAAATAGGTGACAAGTTGCTGGTTAAAGCTGCCCACCGGTTAACCCAGGTTGTGCGCAAGGAAGACACAGTAGGACGTTTAGGCGGGGATGAGTTTATCGTTTTGTTGAAGGGGTTTAGCAATCATAACGATGTATTAACCATTGCAGAAAATCTATTAAAAGTGTTTCGAACCCCGTTTAAATTGGCCGGTAGAGAATTAATGCTTACCTTAAGTATTGGCATCGCTATTTATCCTGAGAATGGCAATAGTGCCTCTGATTTATTGCGAAATGCCGATACTGCCATGTACCAAGCCAAATCGTTAGGGCGAAATACTTTCTCATTTTTTACTGTTGAGATGAATAAGTCGATGCAACGTCGTTTTGAAGTTGAAGAGCAAATGCATGCCGCTCTCGAACGTGGTGAGTTTGAAGTCTACTATCAACCTAAATTCGAAGTTAAAACGAATTCGATTGTTGGGGCGGAGGCGTTATTGAGATGGAACAATGCAACACTGGGTAATGTTAGCCCAAATGAATTTATACCCATTGCTGAACATACAGGTTTAATTATTACCTTGGGCGAGTATGTGTTTAACCAGGCTTTAGGGTTTCTGAAACACTGGCAGCAATGTGATAAGCAGGCTTACACAATGGCAATTAATTTGTCTCCTCGTCAATTCAGAGATCATAGTTTGGTTACGAATTTGCAAAAAAGCCTGCAAACCATAAGCGTCAATGCAGAATTTTTAGAACTTGAAATTACCGAAGGGGTGTTGATGAATGGACAAGCCTACATTCATGAATCCTTAGCACAAATCAGCGCCTTAGGGATAACCTTGTCCCAAGATGATTTCGGAACGGGTTATTCGTCGCTAAGTTACTTGCGTCAATATCCCTTTGATGTGCTTAAAATTGATCGTAGCTTTATTCATGGGATCACAACCAACAAACCAGATTGTGATTTAGTTAAAGCGACCATTGCAATGGCAAATAGTCTTGGGTTAACCGTTGTTGCCGAAGGCGTTGAAACGGAGCAGCAATTTGCGATATTGAAACGTTTAGGTTGTGACTTAGTACAAGGGTTTTATTTTAGCCGACCACTAACTGCCACCCAATTACTAAAATTTTCAAGTAAGCAATCAAACCATTAGTCTACTGCAATGTTTGTATTAATAAGTGCCAGTGTTAATCTACTAAATATTACAATACCCCTTTCTCAATTACAGGCACACACCAATAGCGTATATTATTGTTGGGGCAAGTTTGCTTGATTTTTGTTAACAGCTCTTGGTAGTGGAGTTGCTCATGTAAAAGTTCAAATCGAAATAAGTCTCTATAGCCTTCAACTTGTTCTTGAATATTGTATTGGTGGTGTGCACGACTATAACCTTGTATTTTGCTTAAACTAAAACCCGACAATGCTTCATGGCTAATTAACGTATCGACTAGGTTGTCTTTTAACTCTTGCGGTGCTAAGAGGATAAGCAGCTGATAACGATTATTTTTATCCATTTTTAGTCTCCATCCATTTATATAAAACCGGCAATAAATATAAAGTGGTAAGTGTAGAGGTAAACAACCCACCAATAACAACAATGGCCAGCGGTTTTTGAATCTCTGCTCCCGGACCTGATGCAAATACTAAAGGGGCAAGTCCAAACATGGCTGTCATTGCGGTCATTAAAACTGGCCTTAAGCGTCGAGTCGCCCCATCAATTACGCGGGTGAGTGTGTCATTAAACTCCATTTTAGTTTGTTCAAAATAGCTTACCATCACAACACCATTTAACACTGCAATTCCCAATAACGCGATAAAACCCACTGATGCAGGTACCGACAAATATTGGCCACTAATAAATAAAGCGAAAATTCCCCCCATCACGGCAAAAGGAATATTCACTAAGATAAGTGATGATTTTGCTAACGAGCCAAAGGTAGTAAATAAGATGATTAGAATAAGTAGTAACGAAATCGGCACAACCATCATCAGGTTATTGGTAGCGCGCTGTTGGTTTTCGAATTCGCCACCAAAACTAAGCACATAGCCTGAAGGCAGTTCCAGTGTATTCGTCAGGGTCTTTTTTAATTCTTCCACAAAACCCACTATGTCGCGGCCAGACACATTGGTCGTTACCACGGAATAGCGATTACTGTTTTCTCGCTCAACTAAAATTGGCCCTTGTTTAAAGCTTATTTCAGAGATGTCCTGCAAAGGCACTAAGCTGGCATCTGGCAACAAAATTAGATTATTTTTAATCTCATGCAATGTGCCTGGACGCAGCGCTGAGCTAGCAGATGCAGCGAATACAATTGGAGTTTTACGTTTTCCTTGAATTATTTCTGAAATTGCAAAGGTTTCGAATTGTGAGCGTAAATAGTTGGATAGTTCAGTAATGCTCATGTCATAACGTTGGGCAATTTCCGGTTTGAGACGGATATTTAAAAACTCGCCTCCTTCAGTGACCGCGGTGTTTACATCAACACTGCCTGAAGTGGACTTTGTGAGCTGGGCAATGCGAGAGGCCAAATGTGCCAACTCGGTTAAATCTTCTCCAAATACTTTAATGCTTACATCTCCAGTGCTGCCTGTAAGCATTTCTGAAACCCGCATTTGAATAGGCTGAGTAAATCCAAAATTAATTCCAGGAAACTGTTTGAGTACATTTCGAATGGAATCGACTAACTCTGATTTAGAACTGAATCGCCATTGTGCCTGTGGGATTAATTCCATAAATATATCTGTTTCGTTCAAGCTCATTGGATCCAAACCAATTTCATCAGCGCCGACTCTCGCAACGATTTGACTTATTTCAGGTACCTGTTCAAGCAATGCATTTTGAATTTGTATATCCAGCGCAGTGGAAGCATTTAGGGTTATATTTGGTGTTTTTTCAAGCTGTACAATTATATCGCCTTCGTCTAACACCGGCATAAAGGTTTTACCCAGATAGACAAACTGCACTGCGCTTACGATTAATGCTAATAAAATGCCTATGATCAGTGGCGCAGGGCGATTCAACGTTGTAGATAATGTGCTTCGATATGCGGCTTTTAATGCGGTGACAAAACTAGGTTCACCGGAATCATGCTGTTTGATTAATATTGATGCTAACGCTGGAATAACAGTTAGAGATAACAGCAGTGCACAAAACATTGCAAATACAATTGTTATCGCTACGGGTTTAAATAATTTACCTTCTAAACCTGTTAGTGTCAGCAATGGAGAAAACACTATTATGACTATTATTGTGCCGGAAACCACAGGTACAGCAACATCTTTACAGGCTCGGAATACCAGATGTAATTTAGGTAAGTGGTTTTTATTACTTAATTGATTAACCACATTTTCGACGATTACCACGGAAGCATCCACAAGCATGCCAATGGCGATCACCAAACCACCTAGGCTCATTAAATTGGCAGACATATTAACGCTATTCATTAACCAAAAAGTGCTCAACGCTGCAAGAGGTAAGATCATTGATACAACTAATGCTGCTCGAATATTTCCCAAAAACAAAGTTAAAACAATGATCACCAATATAACGGCAATCAACAATGCCTCTTGAATGGTACCTATCGCTGTATCGATCAAATTTTTACGATTATAAAAAACGTTTATTTGTGAACCTGCTGGTAGGGTCTTTTCAATTAATTTTAACTTTTCACTGACACCTTCTATTACTTTGGCAGTGTTGGCGTTTTTCAAAGATATAACTATGGCTTCAGTGGTTTCTTGTCCATTGCGGGTAACAGCGCCATAACGGGTTAAATGACCAACGCTAACATCCGCCACATTAGAGAGTCTTATCGACTGTTGAAGATGATTACTAATTAACATGTTTCGAAGTTGGTCTAATGTATCGATACGGCCTTCACCACGAATAATTAGCGCATCGTTACCTATATCCAAGCGGCCAATATTGCCATTCAAATTGTTTGCCTGAATGTGCTGTGCTAGTTGATTTAAGGTTAGGCCTAATGAAGCTAGCTTAACCGGATCTGGAGTGATCTGGTAAGTTTTCGCATAGCCACCTAATATATTCACATCGGCGACACCATCAATGGTTCTCAGTAGGGGGCGAATTTCCCATTCCAGTATTTGCCTTCGCTCAAGTAAGCTTAGCTGGGGATTTTCCAGTGAAAACATAAACATTTCACTCAAAGGAGTGCTCATTGGTGCAATACCACCCTCAAGACCAGAGGGAAGGGAAGACCAAATATTGTTTAAGCGTTCTGCAACTTGTTGTCTAGCCCAGTAAATGTCCGTGCCTTCGACAAAATCAAGGGTAATGTCTGTAATGGCGTACTTGGTGGTTGAGCGTAATATTTGTTGATTTGGTATCCCTAATAATTCTGTTTCAAGGGGAAGTGTCACTTGCGCTTCTATTTCTTCAGCTGTCATTCCTGGTGCTTTCAATATTACTTTTACCTGAGTGGGTGAAATATCAGGGAAAGCGTCAATGGGAATATTCATCCAAGAGACAATGCCGATTAGCATTACTCCGATCGCCATTAATAGAATAAAAATCCGCTGGCTGAGGGATAATCGAATCAAATTAGATAACATTTATTCACTCCCTAGCCCGAGAAGTATGCCTTGAGCAGCGCTTACAGAACTGATAAGTACATTGCTATTGATGAGAGATTGTTGACTGGTGATCGCATAACTATGCTCAGTACTGCTAATTAGTGTGACGTTAATTGCGTTTAATTGCTCACCTGATTTAACAAATACAAACTGCGATCCATTCATCGAGAAAACCGAATTTTTGGGGACTAGATATGCCTGTTGCTTAAAAAATGGGGTGACTGATAAGTTCTGTCCTAAGTTATAAGGACAGTCGGAGGTCAAGGGGGCGCTCCATACTTTACTAGCCAGTCCCGTGGCAACGAGCTCGATGGCATATATATTTAATTTACACTGAGAGTTTGTTGCGGATAAGTAAGCAAGATTTTGTGCTTCATTATTACTAATATTAAAATTTAACCTGATACTTTGTGTGGGAATGACTCTTGCAATCACATTGCCTTCTGTTAGCGATTCAAAGCGAGTGTAATGCACAACACCGTTAATTGGGGTTTTTAACGTTAGGGTTTCTGTCTCGTCATTAAAATCAGCTACCAGTTCAAAAAAATGCTGCATTTCATCATATTCTAGCTTAGCAGCGAAGTAGGCGTTATTGATGTCAAGCCAAGCTTGTTGTGAGATAGAAGACTGCTTAAACAATGATTTATTTTTTTTATATTGTAGCTCGGTCAATTCAAACAACGATTTTTTAACCTGATATTGATTAAAATAGTGGTGCACTTCAGGCCCACTTAATTCAACGAAACTCCCTCCAATATTGAGTTTAGTGCCAACAGGTTGCAGAAAACGAACTTGCTGGGCAGTAAACGGTGAATGAATTGTATAGCCTTGACCTGGCAATTCTGAGACTTCACCCAAGGTAGGAAGACCTGCATACTCATTTACTTGCTCTACCTGTTTTGTAAGTAGTGCTAAATCGTTAAGATCTTTTACATCAAGACTAAACTGTTGTGCCGAAGTGGAAGTGATAACCAGTAAACTGGTGGCAATAAAGATGGAATTTACGAAACCTTTCATAAAGATTTTCCTGCAGCTTGATTAAGAATGGCTATGTTTTTGGCCAAATTAATTTGATTTATGGCGTATTGCCCTTGAATTTCGACAATCTCTAGCGTCCTTCTCAAGATCCATTCTTGATCCGTAGTATTTGAAGTCAGCAATGTTTCTAAGGTTGGTTGTAGTTTCTGAGTTATCTGTAATGATTGATTAAGCAGTTTTTGCCGTGCTTTGCTAATTTTGAGCTGGCCGGCCGCATTTGAGATGGATTGTTGAATTTGTTGCTGAGTCTGATTACGTTGCATCACATAAAGCGAATGAGCTGCGACAAATTCACTGTGCTGAGCGGGAGTATAGTTGTTTCCAATCGACAACGGCATTTCCACACCCAATCCTATTTGATTGTCGGTGATCCCTGCTGTTTCATTTTGTTTAGCAAAAATGGCAAGGTTCCAAGGTCTAGAGTGGTTGGAAGCTGCATTAAATTGGGCTATATTTAATTGCCAAACCGCGTCTAAAGCCTGTATGTCGGGGTGCTCGCTAGATATCTCAACACTCACATCAAAGGGGAGTTCTTCGGTGTTATCGGGCAGAGCATTTAAGCCAGTAAGATCAGTGTATTGAGCTAACAAGGTTTGTGTTTGATTTTGGTGATCTAACAAGGCAAGTTCAACCTGAATGCGTTCTTGCTTTACCAGCAACGTTAAATAAGAAGGAGTGTTGCCGGCTTGTTCCATCTGCTCGTAATGCTTCAATAATTTATTTAAAACGTTTAGTTTTTGCTCTGCTTGTTTACGGTATACATATTGGAGTTTATATTCCCAAATCGTAAACCGTATCAGTCCAGATAGAAATAATGCTTGTTGTTGCAAAGCATGCTGCTTAATCAAAGGGATGGTACTTTGCAGCTGCCGATCAATTTCCGTTTGTAAACGCGACTTAATTGCTAAGTTGAGACTGATTTCCGTTTCTTTGGAACCCAGGCTCTGCTGATTGTGTAAATATAGAAGACCGACGGTAGGAGGACTAGCAAACCAAGAATCTGAAGGTTGTTCAACATTACCCTTTAACAGGCTTTGGTTTTCCTTTTTATGGATTTCTAATGCAGCGTTTAATGCATCATTAAGGGTTAACTGGGCGGCAAAATTATACGTAGGCCATATAAAAAATAATAGGAAAAGTAGTTTTCGAATAGGTTGAAGGTAAAACATTGTTTTGCAGTGCTCACTGGTTAGGTCAGTGCATATATTATTGATTTTTATGCGTAATCGGACAATAAACACATGTAGGACTTGGCATCGAACATATGTTCGATATAACCAATATTGGTATTAAATTTACAGAATTGGAAAGTAAATGAAAGATCGAATTATCATTTTAGTGCTAATTACCATTATGGTTCTCAATGCAATGGATGTGTTTGTAGACATACAACTAAATGTACCCATTTGGCATGTATTAGGGGAGACCATTATCGTTATTGTTTCGGCCATTGCAGCCTTACTTCTTATTCATGATTTAAGGTTACGCTCTAGGTCGTTAAATCGCTTAGCGACAAAACTAAAACAAGCAGATATGCAAATTAAAACCCTCAGCGGCGAAATTGAAACCGAACGTAAACATTATGCTCAAGTGATTCAGGCGCAGTTTAAAGAATGGGGGCTGACTGTTGGTGAGCAGCAAGTTGCAATACTAATATTAAAAGGTCTAAGCTTAAAAGAAATTGCCTCTGTCAGGGAAACAAAAGAGGCCACTGTTAGACAACAAGCCTCTAGTCTTTATTCAAAAAGCAACTTACAAGGTCGACATGAATTGTCAGCGTGGTTTTTAGAAGACTTTCTTAATTAACTTTATTCTCGCTAGTTTTGTCGCATGCTCCCACTTGTAAGAGCATGCGTTTGCTATCTGCTTTGCATTTTGTGCCGAGTAGAGATAAAGCTTGAGCTATCTACTGGGCCTGAGGTGAACTCAATGTCAACTTACTAAAAGTTACTTGGGTATAGTCACCATTCATCTTGTCTGTTTGCCAATTCCCAGTACCTAAACATCCTGCATACCAAAGAGTGCCAGCCTGGTCTTTTGTACTGCACTGATTGTAAGCTCCAGCCTTAAAGTAATGGGAGTCGCCAGCATAACCTTGTGGGTTATCTTTCTCGTCAACCTTACCATATGCGTCAATATTGTTAGCTAGGTTTATCGCGTATTTAACATCGTCTTTACCTTTAGCGCTAAAGGTCAAATACATGGTATTTTGGTGCACATTAATGCGATAGCTGAACTCTTCTCCTAACGCGATACCTTTATCTCCAGGTTCATTTGGGTTTTTCCAGGTATTTCCCCATACTGGGTAGGCAATATCTGTACGATTTGGATCCGTTTTAGCTAGGTTGCGCTCGTAATTCCAAAAAACAGAACCCATTTGATGATTAGGCCATTTTTTAAAATAAATTTTTATGGGCTCGTTACCATAACCAAACCCTTGATTTTGGGCGATGACTTTATCATCTTTTACGGCATGGATTTGTCCTACTACCACTGAATAGGCCGCAGGGGTGTTAGGATTTTTTGCCCTTATCGCGACATGATCTACTTTCAGTGTTGCATCTATTTTGCTGCCTATTGAGGCAAATTGAGAGGCATTGGCATGCGCAGCTAAAGCAAAGTTATTACCTGGTGCTTTGGTTTTTATTTTTTTATTCGTTCCTCGAAAAGCCTGACGGAGTTCACTGCGTGTATTGCTTGATGATGCTGTGGTAATTGCTTTATTGGGCGTTGCGAAAACCATACCGCCATTTTCATCTAAGTAGAAAAAGTCAGGGTGAACATAGGTTTGCATTTCTGCCATATCAATTTCATCAATTTTGCCATTATTGTCCATGTCTACAGGAACGGTAATTTTCCAGTTTGATAGGTCAAATTTAGTGGCAGGAATAGGGCTTTGGGGGGAAAGTTTATCCCTAGACATATGGCTCTTGTCAGTATTGGAACAAGCGATAACAACGGAAAGTGATAAAGGTACGATGATACTGGCTTGCGCTATTTTTTTAAATCGCAGTTTACTCATTCTGATCTCTTTAAAATTCTGAATTAACTAAACCAATATTGTAACCAATTTTAAGTTAATTACTTTACCAATTTATAAACAATTGAGCGCAATGTGATTCTTTGTAAACTTATTTATGTACTTATTGAGATGAAAAATTGTGTTAGCCTATGCGATTATTTTTTATTTTCTTTAGGCTAACTATGCTCCCATGGATTCAATTGGACTCTGCTGCTATTCCCGGTGGCGGTGAAATGACACTTTTTCAACGAGAAAAGGCGTTTTCCATCCGCTTGACTGGAAAGCGCGGCGAATTAATGAATAGTCGTGTTTTTAATTCAGAAAAAGAATTGGCTAAGTTAGGATGCGCCTATTTAAAAAACACCGATAAAGCCCATGTTTTGGTTGGTGGTTTAGGGATGGGGTATACCTTGGCTGAGGTATTGAAAGTGGTTAATCAGAGTGCTCAAGTGAGCGTTGCTGAATTAATCCCAGAAGTCGTTAAGTGGAATCAAGGAGTTTTAGGGGAGTGCGCAAAGCGGCCACTTAACGATCCTCGTGCACAGGTTGTTATTGGTGACGTAAAATTACTTTTGGAGACAAATAAACCCACATATGACGCTATTCTACTGGATGTTGACAATGGTCCAGAGGGGCTGACTCAGGGGAACAATAATTGGTTGTACTCAACGCAAGGTATTGCAGCTATTTATCAGGTTTTGCACCCTAAGGGCATGTTAGCCGTGTGGTCCGCTGGGCCTGATTATTTATTTAGTGTGCGTCTAAAAGATGCAGGGTTCGAAGTAGATACTCGCGTGGTAAGTTCGCAAAAACGAAGCGGTACCCAGCACAGCATATTTTTGGCTAGAAAGAATACCTCATCATCTAGTTAATGCTACTTTAGTTTTGTTTGTCGGTCGACCATAAGCGCCATACTTCATCATTTTTCCAGTTAGTTGTCCAAGGGAGTATGTCCGCAGCGGGCATTGGTCTTGCTATTCCGTAACCTTGAACTAAGTCACAGCCTAGTTGGAGCAAAGACACACCATGGGCGATTGTCTCAACGCCTTCGGCAATGACGTCACGATTAAAAGATTTGGCAAGGGCGACTATACCCTCTACGATAGCTCGATCTTCTGGATCGACTAACATGTCGCGTACAAATATTTGGTCTATTTTAATTAAGCTAGCGGGTAATCTTCTTAAATAGGTGAGTGAAGAGTATCCTGTTCCAAAGTCATCAATAGCAAAATTTACCCCTAATTTAATACAGCTTTTCATTATTTCAGACGCATCCAATAAATCACCTAGCGCGCTGGTTTCCAATACTTCAAGTTCTAAAAATTGTGGGTCAACTTCAGGGTAAGCTGTCAGTAACTTTTGTAACTGCTCTGGAAAGTTATTTTGTTGAATTTGTAGGGCTCCAATATTCACGCTAATGGGAAGCACCAGATCATTTCTTTGCCATTTTGCCAATTGTCGTAACGCTTCTTCAATTACCCATTCTCCCACATCTATACTAAGTTGGTGATTCTCAATGTAGGGTAAAAACTCGATAGGAGATAACAAGCCACGCTGAGGATGCTGCCAGCGAATTAATGCTTCCGCCCCGATAATTGCACCTGTTCTTATGTTAACTTTTGGCTGGTAAAAAAGGACAAATTCACGGTTTTCTAAAGCCGCTTTAATATTCAGTAAAGTTTCATGGCGCGCCTTAATGGCATCTTCAGACTTGATATCAAAAAGGTGATAACAATTTTTGCCTTTCTGTTTAGCTAAATACATTGCTTGGTCGGCATGTCGAATAAGCTGGTCAGCATCGGTTTGATCTGCTGGATACAATGTCACACCTATGCTGGCGGATACCTTTAGGTTAATATTATCTATGATTACTGGCGTAGAAGCAGCTTTTAGCATACGATTTATAATGGGTTGAAAGTCTTGTAATTGCTCAAGGTCTGCCAATACGGCCACGAACTCATCTCCACCGAAGCGCGATAATGTATCACACTCACGCATGGTTTCTTTTAATCGAGATGCGATAATAACTAGCAGTTCATCACCTAAACTATGGCCGTAACTATCGTTCACTTCTTTAAAACCATCTAAGTCTAAGAATACGACAGCTAACATTCTTTCATTGCGTTTACTTTGAGATATGGCTTGTCCTAATCGGTCCGCTAACAAAGTTCGGTTAGGCAGATTGGTTAAAACATCGAAATGGGCCATGTGTTCGAGTTTATGTTGTTGCTCTTTAAATTCTGAAATATCTGTAAAAATGGCCACATAGTTTTTCACATTACCCTTTTCATCATTTACTGCACTAATGGTTAGCAGTTGGGCATAAATTTCATTATTTTTACGTTTATTCCAGATTTCCCCGCACCAAAATCCATTATCCCCGATGGATTTCCATAGTTTTTGATAAAAATCTCGGGATTGCCTGTGAGATTTAAGGAAGCTTGGGTTTCTCCCTAAAACTTCTTCTCGTGTATAACCGGTTATATTTACAAAGGTCTGATTGACATCAATAATATGGCCTTTAGTATCGGTGATAATAATGCCTTCGCGGGCATGGGAAAAAACACTGGCTGCTAAGGTAAGCTGTGCCTCGTTCTGTTTGTTTTTTGTGACATCTTGAACCAGCGTGGTGACACCAGTGACATCACCGTTTTGATTCAAAATTGGTGTGTTGTACCATTCACAAATAATCAGTTCACGGTTTTTTGTTAGATTCTCATTGGTATTTTTAGCACCGCCTTTTTGCTCTAAAATTAACTGATAAACATTTTGCAGTTCTTCTCGTAACTCGGGCACCAAAATAAGATCCGTTGCGTGTTTACCAACGGCTTCTTCGGCGCTGTAACCAAAAATCTTTTCAGCGGATTTGTTCCATTTCGTGCAAAATAGGTTTCTATCCCAAGATATACAGCCTAAAGGGGTATTTTTAATATGTTCAGAAAATTCACTTTCACTTTTTAAAAGGGACGCTTGACTTTGTTGAAGTTGCTTTTCCGCATTCAAACGTGTTTTGGCCATCAGCATAAAGCGATGTTGCAATTCAATTAGTTCAGAAGTGCCTTGTTTAGGAATATCGTCGATATCTCTTCCCAACTCTAAATCTTTGGTTGATTGCAAAAGGTTTTTGAGTGGGTTTACTAAAGTCTTTTGGATACCCCAACTAGCAATGGCAAGCATTAGAACAAGGATGAGCAAAAGAACAATAGCTGTATTTAGCAAACGTGAATTTATAGCGTTTAGCTCTTCTGAGAAAGGAATGCCGACTGTAATATTAATCAGTTCACTGTCTTTTCGCAGGGGCCTTGTCACATAAAACCTGTCTTGGTCGTCGATGCCGTAATCAGACTCGTATTGTTCTAGACTGGGTTGAATAGTTGAGATGTGCGAACCAAGTATTTCTGGTTGATAGGGAAAAGCGGCAATGACCTTTTGCTCATGATCGGTAATGTACGCCACTGAATTCTGCGGTAAACGAGAATCTGAAAGTTGTTTACTCCACCAATCTAGAGACAGTACGGCCACGGCGACGGCGATAATCTCATTACTTTGAGGGTGTATGACAGGATAGGCAAAGTTAATGCTGGTTACATTTGCTGCTCTATCTATTTGGTATTCACCAATTGAAAATTCCCGGCTAGCAATGGCTTTTTGAATATAAGGACGGTCTGAAACATTGATACTTTTATTCAGGGGCTTGGCGTTGCAAATCAATTCACCGTTAACTTTTGGTACGCCAATATTAAAGTAGATATCTTTTATTTTTATAATATCAGCTAAAAAGTCGCTACATGCTGAAGAATCAGGCTCTAGCACTGCACTAAACGTAGACAAATGTTTTAAAAAATTCTCAGTTCTTCTGATTAATAAAGCTTGAAAAGTAGTAGTAACCTCTACGGTTTTTATAGCTTCGTGCTGAGCCGCATGGATGGCATGCTGGCGCTCTTCAATCGACATATAAACAAGGGTGAATATACCAGGTAAGGCTACCAATAAAATGAGTAACACCAGTCTTGATTGTATTGATTTTAAAAAGCGTCTCATGTCTATTTAATTAGATCCGAAAATAAGTTATCTAAAAGTTAATATTCAAATGTTATAGCCATAGAAGTATATCGCATTTAAATAATAGCGTATTTTTATCTCGATTTAGCTAATGTTTGAGTAACCAGAAAATGCCTCAATATTTTAATTAACTAAAATATTGAGGCTTAATATGTTTATAAGCGGCTATTGATTTTTGCGATAAGCTGTTGAATTCTTTCGGCATTCTTACCGAGATCACTTCTACCAACACGGGATTTACTGCGAACATCTAAAACTGTACCTGCTTGTGCATTGGCAATGCGAACAATTACATCATCTTTGAAGCCAAACCAAGTAGTGGTATCTGTAGCTTCTATGATGCCTGCTGATTTATCTGCATTAACGAGTTCCCAACCTAAATCATTCATAGCGGCTTCGGTTGCGCCAAAAACTTGCGCGGAAGATTGAGTATATACTTGTGACTTCAATTGCGGATAAGCTTCACGTTGTTGTTTAGCTGTTTCTTCGCCAGCGTACTCTACAGGATTGGGAGCATCTGCACGTAAGGCTGCAATAGCCGAAAATTTAGGGGGATTAACTAGATCAGTTGAGATGTCATGAATGGGCGGAACAGATTTCGCTTTGCTCATAATGCTAAGGGGTAAACCCACAGCAACAATAGCTAAAACAGCGGATACTGCGACACTTGGCCAACTGATGTTTTTACGTAAAAAAATGAGTTGAACTAGAATCAAAACGATTGCCCCAATACCAGTAAAAACACCATAACGCAAAGCTGTAAACGCAGGGCCGAGCTCCAAAATTCCAAATTTGTATAGGGGGCCAGGTAGTGCAACGAGTAAAATAGCGAGAAAGCTAATTAGGCTTACCAAGGTCTTCATAGAGAGTACTCCGATCTTATTGTAATATCCGTGTTTTATGGACTTATGATATATGAACAAATAGATACGGTCAGTAATTGTTTTAGGCTCAACTTGTAAATCTCTTAATAAGAGGTATGGAATTCATATGCAAAATGAAGCGTGGCTGCGCATTGGTAGTTTTTTAGTGGTACTAATGGTTATGATGGTGTGGGAGGCAATATTGCCAAATAGGGTCTCTCCTGTAGCAAATGGCAAACGCTGGCTGAGTAATTTCTTTTTGGTGTTTTGTGGCGCCGTGGTGGGTCGGTTATTGGTTCCTGCAGGGTTAGCGGTAGTCGCTATTTTCGCCGATGATATTCATTTTGGTTTATTGAATGTCTTGAAATTAGCCGATTGGCTAGCAATTTTACTGGCAGTGATTATGCTAGATTGTTTGATTTATTGGCAGCACCGCTTATTTCATCGCGTGCCTATTTTATGGCGTTTGCATAGAGTCCACCATGCCGATCCGCATTTGGATGCATCCACAGGACTGCGTTTTCATCCCATTGAAATTGCCCTAAGTTTAGTGGTTAAAGCATTAGGAATACTGTTATTAGGGATACCGGTAGAAGCTATTCTTATATTTGAAATACTGCTTAATGCCAGCGCCATTTTTAATCACAGTAATATTAAATTACCTAACTGGTTAGAATGGCCGTTACGCAGAGTCATTGTTACCCAAGCCATGCATCGTATTCATCATAGTCAAGTCGTTAAAGAGACGGATAGCAATTACGGCTTTTGTTTGTCCATCTGGGATCGTCTTTTTAATAGTTATACTAACAACGCTCAGGCAGGCGATGATGGTTTAGTGTTGGGATTAAAAGACTATCCATCTGAGTCGAGCAATACAGGGATTAGTACGGTTCTGCTCATGCCATTTCGTGAAAAATCTAACAATAAAGAAAATTAGTCTTTGGTGGCCAAAAGAGTATGGTAGCCAACCCAAATTCGTATCGCCGCAGTTAACCAACATATCAATGCAAACACACTGGCGATGAGTACAAAATGAGTGGGAAATAAACAGAATAGACACAATACTAAAATGGTTTCAAAACCTTCAGCTAATCCGCCCATATAATGCAAGCTTTTTTGTGGGTAGTTAGGGCTGTCTATACCATGCTTACTCGCCATAATTGCAAAGGCTAAAAAGCTACCACCTGTGGCCATAAATGAGAGCATTAAAAAACTACCCGCCACGGCATTTTCTATCGGGTTGGCACAGATAAATGCAAAAACAATGGCAGAATAGAAGATAAAATCCAAGGTGATATCCAAAAAGCCGCCTGCATCAGAAGGAGCTGTCTCTCTTGCAATAGCGCCGTCGAGCCCATCTCCTAATCGGTTTAACAAAATTAGACATAGTGCCAAAAAGTAGTGGTCGAATATGATCGCCGGGATGGCTAACATACCAATGACAAAACCGACTAAGGTTACCGTATCAGCATTGATTCCTCTTTTTATTAGTTGTT
Source organism: Aliiglaciecola aliphaticivorans (assembly GCF_054782055.1). Classification (NCBI taxonomy): domain Bacteria; kingdom Pseudomonadati; phylum Pseudomonadota; class Gammaproteobacteria; order Alteromonadales; family Alteromonadaceae; genus Aliiglaciecola; species Aliiglaciecola aliphaticivorans. Next base: position 63,408 of record NZ_BAAGTF010000040.1, read on the forward strand.
TAGCCAAGCTACAAAGAGGTTTTTTTAAAAGCCGATTTAGAAGAGGGTCAATCATGGTTTACCTTGTTTTTAATCATTTTGTCCCAGTGCAGGGACGTTATTTGTGTGCAGCGATTTATTATAGGCTGCGATAAAAATCAGCTAAGTCTATGTGCTGTGCTTGAGGTGGAATGTTATTAATATCATGACTTACCATTATGCTAGGTACACCTCGGGATTGAAGTTGAGAAAATGCCCACTGGCTTACTTGCATGCAAGTGTTTGGATCTAATGCCGCAAAAGGTTCGTCCATAAGCAGTGCTTCAGGCTTGTTTGCTAGTGCTCTGACTAAGCCCACCCTTGAACGCTCACCGCCACTTAATTGTTCAACATAATGTTGGGCAACGTAGTCTAGATTAATTTCCTTTAGCATTGCTAGTGCGGTATCTCGACGTTGATTTTTACTTAGCTTATTGCCATTTTCGTTTTTAAGATTTGCAGGCAGGGCAAAACAAATGTTATCTAGCACAGTTAAATGGGGAAACAGATGTACATCTTGCATCAACAAGCCTATACGGCGCTGTTCTATCTTGACCGAGTTAAGCGGCTTCATGTTTAAGGTTATTTCACCACTGACTTTAGCATGCTCAGGGCTGTCGCCTAAAAGCCAATGCAAAAATGTCGACTTGCCCATGCCGCTAGGGCCAGTTAGCACTAATAACTCCCCACTATCAAGGCATATATCTGGTAGCTCGATGCATCCGTTTTCTATTGAAATTTTACAATTATTGATGCGAAACATCGAAACTTCCTCTAAGACGTTGGGACACGACACTGGCGACAAAAAAGGCCACAAAGGGCAATGATGCCTGAACTAGCATATAAACCGCGGTGATACTTTGTTCATTACCCGAGGCGATAGCAACAGCTTCAGTGGTGATTGTAGAGACGCGACCTGCGCCAATCATTAGTGTCGGAATATATTGGGCAACACTGACGGAGAATGCGATGGCCAAAGCACTCAGCATGGCTGGTCGTAACAGCATCAAGCGTAATTTCCAAAATTGCTGCCAATAGCTATAGCCAAAACTTGCAGCTACTAATTCATAGTGCCGATCTAAACTTTGGAAAGGGCCGCGCAGCACTAAGTAACTATATGCAAAAGTAAAGGGTAGGTGAGAGATAACAACCCAACCCGTATGATAACTCCCATTCAACGCCGTGTGGGATATTTGCCAGCCATAGACCATGCTTAGTTGCGGCAGCAGAATCGCCATTAACCAAATATAATCTGGAAGGTAACGTTTTGCTTGTCGCTGTAACTCTAAGGCTAAAAGGGTTGTTAACACTCCAACAATACTACTAACTAAAGCAATGTAAAGGCTATTTAACAGCGGACCTCGCATAAAAAACCATTCGTCTCGCCATAACCCAAAAGACCAATCTATCGGGGTTGTGCTGAGCATGTTTTGTTGATTGTTCCAACCCAATGACCAGATTAAAAATGTGATTAAAATGCTTAGGGTTAAAAGGCTAAAAAAGCCAAGCCAATGGCTAAATAAACGGCTAACGCGAATTATTTTTAATGACGTTCTACGAATAGCGTGATGGCGTAAATTTCGTACGGCCCACCACTCATGTGTATATATGCCTGCAATTAATATACTTAGCATCACTATTAGTACAAGGTTACCTACAAATGCCAAGGCTTGCTCATCAACAGTGAAGCCAGTTTGCCAGTTATACAGTACGACAGCGTATAACTCTGGGATATTGGGGCCAACCAATAGGGCTATATCCAGCACCGACAAAGTATAAGCCATAGCAGCAAGCAGCGCTAAACGAGAGTGTTTTAACAAAACCGGAAAAACTAATAACCACCAACTGGTAGTTTCCCTATAGCCTAGGGCTCTACCTTGCAATAACCATGATTTTATCGGCAACTGGCGACCAAGGGCGCTGAAGATCAATAGGAAAAAAGGGACCTCTTTGATACTCATTGCCAGTAACAGGGTTACTAAACTTTTGTGGGGCAATCCTAACCATTGTGGCGCGGTGGCACCGAATATGCCCCACAGTGACGACCACAGTAAACCACCTGAGCTAAATAAATAAACTAACCCTAAGGCGACGGCTAAATGAGGTAAGGACAACAACGGAGCGAGTCTTTTTTCCAGTGCTTGCCAGCGGGGGTTAAAACGATATTGGCTGTACACCATAAAACTGATGTAAAGCGCGACAAGAGGCGCAGTCAGCGATACAAACAGTGTGCTTAACACTGACGTTGCTATGCCGTTGTAGGTAAAAAATTCTATTAAGTCACGCCAAGAAATAGCCACCGATGGCCATAAACCAACGATAATGCCAAACAAAGGCAGTCCTGCCACTAACGTAACAATAAACCAGCCCGTGGAGAGGGTTAAGCGCCGTATTTTTGTTGCCATTGTTCTTCAATAACTTGCTGCCAAGAACTATGCAGTTCTTGTTGCGAAGGCAAGGTTGACGCTGGATCAAGTAGCGGAGCAATAACCGTTGGATCCCCCCAACTGCCGTTTAATTTTTGTTTCTGAGCGTCTTCACTTAATAAAAAGTTGATCACAACTTTTGCGCTGGCTGGGCTTTGGGCTCCCTTCGGAATAGCCAAATTGTGGCTGTTTGTTATCGCGCCTTGAGTGAAATGGAAACGTTGCGCAGATGGGGGTAATCGTTTTTCTTGCTGCTCTTTAATTAATTGATTTGGGTTAAAACTGACAGCCATATCTAATTTGTTTTGTTGCAACAGAGAAAGTTGCTCTGTGTTTGAACTAGGAAAAGCTCGTCCTTGTTGCCAGATTAACGGATGCAATTGATCTAAATAATCCCACAACAACGGTAACAGTTTTGCCTGGGCTTCAGGGGTAGCATATTCAAACAGTCGTTTATCGTTGTGGCTAAGGCCCACTAAAAGTTGCTTCAAAAAGGTTGTCCCATGGAACTCTGGCGGTCTAGGGTAACTGATCCTATTGGGATATTGTTGGGCTGCCTTGAGAATAATCGTTGGCGTGATTTTGCTGTCGTTCACTTTACCAGCAATATTGAGATTAAATATATTTGGGTTGGCAATCATATTAAATTGACCCACTCCCCATGGCACTTCAAATCCATCAATGGGAACCCCAAAATCATTCTGTAGTGAGAGTGCTTGAACTGCTAACATTGCACTATTGGGAATACTTGACCACAAATTACCAAGTAACAGTTCTTGTTGTTTCAAAAAACTGAAATTTTCGCCGTTTATCCACAGCAAGTCGATGGCACTTTGTTTACCAGACTCAGCTTTCAAGCGGCTCACCGCTTCGCTAATATCAGCTACTTTGACATGTCGCAAACGTACCTTATAACGACTGGCAATTTCCTTCGCGGCCCAGCGCAGGTAGTCATTAACCGGTTTTGAGCCGCCCCAAGCGTAAAAGTAAACTGTTTCACCACGGGCGTCAGATAAGATTTTTTGCCACTGTGTACTTGCTGTCATCTTCGCGGCGTTGTCCCGTTGAGTTTCTTGCCCGTGGGCCAACGGCATTAAACTGGCTAACATCAGCAATATTATCGCTATTGATAGGTAAGCTCTGATAATAATAGATACCATCATGTTAAAAGTTGGCCACGTCATTTAAACGCCAATCATAATCTTTAAATGTAATGGGGTAGTTGGCGTTTTTAATGATATTACGTTTAGTCTCTGCATCATTGTCACTGCTCACAAGGGCATCACTATAAACCCTAAGCACGTCGTATAATGAGTTAAACCCTTGTTGACCTTTTTCAAAATCTTCACGGTACCACTTAAAAATCGAAGAAAGGGACGCTTCACCTTTTTGACCTTTTAAGATGATCCCATTGCGGCTATTATCCGCTAAAAATAGATGCATCTGATTGTCTAATTGTGTGTTTAACTTATCGGCTGTAAACGCTTCATTTCGAAGGGGAGGGCATGATACCGCAGCACACACTAATGCTGCATGAATACGTGGTTCTTTGAACCATTTACGGATCATTTCGTGCTCAATGTCGTCTAAATTATGTTTTTTGTTAAAAAGCATAAAAAACTTTTTTTCCCAAGGTGAACTAAAAAGTGAACCTAAGTCACGAATAGATTCTGCATCACCTTGTTTAAATTCATCCCAATTATCAACAATCAGCTTTAGGGTAAACCCATTGTATGCGTTGATTAAAAAACTCAATTGTTGTTGCGTATCCCAATCATCATATTGGCTTTTAGTGACAATTGAAAATCCCGTTAAAGCGTCTTCTAAAATCTCTTTTTTCAACACTAATTGTTGGTATTTCACTCTGCTTTGTTTTTTGTCATCGGAGACTTGTACAACCTGCGCTAACAATTGATTGTAACTATCGTAACGATGATCAAAGTCAGCAGCCTGTGATTTTACACAAATTAAAACAGTAAATATGGTGCCAGCCAAAACACTGTTGGTAACCATTACTTTGATTTTACTTAAAAACGTAAACATATCATTTTCCGTTAAATTATCATTTATAAAAATACGAAATAAAGTACACATACTCTGTGGTTAACTTGGTAATTAACCACTAGGTTATAATTGCCTCGGTGAGCAGAATAGGGGAGAAGGCAAGCGTCGCTAAATTTAGTTAGATGCTCGCACTAAAACAACCTTATCACCCCATTGGTTAAGCTATTTACGTCGCCACGTGTGAAAACGCTCAACGAAAGCCAGTAGTTTTTGAGGTGCGTTATTTTTCTTCCAATTTCCTGCAACGTTTTTATTCGCTTCTGCCATCGTAGGATAGATGTGAATAGTACCCAAAAGTTTATTTAGACCTAATCCATGTTTCATGGCTAAAACAAACTCGGCTAATAGTTCGCCGGCATTTGCACCTACAATGGTGGCTCCCAGAATTTTGTCTTTTCCAGGTTTCGTCAACACTTTAACAAAGCCTCGTGCGTGATCATCAGCCAACGCGCGGTCTAGGCCGCCAATATCATAACGAGTCACTTCAACTTCAATACCTTTTTCTTTTGCGGCTACTTCATTTAGGCCTACTGTAGCAATTTCTGGTTCAGCGAAGGTTGCCCAAGGGATAACACTATAATCCACTTTAAAGACTTTAAATGGTCTAAACAGCGCATTTACTGCGGCATACCAAGCTTGATGGCTTGCCGTGTGAGTGAACTGATATGGACCTGCAACGTCACCGGCCGCTAAAATATTAGGATACTTAGTCTGTAAAAAGTCATTAGTAATGATAGTACGGTCTGTCTCGATGCCCAGTTTATCTAATCCAAACCCTGTTAAGTTCGCTTGACGGCCAACAGCTACTAAAATTTTATCAAATGGAATACGTTCTTGTTTACCTTCAAATTCAACAACTAACACATTTCCTTCGGTGCTGGTTTCAACTGCCATAGCGCTGGTATTCAGGCGTAAATCGATACCATCTTTTTCAAGCTGAATTTGCAAATGCTTAGCCGCATCTGGATCTTCTTTACTTAACACCTGGTCGCCACGTTCTATTTGGGTCACATGGGTGCCTAAGCGACCAAACGCTTGTGATAATTCACAACCAATTGGACCTCCACCAAGCACAATTAGGCGTTTAGGTTGTTCTTGGATCTCCCAAAGATTATCAGCCGTTAAATAATCAATCTCTTTCAAACCTGGAATGTCAGGTACAAAAGCGCGAGCTCCGGTAGCAATTACAATATTGCGAGTGGTCAGAGATTGCACTCCATCTGCGGTTTGAATATCTACCTGCCAAGGCGAAACGATTGTGGCATCGCCGATAGCAACATTCACGCCCAATGACTCGTATCGCTCTACAGAATCATGGGGCTCGATAGATTTAATGACACTGTGAACTTTGTTCATCACCGCTTTAAAATCTACTTTGGGTGCATCGTAGGTTACGCCGGCATTTTGTGATGTGTGATGAATGTGCGCTAATTTACTTGCATGTAATAAACTTTTAGATGGCACACAACCAGTATTTAGACAATCGCCGCCCATTTTATGACGTTCAACTAAGGTTACTTTTGCTTTGATGGCAGCAGCAATATAGGCGGTAACTAAACCGGCAGAGCCTGCTCCAATCACAACCAGATTACGATCGAATGTTTTGGGTTTTTTCCAACCTTTATATACCCGGCGCTGCTGCAACGCACTGAGTATAAATTTAGCCAGAATAGGGAAGATACCTAACAGCACAAAGGATAAAATCAGATCGCCGGAAATAATGTCAGACAATTGATTAATTTCAACTAGCTGGGTACCGGCATTTACGTAAACAGCTGTACCAATTAACATACCGATTTGGCTAACCCAGTAGTAAGTCCAGGTTTTGATACCGGTAACACCCATTACTAAGTTAATGATGAAGAAAGGAAATAGTGGTACTAAACGCAAACTTAGCAGATAAAAAGCACCGTCTTTTTCGATTCCTTTATCGATAGACTCCAGCTTTTTCGAGAAGGTGCTTTTAACCCAATCTCGCAATAAAAAACGGGATGCTAAGAATGCGAGAGTCGCGCCGATACTTGAAGCGAATGATGCAAGTAACAATCCCCATCCGAAGCCAAATAATGCGCCAGCGCCTAGTGTAAGAATGGCTGCACCTGGCACGCTTAACGCAGTAGCGACTGCATATATAATTAAATAGCCAAAAAATGCCACTAACCAGTTAGCTTCAATGTATCCAGCCAATGCTTGTTGATTGCTCTTTAAGCTTTCAAGGGTGAGGTATTGGTTAAGATCAAAGATAAAAAAGCTAGCAATTAATGCAGCAATGACAATGATCAATATTACACGTTTACTGTTCATGTGGTGTTTAAGCCTTAAAATTGTATGTATAAGTTAACTGAACATTTCTCGGAAGTTCAGGGAAAACTAAAGTTGAACCAAAATAGCCGCCTTCAAATACCGGGCGCCAGTTTTTTTCATCGGTTAAATTACGCACTTCTAAGCGCAAACTCGATTGCTCTGTCAGCGCAATATTAGTATTCAAGTTAATGGTTATTTGGTCGCGTATTAACACGGTTGCGAGGTAATCCAGAGGATAGCTTTTAGTATAAATGGCAGAGCCAGAGACATCCCAATTATCCAATATTTGATATCCTGCATTGATGGAAACTGCTTGCTGCGGAATGCCTTGTACTGGTTGATTTGATGGGGCAAAACCCGCGAAGTTAGGAGCGCCTATGCCGGTGCCTTGAATAATATCAGGTCGCGAGTTGTCGAACGCATCAGCTACTTGTTGAGAGTCTTGGGCACTGGCGGAGTTATCGTAGCGAGCATCTAAATAGCTGTATCCAAGGTTAGCCCAAAACACCTTTCCTTGATAAAACACTTGAGCTTCAAAACCCTTGGCGATTATCCCTGTATTGCTACCGTCTCGGTTGCGTAAACTGCGAGATTGTTCAAATATTGAGGCATCAGCATACCAAGGTGTATCAGCAGGAGAGTATTTAAAGCCAACCTCATAAAGTGTATTTTCGGTTGCAAAGTTCAAAGGGTTAATTTTATTGTCTGCACCTAAAACGGTTCCGCCGCCCATACTGTTAGAGGTTGCTTCGTTATAACTATAAGTAGCGTAAGACACCACAGAGTCAGTTACTTTAAAGCGTGCTGAGGCCGAGCCAGAGTATAACCAAGTAGAGAATGAGTCTTGGGCTGCTATTTGCCCTAATGGTGCCAGCGCATCTCTGACCTGAACATTGTAGTGATCGGCTCGGATGCCGACGGTGGTGCTAAAGCGATCGTTCCAATCACTTTCCTGTTCCACAAATAAACCCGTTTGCCACGTTGTCGAATCAGTGGTGTCAGATAACGAAAAGTCATTTGAACCATCGCTGTCAATATCGTAATTAGCACCGGGAGACACAAAAACCCCAGGTCTTAACTCAACTAATCGTGCTTTTTGCGCGTCAGTTAGCGGAATTCGACGTTGTTCGATACTGCCAAGTAAATCAATAGGCAAGTCGGCTTCGGTGGTAAATTGACTATATCCCAATACATTGTTGTAACGTATGTCAATCCCCCAAGTTGTTTGTTGCTCTGCATCCCAAATGGAGTGAATCTCAGTACGGTTTTGCGCCGTTTTTGCACCATCAATAATCTCCACAAAACTGTTTTGGGCAATCTCTTCGCGGTCTAAATATTGAAAGTAGCTTCGGTTGGTTAAACTATGGATTGAATTTAATTCTCGCAGGTAAGTACTATGCAAAACAAATGTTTGTGCATTATTGATGTTGTCGGGATCAGTTAACACCGTGCTACGAGGAATTGCCACTTCACCGGTTGGTGACACAACGGCGAATGCACCAGGGATGTCTGAACCATTAGGTTGAATACCTTGCCCGGTAATATATAAACCATTGTCTATCAAGTTTTGGGTAGGACGGTTAATACCTGCGTTGTCAGTGAAATCCACGTCATAATATTCGAAACTGATATCCCAGCTAGATTTGTCATCAGGCAGCAAGCGCAATGTCACGAATAAATCTTCACTCTGAAATCCGCTGTAGTCGAAATAACTATCATTGTCGATATACTCAGCGCTTACGCGAATCCCGCTCTTACCTTCTTCAATGGCAGTATTTATATCTAACTGAGCACGATAATGTTGCCAACTTCCTGCATTAGCCTGAACTTTGATATCGGTACCAGATAAAGAAGCCACTTTATTGTTTAGATTAACAAAACCGCCGTTTCTTTGACTTGAGCCTAAAATGACAGAAGGGGCACCCTTTACTACGTCGATTTGGCCGACACTGTTAAAAGACAGGGGGATACCAAAGCCGTTGTTACCTGCTTGACGTCGCATACCTTGTTGAAATAATTCACCTAGCTGGCCACGAATCGTCGGTAAACTTGGCGCCCCAAAACCACTTGCTGAATAAGTATTTGGCACTAACGTCAGCACGTCTTGCAAGTCATCAATAGACAATTGCTCTAACATATCCTCAGAAATAGAGGATATTGAGCGAGCAATTTCCGTTAAGTTTTTATCTTTCCCGAATGGACCATCGATGACCGCGTTCTTAGGTGATAAAACAAGGGCTGGCTGCACTTCGCCTGTCACTATTACATGTTCAATATTATTGTCTTGAGCTGCAACGGGGTAGGTCATAATCAAACTAACACCGACTAACAACTGCTGTGATTTGGTTACCATTGCTGTTCCTAAAATTAATCACTCTGAGCCTAAAGACCTAGCTGTGCCGATTTTTATTGCACACTTATTACAAATAAATTGAAATTTAGTTATTTATATAAACATTAATTATGGTTTACCCAGAGTGATAAAAAATGCTTCAGCACTTTTTCATCGCCTAAGTGCTTTCTCTACTTCCGCTTTATACCAACAGAACTTCATGTTGTTGGTCTCTATATATGTATTATCCACCGAGAAAGTTCTAAACAACTAAAAAAAGCTGAAAGAAAATTTAGAAGAGTCGGTCTGATGATATTCCTGATCTTAGGTAACGGCGCTAGAAAGGCTGAAATCTCATCTAGGTCAATCGTTGCGTCGACTAGAGACGTCAAATAAAAAATAATTAACTGAGTTACTAAGGAATTTAAATGAGTGAAGTACTTCCTAACGAAATTCGCAGCCGCTTACAGTGGTCGCTTTTAGCAATGAGACTAGGCGTTTTCTTAGTCATGTTTGTTTGGACATTGGATAAATTTATTAATCCAGGGCACAGCATTAGAATTTTTGAGAAATTTTATTCAATTCCCGGTATGGGCGAAACTATGGCTTATATCTTAGGGGCATTGCAGCTTTTACTGGTCATAGCATTTGTCGCTGGTGTGAAAAAGCGTATCACCTACGGTCTGATATTTTTGCTTCACGGAGGATCGACGTTATCGGCCATGAATCAATACTTAGACCCATTCAATAACTTATTATTCTTTGCAGCATGGCCAATGTGGGCAGCGTGTTTCGCACTATATTTATTGCGCACTGAAGATACTAAATTTACCCTGGCCAAATTCTCCTAATACCGCTCTATTCTCGATTCATGCTAAGTTGCCGGCTCGGCGACTTAGCTTTCATTTAGGCTGTTTGTTTCCGCGCCCATCATTATTAAGTTAACCTGGCGTAGATTATTCTATCGTGACAAATAACAGTAAAGCCAAGACCCTATTGATAACGCCAATATTTAGCAAACCCTTGGCCGACTTTGGTTACGGCCGTTCGCTTTGGCAATATAAAGTTGTTGGTCAGCCTGACTAAGCAGTGATTTGCGATCGTCCTCAAGGGTGGGAACCATAGACGCAAATCCCACACTTAAGGTTATATACGGAAAGTTCTTTTGATCATCACGGGGGATATTTTCTGCAATTACGGCGTTGCGGATTCTTTCTGCGATTTCCCAAGCACCTTTTTCGTCAGTTTGCGGTAAGACTAATATAAATTCTTCGCCGCCATAACGAGCCAGTAAGTCGGTTGGACGCTTAATTTGCTTGAGAATACTACTAGCGACCCGGATCAGTGCCGCATCTCCTTTTTGATGACCGTAATTATCATTGAATGCTTTAAATTGATCAACGTCACATAAGATAAGTGCGATTGGCGATTGTTGACGCTGGGCCAAAGCCCATTGAAGTCGGTAGGTTTCATCAAAAACTCTTCGATTAGCAATTCCGGTCAAGGGATCTTTCTGAGATAGTGCTAATAAACGAACGTTGGCTTTTTCGAGCTCTGTTGTGCGCTGGACTACACGTTGTTCAAGTTGAGTAATGGAGACAATTTGGGCACTTGCTAAACGGGCCAAGCTTGAAGATAAACGCCTCACTTCGGGTATAAAACTATGTTGGAAAGGCGCTTTTTCCAATTCGTCTAACGCGCCATCTAAGGCCATTTTACTGATGTTCTCAATGGGCTTGGCAATTAGCTTTGTCACTGCCGCACCTAAAGCAATCATCCCTAATAAAGTGGCTAAGATCAGAATAATGGTATCGGAAGTTTTTCCTTTAATCACGGATATGGTCACGTCAAGGGGTTGTAGAACTGCCAGCTTCCATACTTTCCCATAACCTAACTGAATGTCTTTTGAGGTGACAACGTAATCGCGATTATTCAACTCTATGAGTTCTTCAGAAGAGCCAAGATGAAGGAATGCTGCCAAGTCATTTAGTAAGGTATTTGGATGATTGCTTAAGGTGAAACGTGTATTGGTTAACGGATTGGCGACCAAGTAATTTTCCTTCGTTGAAGCAAGCAGGGTTCCGTCTTGTTCAAACAAAAAAGCGATGCTCTGGTTGTTCAATTTGAGTTTATTAATGTATTCACTTAAGCGATTGAGGCTCATATCAACCGCTGCTACGGCAATGGGTTCGTTTTGTTCATTTCTTATCGCCCGTGAAAAACTAATTGCGTACTTTTTACCTTCAAGATATTGGTAAACCTTGCCCCAACATGGGGTCTGTGGTTGTGTGATGGCACAACGCATAAAGGGGCGTAAGCGAGGATCGTAAAAGCCAATATCTTTATGCAGTTCACTGGGCAAATCTTGCTTATTTAACGAATACCCTTGCAAATGCATTTCATCATTCATCAAGTTGGTGGCTATTTCTAGAGTACTACTATTTTGCGGGGGTCTGGAGGCTGCGATATAGCCCCCATCATTGAATGCCAGAGTTACAAAGTTGAGTTGATCAGATTGACGTAATTGATTTAATAGCCAAGGAGAGTTGCTAAGGGGGTCATCGCTGGAGAGTACGCCTTTTTTTAATGCTTGGGCATTATTTAACACCAAGGTAGGCATTAGATCCATGGTATTATTTATGTAGCTCTCGAGGTGTTGGCTAATTAACTCGTTGAAAGTATGCGCCATTTCTATCGCTACAGCGCGATTATTATTGTAAGACACTCCAGCAAAAATAGCTGTTGCGCTAATAAGCAAACAGGTAAAGGGCACTACGATTAAAATACGTAGGGGTAAAGAGCGCGGTATATTCATAGTAATTTTTATCTTTGTACAACCAAGCTAAATCTAAAAGGTAATCTATGACAGGAATTCCCTGTATTTACTGCAGATAAGCATAGGGTTCTTGACAGTGTTAATTTCGTGTCTAAAAACGATAGAATTACTCAAAGGCAAACAAATAGGTTTTGAGGTATTCAGTATGATTGTAATTATTTTACCACTAGATAAATAAGAATAGACAGCACAACATGCTTTTTATCAAACCTATGACAAGATACCGTTAGTGGCAGAGTATGGAGCGCATTGTTTGGATTGCATCGTTTTGGCAGAGTAGTTTCGACAGTGTAGATTTAACAGTATTGTTTCGGGCCTAAGCACAGTATAGATTTGCGCGAATGAACTTAGGTATTTTTTATTTACACAAAGCCGGCCATTGCATCAAATTCTAAATAGCTAATATGGCTCTTTAATGCAGTTGAAACAGACTATTGTCAGTTAATAAAGTTTTAACTGACTGCATTAACCGTTTTCCAATGAGATAAATTTTGATTACCAACTTAAACGAAAAATGTCGTTTGAGCTTATTCAGCCCTTTTGCTATCAACAATATATCTGATTAAGGGAAGCAGTAACAATAGAAACAATCCTATATTTATTGCGCCGCTTCCAGAGCTTGCATCTGTATCGAGAGGATCAGCATCTTGCGTTACTACTAGTTCTAGTTTAGTCGTCGATTGGTTGACGGACAGTTGCAAGCCTTGTTCGCTTAAATCAGGAACCATTAAGTTATCAAACTCACCTGAAATTTGTCCGGCCTGCAATAACTCGACGGTGTCGCCATCGCTTAAATTCAGGTTATCTGAAATAGTTAATTGCAATGTGCCTCCTAAGGAGACTGTATCTCCAACATCAATGGCACTATAACTTTCACCTCGTTCTAATCCTGCAATTGCTATTTTTAGTGCGCTATCCTCGGTCAAATTTAAACTGCCTTGAATGGTCAACAGGCCTGGTTCATCAGTTAACTGTATTTCGCCATTAAAAGTGACAGTGCCGTTTCCTTGAATGGGGTTTACCCCTGTAAAATTTGCTAGGAAAGTTAATTGGCTTCCTTCATTAATGGTAATTTGACCATCGTTAATCATCTCACCGGATATTGTTAGTGACTGATTTTCCAATACCTCTATGAGCCCCTCATTTTGTACACTTGAATCTATGCTGCCTTGCCCAAAAATGCTTGAACCAGAGTGAACTACCAAGCCACCGGTCATGCTCAAAGTACTGTTTTGAAGGGTGAGGTCAATACTGCCAGAAGTGCCGCCTAACGATAGTGATTTGATTGTTGTGTCTGCAATGGGCCCAAGAATGTCGGTTGGTTGCTCGGGGTTTAAAATGACATCTGTAAATTGGTCAGGTAAACCGCCAAAATCCCAATGTGACACATCATCCCAAACGCCGTGTGTCACGTCAGTACGCCAACCAAAGTCGGGTATCCAGGCGAGAATCCCTCGATGGCCATCTTCATACCTTACTGTGTATACCACTGTGCCTGTATCGCTTAAACCATTTGCTGGGCCATATGGATTGTTATTAAAAAAAATCTCGCTGATAACTTTACCGTTATGCTCCCGTCCCCCGCGTTCTATGGTTTCGTAATGTACCCCATCTGTGATAATCAAAATATCTTCTGTCCGCAGATAAGCGCCTTCATCATCGAAGACTTCTTCTAAAGCCAAATCGGCTTGAAATACCACTAAGCCACTATTGTTGATTGCCGGATCTTGAAAATTTCGTAGGCTGCCATCTTCATAGCTCAGGTGTTTTCTGGCTAGTTCTAACACCTCTGTTTCCGATGCTCTAAATACCCCGTTAATCTGAGCATCTTCGGTTAATAAGTCGACTATTAGGGCCAATTGTCCCAAATCGTTCATCGCCGGGCGCGGTGTAGCGCTGAAGGGGCTAAGTAGGTTGCCATACGTGGCAGTACCATCTGGTGTCGCTTGGCCTTTTTGTAGAATATTTTTAATGGATAAGTTGTCGGCTAAAAACAGACCAGAGCCATTTGTCACGGCAAACCCGTTTTCATCTTGCAACATTCCTTTAAAACCTATTTGATTATGGTTATTAATTCGAGCATCAGTTAATGCGGAAAAATAACGATTTTCTGTATCATCAGTGGGGGCTAAATCACCTTCATGGACAACCAGAGAATAGCTAGAACCGGAAACTTTATATAAACCTGAATTGTTATTGACGTCTTCGGAGTCATTTTGGCCTGAAAATACACCGTTGCCGTTGTCGTTGGTTTCTAGCCCGCCAGGATGAGTTAAAATGCCGCCATTTACTGAATCACCCTTGCGCACAAGTTCATCAATTGAGTTGTCATTAGAACGTTTAAAATAAGCTGTGTTGTCTTCTGTGTCATTTTCAGTATTGTCTAAACTTGAAAAGAAAATAACCTGGTTGTTACTGCCAATTCCAACTAAGCTAAATATATTAAATTCTCGGTACTCACCATTTCCCGATTCAACAGTTGCACCTGCTTCAGCAATTAGAACAATTGAATTTTCAGATTCTACCGCAATAATTGAATTGCCAAGTTCGTTAGAATTCGGTACTAAGGGTAACATCAAGGCCAAATTAGTGAAATCGCCGGCAGCTAGGGAGTCGCTGAGTGGTCGATTGGTTATCCTAAAAGAAATATCAATATATAAATCGCTTATATGAAACGAACGATCGCTAACGGTTAATAATTGATTCTCTCTAATGACTTCTTCAAGGGTAATAACCGCTGGATTGACTGTGCTGGGCAATGCCATGCGATAAAGTGCGGTATCATCTGCTTCACCTTCACTGGTATTTATTAATTGAGCTGTAAATATCACCTCGTTGAAAGAGTTAATTGTCGCACCCAAAAAAATATTAAATTGTCCGTTATTGCCTGGTACTGTCTGTTCGCTTTGCGCAATTGTTTGCCTGGAACTTGCGAAACTAGATTGACTTAGCAGTATTCCCAAAAGGCTGACAATACTGAACATTGAACAAACTTGATGACTAAAATTCCATTTCTGCATAATTCTATCTAGGGTTGATGTTGGCATACCTAAAAGTGTAATAGATAGCTGCATACGTTGATTGATTATGTACACGTATTTTTTGTACTTTTAACACTCAATTTTCAATTGCTACTACGCAGTTTAGGTTCAATTCAATCTAAATCGTTGCGTTGCATTATTGTTAGCTAAAGAGATACCGAGTCTAATAGGTCGTCTACGTTTACCAAAGGCTAGGGTCTACGCGGTAGTACAAACTTAATTGTTCATAGAGTTTTGGATGTTCATGCCTGAGTTGTTTAGCTTTTTCAAAAAACACTTCACTTGCCACTGCGAAGAATTCGGCAGGATTGGTAGCGCCATAATAATCAAATATTGAGTGGCTGCCAGAATTAGCCTGGTATTTAAGTTGTTTAAATTGATCTGAAAAAACATCAGCCCAACAGGCGTAACTTTGAGCTTTACCTAAAATTGGCGCACCGTCGGCTAAACCGTCTTCTTGATCTAATTGATGTGCAAACTCATGGATCACCACATTGTGGCCATCGTCAGGTAAATAAGCACCATCGAGGGTATCTTGCCAAGACAATACAATTTTACCAAACCCCCAAGATTCTCCCGACATTGCGACATGTTGGCTAAAATGCACACCGTCTGAGCTGCGAGTTTGTTGTTGCTTAGTGAAGGCGCGAGGATAGACTAATATTGTGCGTAGTTTTGGGTAATAGTCGGTTTTACGGTTGAGCAATAATAAACAGGCTTGGGCTGCGATCGTTACTCTGATGTCATCGGAAATTATGACACCATTGCAGCCGATAAACTCTTTTTCGGCTAAGAATATTTGGATATGCTGTTTTAACTGTAATTGTAAATCCGCAGGCATTTTTCTAAAGTAGGGCATTCTGTGTTTCAGAATCTTTCGCCACTCCTTTGGAAAGGGCACTTGATTTACTCTTTTTCGTTTGAATTCACGCCAATAGGGTTTGCCGATTATGACGGCAATGATTACAACACCAATAAACAACGGTAATAAAATAGGCAGCATGAGTCTTTTTCAAAAATATTCTTCATTGATAAATAGGTCTTAAGCAACTCTTTTCAAGCGTTAACTTCACTATTATCAATCATCAAGTTTGACTGTATTCCGGTTTTTAGGTGTCGCATTTAAAGTATTTAAGGTATTTAAGGTATTTAAGGTGACAGTCTCTGTAAATAGTGCTGTGAGGGATGCCGCATGATCACAGGAATGGATTTTTTGATGCCTAAAGTGAAAATGTTTGTTTGCATGCTAAATCAAACAATTGATTTTTATTAATAAAAAAGCCAAACAACCCTAAGCTTGTTTGGCATTTATAATAATCGTTTTTACGGGGGCAAACCGTTACTCTGGTTTTAATTTTAAAACATTATCAATATCTTCAGCACTATGACGATTTTCAAGGTACTCCCAAGGTTCTCCCCAACTGCGATTAACAATGCGGCCTCGTTGAAATGCGGGGCGAGCTAACAAGGCTTTTGCCCAACGTTGTACATGTTTGTAATCTTCAACTTGCAGGAAGTCCTTGGCTTCGTATGAGTTGTTTATAACAAGATTGCCGTACCATGGCCAAGTTGCTATATCAGCAATGCTTAATTCATCACCCGCAAGAAACGTACTCTTTGCGAGTTGCTTATCTAACACATCTAATTGGCGTTTAACTTCCATGGTGAAACGATTAATTGGGTACTCGTATTTCTCTGGCGCATAATGGTAAAAGTGTCCGAAGCCGCCCCCTAAATAGGGGGCAGAACCGTGCAGCCACATCAACCAGTTCATTACTTGAGTGCGTTCAACTACATTTTTTGGAAGTAAAACGTCAAATTTCTCTGCGAGATAAATGAGAATAGACGCTGACTCGAAAACAGGCAACGCTTCTTCATAGGAGTGATCCACCAAGACTGGAATTTTAGAATTAGGATTGAGGTCGACAAAGCCTGATGAAAATTGATCACCTTCACCAATTTTGATCATATGAGCATCATATTCGGCGTCTTTGCCCAATGCTAACAACTCTTCCAACATAATAGTGATTTTTTGACCATTGGGGGTGCCCATCGAGTACAGCTGCAATGGATGTTTGCCCACTGGCAACGCTTTTTCGTGTGTCGCGCCTGACACCGGGCGGTTAATACTTGCCCATTGACCCCCACTTTCAGCGTCGTGAGTCCAAATGTCGGGTGGGGTATATTGTTTGTCCATTATCATCACTCCTATAGTGATTGTACGATTAAATATTACGCTTCTTTAGACCATGCAAACTGTTCAAACGGTTTGTCTACTGGCGTGCTAGCGATGTGATTTGTGTAATTGCTAATCACTTTTTGAGACAATGCCAAAATAATTTCTAACACTTGCTGCTCACCGTAACCCGCAGCGTAGAATTTGTCTAAATCTGTTTGGGATACAATTCCACGATTACGCACAATGGTAATTGTTGTATCAAACAATGTTTGCAATTTAGCAGTTGGCATTGGTTCTTGATTACGCAACGCTTCTGTGATCGCTGGGTCAACTTTCATAGAGTTTGCAATAAAAGTGTGCGCCGGCACGCAATAGCTACAGCCGTGCTCTACATTAATCGCTTGCCAAACCACGGTCAGCTCTTCTGCGTCAAAAGAGGTATCCATAAATAACTGGTGTAATCTTTGGTAAGCCTCAAGTGTTTGCGGCGAGCTTGCTAGTACACCGTGCAGATTTGGTAGCATACCAAATCCTTTCACTGAATTTTCTAACAATGGTTTACTGTCTGCTGGTGCGGATTCTATAGTGTGGATAGTCAATGTTGTCATCTAATGTTCCTCAAATTTTGGGTTATTTTAGTATTTTTTATACCGATAGGTACGGTTTAATGGTTTGCATTGTACCGAACGGTACGTTAAAGTCAACGGTGATGTTTGGAAAATCTAATTATGAATCTTGTTTAGCCTTTTAATTGAAACCTAATAGGCTTAAATTTATGGTAAAAGTGGGGAAGGGTTGTATGAAGCTAAACTTGGCATTTGATGTTTATGGAACACTAATAGACACCCAGGGGGTGTTGCAGCAATTAGAAAGTTTGGTTGGCAGTAAAGCGCAGTTGTTTTCCGATTCGTGGCGAGCAAAGCAATTAGAATATTCTTTCCGTCGTGGATTGATGCAACGTTATGAGCACTTTTCTGTTTGTACTAAAGACGCGTTGAATTTCACTTGTGATTTACTCAATATCCATTTGACTGAGGAGCAAAAACTACAGCTTCTTAAGCAATACAGCGGTTTACCGGCCTTTAATGATGTTGCACTTGCCCTTCCTAAATTGGCAGAAAAATATCGATTGATTGCGTTTTCCAATGGTGAGTCTGCTTCGGTTTGCAGCTTACTCGAACAGGCTAAAATTGCAGATTACTTTAGTGCAGTGGTAACTGCCGATGAAATCAATACATTCAAGCCCGATCCAAAGATTTATCAACATTTGTTAAATAGAATTGACTCACAAGCAAAAGATACCTGGCTGATTTCAGGCAATCCATTTGATGTAATCGGAGCGAAGTCCTGCGGGTTACATGCGGCTTGGTTAAAACGCAGCCCAACTGCTGTCTTTGATCCTTGGGGAATAGAACCTGATATTGAAATAGGTCAATTAGGAGAATTACTGCATAACCTTGAGTAGCGCATTAGTTGAATTAATCTCAACTCTAATTAGCGCTTTTGATACTCGAGTTTGAATAAAGCTGGTCGTCTTAAGTGCCATAAGCAGTCAGTCAAAGTTCGGTAAAATTACTCTATTTTGCTGATTAAGCAATATTACTTGCAAATCCGCCCAGCACCTCAATTAGGAAAGCAAGACAATTGCGTCAAATGTTTACGTTTCCTGGCCCAACTTGTGTCAGCTTTCTTTGCACCGTTTTTTTTCTATATGTCTGCGAATATATAGGTATATGAATATATGTAATATTTTGTTATTGGTTTATTTCTTGCTTAAAGTGAGTATATGAAAAATATCTGTATTCTAGTTTAGTGATCCCCACAAAAATAAATAGGAATAGGCCATGAAAATAACAGAAAAAGTTCTTTCTCTTAAGTTGTATACAGCAAAAATTAGTTGTTTGTTTGTTTTGTTGTTCGGTGTTTCATTTTCAGCTCACTCTTCGCTGATTTTTGGTTTCTCTTTTGCTAATAATGAAGGTAACCGGGATGGAGTTGTTAGTGGAAGAATAATTGGCTTGCAAGACAACCTTGATAATCAGCAAGCTTTGAGCATCTGGGTAGATTCAATGCCAAGTGGCTTAGGGGCTCCTAGTCAGCCAATAGATTTGCTGACTTTAAACAATACAGCTGGCGGTTTCTTTCAGTCTTTTTCAGTATTGGGCGGACAAATCACAGATTTTAATGTGGGGCTCCAAGGCAACTTTGGACCATTGGATGATTCCGCAACATTTGTTACCTTCGTTCTAAATCAAAGTTATGGTTCTGGTTTCGGGACAGTATCAAACGCATTAACGTTTGATAATAGTCTGAATCTTACGGGCAACTCCTTGGGCGTAAATGGTGTGAGCTTTGAGCAGGTGGCAGTCCCTGAACCAACTACTCTCGGCTTATTTGGCTTGGCGCT
This sequence comes from Aliiglaciecola aliphaticivorans, assembly GCF_054782055.1. Classification (NCBI taxonomy): domain Bacteria; kingdom Pseudomonadati; phylum Pseudomonadota; class Gammaproteobacteria; order Alteromonadales; family Alteromonadaceae; genus Aliiglaciecola; species Aliiglaciecola aliphaticivorans. The sequence goes on from NZ_BAAGTF010000040.1 coordinate 83,015, forward strand.
ACTTGCAATGCGCCGCTTCAGACGAAGCTAAACAGCAACAATTCATATCATGGGGGGACTACGGCTCTTTTTGTTTGATTTGTAATTTCTTGATATCGGAATTTGAATGAGACTCTCGACATTATGCGCCGACATCAGTGGTCAGTTGAGCCGACGTCTAAAACAGCACCAGTGATGCTCTGCTAAACGCATAAAGGGATCGTTCAGAATTGCTGGGCTGACCGACTGCTTCACGCCCTGAGTCATTCAACAAGTGTTTTATGTTGCCAATAGCGGAGAATTTCTCTCTTTCAGCGCTTTTAAATACTTTGACTCATCATAGGGAGTTCTTGTATTCCAACATTTATAAACA
>NZ_BAAGTF010000041.1:0-39997 GCF_054782055.1 Aliiglaciecola aliphaticivorans
GTGTTAGGCCTGCCGCCAGCGTTCAATCTGAGCCATGATCAAACTCTTCAATTAAACTTCTTTCGAAATATGAACTTTTTTTGGTAAGCACTCTTATAATGAGTGCCCACACAGATTGTCTTGTTGTAAATTGTTAAAGAACGTTCAGTGCGTTTCCCGAAGGTTTTTACACTGGGTTACAGCCATTTGGCGTTACCTGTAAATCTTGTTTGCTGATTGAGTCCGTTAGGTCTCTCTCAAGCGGGAGGCGTATTCTACACTTCCGTTATTTGATGTCAACAATTTATTTTCTAAATTATTTAATCTTTTTTTCTGCTTTTCAGTTTATCTTAAGGTTGGTTAGCCAAACTATTGATGTCCTGCAAAAGCTGAGCGCATTGTAGTGATTTATTAACTAAGGTCAAGCTTAATTACCAAATAATATTAAAATTAATTTAATATTTTTAAATTAAGATTATTTATCGAACAAAAACTGATTTGTGTATTATTTAAAACAAATTGTTGTTATTTTTAAACTCTAGGTGATTTCTGTTGTCGTAAACTAGATTAGTAAGTCTAAGTAGGTGTTTATTATGAAAAGTATTACCCCAATTGCATTAATTTTGGGTGTTTTGACTACACACGCATACGCAATTCCAACAACTGTCGTAGATGACAATAATAATCGCTTAACCGCGGACTTTGTAAAGAAACATGTTGATCAGTCGATGTCTATCGGCCGAGCGATAAAGAGTATTGTAGGAAATTATCCCAGAGAAGCCATTGGAGTAGTTAGTACTGCTCTTGATTTATATCCAGAAAAGTATAAAGAAATTATCCATGCCGCAATTTCCGCTGAACCGGCTTTAACCGGTGAGGTAGTATCACTAGCCATTGAAAAGGGGATTAGTAGCTGCTCTAGTATTGTAGAGACAGCAATTAATGCAGAACCAAGCTATGTTGACTTTATTGTAAGAGCAGCGGCTTTCTCAACTCCGGATGAAATGGACGAGATTGTCAGAATAGCAGTAGAAACTGAACCCGACTCTGCAGACAATATTGTTCAAACGCTGTCTCGGTCACACCCAAATGAAATGGTAGAAATTATTAAAACAGCGGTTTCAGCAATGCCGTTTGTGGGAGAGTATGTTGTCGATGCTTTACTAGCGTCTTTCCCAGATGAAGCCGAACAGGTCGTTACTACCGCTTTACGAGAATCGGCCGAAGAGCAAGAGAGTGTAAGGCGGATTTTAGTTACCGCAATGAATGCTGGGGTCCCAGCTGAAGACTTATTAAAATATGCGAAAAATGCCGGCGCTACGGAAGAGCAGTTGGCCTTCATTAAAAAACAATAGTACCAAGGATAAATAGTCTGAGTATTTAGCAGGCAATAGCTACAAAAAAGCCGAGCATTAGCTCGGCTTTTTAATGGGTTTGGAGTGATTACTCCTCAGTTACTACTTCAGCTTCTTCAACTTCTTCAATAACTGGACGGTCAACTAGTTCAACGAAGGCCATAGGCGCGTTGTCACCTGAACGGAAACCACATTTTAAAATGCGAAGATATCCGCCTGGGCGAGCTTCATAGCGCGGACCAAGTTCACTGAATAATTTACCAACAACTTCTTTATCACCAGTACGTGCCATCGCCAAACGACGATTAGCTACACTGTCTTGCTTAGCAAGTGTGATAAGAGGCTCGATTACGCGACGCAGTTCTTTAGCCTTAGGCAACGTTGTTTTAATAACTTCGTGCTTAACTAATGAGCCAGCCATGTTTTTAAACATTGCTTGACGATGACTGCTGTTACGATTTAACTGACGACCACTGTTACGATGGCGCATAGCTCTATCCTTCTTTACAAATCAGTTTATCTTGCGACCTGATTAATCTTTTTCTGCGATACTCTCTGGGGGCCAGTTTTCAAGGCGCATTCCCAAAGAAAGACCACGAGATGCCAACACGTCTTTAATCTCGGTAAGAGATTTCTTACCTAAGTTAGGCGTTTTTAACAGCTCAACTTCAGTGCGTTGCACCAGGTCACCAATGTACTGGATAGCTTCAGCTTTCAAACAATTAGCTGAACGTACAGTAAGCTCTAAATCATCAACTGGACGAAGAAGAATAGGATCAAATTCCGGCTTCTCTTCTTTAGCAACAGGCTCTGAAATATCGCGAAGTTCAACGAATGCGTCTAATTGCTCAGCTAGAATAGTAGCTGAACGACGAATCGCTTCTTCCGGATCCAAAGTTCCATTGGTTTCCATATCAATAATTAATTTATCCAAATCTGTGCGTTGTTCAACACGAGCAGATTCAACATTATAAGCAATACGTTCTACTGGACTGTAAGAAGCATCAACTAACAAACGACCGATAGGTCGATCATCTTCTTCAGAGGAACGGCGAGTTGACGCAGGAACATATCCACGACCCATTTCGACTTTGATACGCATGTTTAACTCGGCATCGCCGGTTAGCGTACAAATAACGTGGTCAGGATTAAAGATCTCTACATCTCCATCATGCTGAATATCACCAGCAGTAACAGGGCCTGCACCAGACTTGACTAAAGTAAGAGTAGCTTCAGTTTTGCCTTCGATTTTAACAGCCAAACCTTTAAGGTTAAGCAAAATTTCGATGACATCTTCTTGAACACCCTCTTTAGTGCTGTACTCATGTAATACACCATCAATCTCTACTTCTGTCACGGCGCAACCAGGCATCGATGACAAAAGGATGCGACGAAGCGCGTTACCAAGAGTATGACCAAAACCACGCTCTAATGGCTCAAGTGTCACTTTAGCGCGTGTTGGTGATAAGTTTTCTATTTCCACTAACCTTGGTTTTAGGAATTCAGTTACAGAACCCGGCATTGTTTCCTCTCTTGATTATGCTTTACTTAGAGTAAAGTTCGACGATCAACTGTTCGTTAATTTCAGCAGACAAATCAGTTCTTTCTGGAATACGTTTGAAAACGCCTTCCATTTTTTTGCTGTCTACTTCAATCCAAGTTGGTTTTTCACGTTGGTCCGCCAATTCTAATGCAGCAACAATACGTGCTTGCTTTTTAGATTTTTCACGAACGGAAACAACGTCTTCAGCAGAAACGTTAAAAGAAGGTATATTAACAACCTTACCGTTAACCATAATAGCTTTATGACTTACTAGCTGACGAGCTTCAGCACGTGTACTAGCAAATCCCATACGGTAAACAACATTGTCAAGACGCTGTTCTAAAAGCTGAAGCAAGTTTTCACCTGTGTTGCCTTTTAAACGCGCTGCTTCTTTATAGTAGTTACGGAACTGCTTTTCCAATACGCCATACATACGACGTACTTTTTGCTTTTCACGTAACTGCACACCGTAATCAGACAAACGGCCACGACGGGCTCCATGCTGACCTGGGGCAGTATCTATCTTACATTTCGAGTCAATTGCTCGAACGCCACTTTTAAGGAACAAATCTGTTCCTTCGCGACGACTAAGTTTGAGTTTTGGACCCAAATATCTAGCCATGATCTTTCTCCAACTGTCCGTCGATTAAACGCGACGTTTTTTCGGTGGACGACAACCGTTGTGAGGAATAGGTGTCACATCGGTAATATTAGTGATTTTATAACCAGTTGCATTCAAAGCACGGATAGCAGATTCACGACCTGGACCTGGACCTTTAACGAATACTTCTAAGTTTTTCAAACCGTAATCCTGAGCAGCAATACCTGCGCGCTCAGCAGCAACCTGTGCAGCAAAAGGGGTAGATTTACGTGAACCACGGAAACCTGAACCACCTGACGTTGCCCAAGACAAGGCGTTACCTTGACGGTCAGTAATTGTCACTATTGTGTTGTTGAAAGACGCATGGATATGAGCCATACCGTCTGCAACTTGACGTTTTGCGCGCTTACGCGTGCTCTTTGTAGGTGCTTTAGCCATAACTAACCTCGCTTACTTTTTAATTGGCTTACGAGGACCTTTACGGGTACGCGCATTTGTTTTAGTGCGCTGACCACGTAGAGGTAAGCTACGACGGTGGCGTATACCACGGAAGCAACCTAGGTCCATCAAACGTTTGATGTTCATTGACACTTCACGGCGAAGATCACCTTCTACCATGAATTTCGCGACTTCGTCACGAAGCTTGTCAATCGTTGTTTCATCAAGATCTTTAATCTTGGTTGACTCTGTAACACCAGCAGCTTCACAAATGCTTTTCGCACGTGTCGCGCCTACGCCATAGATTGATTGGATAGCAATCACAGCGTGCTTGTGTTCAGGGATGTTAATGCCAGCGATACGGGCCATTAACAGCACTCCTCTTAAATTATTGTCATCAGCCTAAAAAGCCCGATAGGATACTTACCCGATGACCAAATTGCAAATTAAGCTTGGGTGAGTCGGTAGTATGACCGATTTCACCCAAATACCACATTTCGATTAACCTTGCCTTTGCTTATGCTTAGGGTCAGAACTACAAATTATACGTACAACGCCATTGCGCTTTACGACTTTGCAGCTACGGCAAATCTTTTTAACGGATGCACGAACTTTCATATCACCACTCCGTAAACGCTTATCTTAACGACCGTAGCCTTTAAGATTCGCTTTCTTAAGAACAGATTCATATTGATGTGACATCAAATGAGTCTGCACCTGCGCCATGAAATCCATGATTACCACTACAATAATAAGTAGTGATGTGCCGCCGAAATAGAACTGAACGTTCCAAGCGATCAACATGAACTCAGGCACCAAACAAATAAAGGTTATGTAAAGTGCGCCTGCCAAAGTAAGGCGTGTCATTACTTTATCAATGTAGCGAGACGTTTGCTCACCAGGGCGAATACCAGGTACAAAAGCACCAGACTTCTTCAAATTATCTGCTGTTTCACGAGGGTTAAACACCAACGCTGTATAGAAGAAACAGAAAAAGATAATCGCCGCAGCGTATAACATCACGTACAAAGGTTGCCCAGGGGACAACATTAAAGCCACATCCTGTAACCAGGAGAATGACTCATTTTGACCGAACCAACTTGCGATAGTTCCAGGGAACAAAATAATACTAGAAGCAAAGATTGGAGGAATAACACCAGCCATATTTACCTTAAGTGGTAAATGTGTACTTTGTGCTGCAAATACCTTACGGCCTTGCTGTTTCTTCGCGTAGTTTACAACAATACGTCGTTGACCGCGCTCTACAAACACAACAAAATATGTAATGGCAACAATGATTACGCCAATTAGCAATAACAATAGTACATTTATGTCACCCTGTCTGGCTTGCTCCGCAGTCTGACCAATCGCTGTAGGCAGACCGGCAACAATACCAGAAAAGATCAAAATGGAGATACCGTTGCCGATACCTCTTTCGGTAATTTGCTCACCTAACCACATCAAAAACATGGTACCAGTAACCAAACTCACTACCGCAGTAAAGTAAAAACCGAAGCCAGGAGCAATCACCAAACCTGATATCAGGTTCGGAAGATTAGTCGCAATCCCAATTGCTTGGAACGTGGCCAACACCAACGTAAAGTAACGAGTGTATTGACTTATTTTACGACGTCCAGCTTCACCTTCTTTTTTCAACTCAATCATTGGCGGATGCACAACTGTCAGCAACTGCATAATAATTGATGCCGAAATATATGGCATTATACCTAGGGCAAGAACCGATGCGCGCTCAAGTGCACCACCTGAAAACATATTAAACATTTCCACGATAGTGCCCTTTTGCTGCTCAAATAATTGAGCTAACACATTGGCATCAATACCAGGAATAGGTACGTATGAACCGAGTCTAAATACAATGATCGCACCTAGTACGAACAACAATCTTGATTTAAGCTCGCTCAAGCCGCCTTTAGCGCTTGAATCCTGTCCTGGTTTTGCCATCTAGCTTATTCCTCTACTTTACCGCCAGCGGCTTGAATTGCTTCAAGTGCGCCTTTAGATACCTTTAAACCTTTTACAGTAACTGCGCGAGAGATTTCGCCACTTTTCATTACTTTGACGTTTAGCATTTCTTTTTTAACAAGACCTGCTGCTTTCAAAGTCTCTAGTGAAACCTCATCACCTTCTACTTTAGCAATTTCACTCAATGTAACTTGGTCAGAGACGAAAGAAACACGAGAAGTGAAACCGAACTTAGGTAGACGGCGTTGAATTGGCATTTGTCCGCCTTCAAAACCAGGCTTAACAGAACCGCCTGAGCGACTCTTTTGACCTTTGTGACCACGGCCACCAGTTTTACCAAGACCTGAACCGATACCGCGACCTACGCGCTTACCAGAATTTTTAGCTCCAGGTGCAGGAGCAATAGTATTTAATTTCATATCTTACTCCTCCACTACTTCAACCATGTAATATACACGGTTGATCATGCCACGAACGGCTGGGGTGTCTTCCAACTCACGAACATGCCCGATGCGACGCAAACCTAAACCAGTCAATGTAGCTCTGTGTTTAGGTAGACGACCAATAGAGCTTTTAGTTTGCTTTACTTTAATCATCTTAGCCATGTTCAATTACCCCAAAATTTCGTCAACAGGCAATCCACGTTTAGCAGCAATTCCTTCAGGAGAATTCATCTCTACTAAAGCATTGATTGTTGCACGAACAACGTTGATTGGGTTTGTTGAGCCGTAGCATTTTGAAAGTACGTTTTGTACACCTGCAACTTCAAGAACTGCACGCATTGCACCACCGGCAATAATACCAGTACCTTCTGATGCTGGTTGCATGTAAACCTTGGAGCCTGAGTGACGTCCTTTAATTGGATGCTGTAATGTGTTGCCGTTAAGGTCTACGTTCACAAGATTGCGACGCGCCTTTTCCATTGCTTTTTGGATTGCAGCAGGTACTTCACGTGCCTTACCGTAACCAAAGCCAACACGACCATTTCCGTCACCAACTACTGTCAAAGCAGTAAAGCTAAAGATACGACCACCTTTAACAACTTTTGATACACGGTTTACAGCGATCAACTTTTCTAACAGGTCACCCTGTTGTTGAACTTCTACTTTAGCCATAATTAACTCCTAGAACTGAAGGCCTGCTTCACGAGCAGCGTCAGCTAATGCTTTAACTCGACCGTGATATTTGAAACCACTACGGTCAAAAGCAATTTCTTTGATGCCTTTTTCTATAGCACGTTCTGCAATCGCTTTACCTACTGCAGCAGCTGCTTCTGAATTTCCCGTAGACTTAAGGGAATTACGAAGTTCTGATTCTACAGTAGAAGCCGCCGCTAACACTTCTGAGCCACTTGGCGCGATTAACTGCGCGTATATGTGGCGAGGTGTGCGGTTAATAACCAAGCGATGCGCGGCCAGTTCACTGATTTTTTTGCGAGCGCGGGTAGCGCGGCGCAAGCGAGCTGATTTCTTATCCATCGTATCACCTACCTACTTTTTCTTAGCTTCTTTACGACGCACAACTTCATCAGCATAACGAACACCTTTGCCTTTGTAAGGCTCTGGTGGACGGTAAGCACGAATATTAGCTGCAACCTGACCTACCACTTGCTTATCAGCGCCTTTAACGACGATTTCAGTTTGGGTAGGTGTTTCAACTGAAATACCAGCAGGCATTTCATAAACTACTGGGTGAGAGAAGCCCAACGTAAGGTTTAATTTGCTACCTTGTGCTTGAGCACGGTAACCAACACCATTAAGTTGTAATTTCTTTTCGAACCCTTCAGATACACCTGCAACCATTGCATTCAAAATAGAGCGAGCAGTACCAGCTTGAGCCCAATTACCAGCAAAACCTTCACGAGGTAATGCTTTCAATTGGTTTTCTTCTTGTACGACTTCAACTGCTTCGTTGAATACACGGTCCAAAGTACCGTTTTTTCCTTTTACTGTGACATTTTGACCAGCGATAGTTACTTCTACACCAGCTTTAATATCGACAGGAGCTTTTGCTATACGTGACATATTCTATCTCCCGTTACGCTACATAACCGATGATCTCACCGCCCATGCCAGCTTTACGCGCTGCACGGTCAGTCATCACACCTTTTGAGGTAGACACGATAGCAATGCCCAAACCACCCATCACTTTAGGAAGCTCATCTTTTTTCTTATAGATGCGCAGACCTGGACGGCTGACTCGTTCAATGCTCTCAATTACTTTTTTGCCTTCGAAGTATTTAAGTGCTACTTCAATTACAGGCTTAACGTCACCAGAAACAGCGAAGTCAGTGATATAACCTTCATCTTTTAAAACTTTAGCGATAGAAACGCGAAGTTTAGAAGAAGGCATAGCAACTGTTACTTTGCTTGCTAATTGGCCGTTACGAATGCGGGTAAACATATCCGCGATAGGATCTTGCATGCTCATATTGGCTACTCCTTACCAGCTGGCTTTTTTAAGGCCAGGGACTTCACCGCGCATAGCTGCTTCACGCAACTTTATACGGCTAAGACCAAATTTGCGTAGGAACCCATGTGGACGACCAGTTACACGGCAGCGGTTTTGCTTGCGTGATAAACTAGAGTCACGTGGAAGTTGTTGTAGCTTAAGAACAGCATCCCAACGTTCTTCATCAGTAACGTTAACATCGCTGATAATCGCTTTTAGCTCTGCACGTTTAGTACCGTACTTTGCTGCTAGCTTGGCGCGTTTTACTTCGCGCGCTTTCATTGATTCTTTTGCCATAACCCTACACCTTATTTTCTAAACGGGAAGTTAAAAGCGGTTAAAAGCGCTTTTGCTTCATCGTCTGAGTTTGCGCTAGTAGTGATAGTAATATCCATACCGCGAATTTTATCAACTTTATCAAAGTCGATCTCAGGGAAGATAATTTGCTCACGCACACCCATGCTGTAATTACCACGGCCATCGAATGATTTTGCATTCAAGCCACGGAAGTCACGGATACGAGGAATTGCAATTGAAATCAAACGTTCCAAGAATTCCCACATACGTTCACCACGTAAGGTTACTTTACAGCCAATCGGATAACCTTCACGGATTTTAAAACCCGCTACAGACTTACGAGCAACAGTAACAATTGGTTTTTGTCCAGCAATCGCAGCCATATCAGCCTGCGCGTTTTCCAAAACTTTCTTGTCCGCTATCGCTTCACCTAAACCCATGTTTAAGGTGATTTTTTCGATCCGAGGGACTTGCATGACGCTTTTGTAGTTGAACTGCTTCGCAAGTTCTCCCACTACTGTTTCTTTATAGAAATCATGCAGTTTCGCCATCGTACTCTCCAATTAATTAAACTAGTTCGCCGTTAGATTTGAAGAAACGAACTTTCTTCTCATCTTCAAAACGGAAACCAACGCGATCTGCTTTACCCGTCGCTGGGTTAACAACCGCTACATTTGATACGTGAATTGCTGCTTCCTTTTCAACGATGCCACCAGGGACATTCAATTGAGGATTAGGCTTCTGGTGTTTTTTCACCAAATTCACACCTTCTATTATTAGCTTGTCTTCAGACGCTAGTACTTTAAGGACTTTGCCTTGTTTTCCTTTGTCTTTGCCTGCTAATACGACTACTTCATCATCACGACGAATTTTTCTAGCCATTATCGTGACTCCTTATAGTACCTCTGGGGCCAATGAAATGATCTTCATGAAAGAATCTCCACGAAGCTCACGTGTGACCGGGCCAAAGATACGCGTACCAATAGGTTGCTTGTTTGCATTAAGCAAAACAGCTGCATTATTATCAAAACGGATAGTAGAACCATCTGCTCGACGAACGCCTTTCCTAGTACGCACCACCACTGCATTCAGAACGTCACCTTTTTTTACTTTGCCACGAGGAATTGCTTCCTTGACAGTAACTTTGATGATGTCACCGATATGTGCATAACGGCGATGCGAGCCACCAAGAACCTTAATACACTGAACCCTGCGAGCGCCGGAGTTGTCGGCAACATCCAGGTTAGTTTGCATTTGGATCATGTTAGTGCTCCGCTGTTTAAATTAAGACCCTCACGGGCCGTTAAAGCTACAAAAATTCTTACAAACTTAGACCAATTGGCTTTTTTGCTTGCAGAAAATTTATACATACCCCTATAAAAAGGGCGCGAAACTATAACAGAAAATAAAGCGTTGCGATAGCGCAATTTGAAAATAATTATAGAATAAATAATATTCAGTCAATTTTGGTTTACAGCGAAGATAAAGTGGCAGGAAATCAATTGCGAGAATAAAAAATCGGCTCTAATGAGCCGATTTTAATAATTTAAGTTTTATCGATTAATAAAGAAGTGAAATCTTATAACCCGTTGGTGAGTCTGCGGACTCTTCAATGGTTATAATGTAATTTGCTTCTTCATTTAATCCAAGTAGTTCAGTTCTATCCAATAAAATTTGAGTATCTTCATTGTCGTCGAATACCGCTACCAATTCATAAAAATCACTTGGCAAGGTCACCGATTTTGATTCACCAAAATCGATACTAGAGATTAAATACTCAGCAGACTCAATGGTCTCATCTTTACGCACAAAATATAAATCAACGTCGATGAAATCAGACACTAAGTTAGCCGCTACGACTTCTTTATCGTAAACCTGTGGTTGGCTACTTTCATCAAAAGATAATGATGTAAGATTCTCATCAGCATCCTGATAAACAATGATAGCCTTACTTTCACCTTGGTTTAACGTTACTAAGCGATTGTTAAAGCTTACGCTGCTGTCTGAAGTTAATTCTGCTGACAAACGATAATCGCCGAATTCTATTTCATTAAAATCAGTTTTCTCGTTTGCACTTACTTCTGAAGGATCAGTATCTTCATTACCTTCTAAGGTAAATTCAACCGCGCCGTCATCAAGACTATTGTATAGACGGTACTGAGCACTGGCATTGACGTCATCAAGGTTAGATACCGTAGATGAGTTAAGCACTAAGTCAACTTCAATACCATCTTGAATTGCTCCGCTACTACTGCGAATTACAAGCACATATTCACTGGCGAACTGGAAAGAAACTGTATTTGATTCAAAAATGACATCTGTTGAACCCGGTTCAGTAAGATAAATCGTATAGCTACCTTCGTCGAAATTTTCATCATCGTCATCCGGTGCCCAAAACTCCATTTCATCTAAGCTTTCGTAGTTTATGGTAGATAACAAGTTCGCTTCACTAAAAGGTGAACCAGAATCACTCATGTACAAGTCATAGCTACTTTGATCGGTGACTACTGAAATCCCGAAAAGGCGAAAATGATCATCTAACTCTTCACGATCAAACCGGTATTCATTGAAGGTTGGGGATTCGAAATCACCAGTAAGCATTACCAAGGTTTTTTGACCATCTGGTAAATCAATCTCACGGGTTTCCAAAATCACTTCCTGGTCGTCTGAATCTGTACGGTAAAACTCTATTTCAGTAAACCCTGTGTTTGTCTGGATCATACTGGTAACATCACCGTAAGAAGAAGATGCTAAAACTTGTGTTTCTTCAGTGCCTCGCATAGTGGTTAATGCACTATTTGCTGAACCATTATAGAATTGAATATAACCAGAAGAACTGAATTCTGTATCATTATCATCCGAGCTGCTGCAGGCTGTTAACCCTGAGGCCAAAAACACACCCATCAGGGCAAAACTAACTTTACTTCGCATTAAAACACTTTCCTTAAAAACAAGCGCAAAATCTAATTGCAGAGGATTCTATACCGAAGTTAGGATTCATACACTAAATAAAAGTTCAAACCTTTGCATAAACTTTTAAAAAAACCCGTCAACATCGTTATAAACAATGGGCATTACCCTTAGAAATACCAATAAAAAAATTAGCACTATCTAACTTAACCGCCCCTACTTCAAATGAGCACTGCCTTTTACTGCCTACCATTTTGTAAGTAGTTTATATCCAAATCTGATTAATTGAGATGGAAATATCTCCCTATGATAACCAAACCACCTTTTCTTTGTAAGGTGCATTAATCACATCTTCGTACTTTTTCTCTAAAACATGGCGTTTTATTTTTAAAGTTGGCGTTAAAAGGTCGTTTTCTACTGTCCAATCGTCACCCAGTACTACTAACCTATCTAACACTTGATGACTTTCCAATTTGGCATTGACGTTTTCAATTGTTTTCTCTAAAGACTCAATTACTTTTTCATTACTATGTTGTCTGGCTAACTCAGACACAATTAACAGTGCGATAGGTTGCTTTAGTTCGCTGCCTGTTACGCAAACTTGTTCAACTATTTCATTTTCCATAATAAGAGACTCGATTGGCGCTGGAGTGACATATTTGCCCTTAGCCGTTTTAAAGATGTCTTTTAACCGCCCAGTAATACGAATATATCCTTCGTTATCTAATTCACCTTTGTCGCCGGTACGTAAATAGCCATCCTCAGTAAAGACTTCTGCCGTTTTCTCCCCTTCTAGATAGTACTCCTTCATATTACAAGGACCTTTTACTTGAATCTCGCCATCCTCCGCAATTCGAATATCAACGCCCTCATAAGCCTTTCCGATACAACCTATTTTATCTGCCCGGAAAGGCACACTGCTGGTACCGTAAGCACAGTTCTCGGTCATCCCCCATCCTTCAGAAATTTCTACGCCAATGCGATTAAACCAGTGGATAGTCGCTGGAGGTATGGGAGCCGAACCGCTGGCACAAAGACGGGCATTATCTAATCCTAATCCTTTACGGATTTTTTTGGCAACTATTCCTTTAATAATTGGGATACGTAAAAGTCGCTCAAGTTTTTTCTGAGGCATTTGTGCTAACACCCCCATTTGGAAGCGCGTCCAGAGTCGAGGCACGGATATAAATAAGGTAGGCTGACAACGTTGAATGTCGGTCTTAAACGTATCTAAAGATTCGATAAAATAAATGTGTAGGCCCGAGTACAAACTGGCCATTTCCACTAATATTCTCTCAGTAATATGAGCAAGGGGTAAATAACTTAAAATTCTGTCTTGTTCGTTGACCGTTAATGCTGTTAACGACGATTGTGCTGTCCAACTAACAGATTCATAAGTCTGCACCACACCTTTAGGGTTTCCCGTACTCCCTGATGTATAAATAATAGTCATGACATCATTTATATTAGGTACAGGGCTTCCCTTAAATCCTTCGTCGGTTTTAAAGGCCTCCCAATCCATATCACACATCCCCTTAACATGAGGAAAAGCAATACTTTTAACAGTATCAGGGATGGCAGCGATTTGCTGAGCTGGATGTTCCAATTTGCCCACGAAAACAACAGCACATTTTGCGTGATCTAACACATAAGATATAGTATCAGCGCCAGCCGTTGGGAATATAGGTACAGACACGTGCCCCGCCATCATAATGGCTAAATCCGTTATAAACCACTCAGCACAATTTTTCGAAATCAGACCAATATGGCTGCCCTTAGGTAACCCTAAGTTGGTTAAGCCCTGGGCAACTCGACGCACTTCCTGATCAACTTGTTGCCAACTATAATCTGTTACTTCGCCGTTATGAGGCTGAGTTAAATAGATTTTATTTGGGTGGGATTTTACTTTTTCGTAAAATGATTCTAAGGGAGTTTTCATGGTCATTTGGATACCTAATTCTTTCCGGTTAGACTGAACGGCGTTATCAATCAATGAAAATATGCGCCTAACCTTTAAATTAACAAAAAGATAACACTATTAGAACACTGCTTGGGGTTGAATGAACTATATTTTCGATAAATCAATAATCACTTTTGCTGATAGAAAACTATTCGTTTAAGTTTTGAAGTTAAATATAGGGGATAAAAAAGGGAATTACACTACAGAGAGAGCGATATTAGTATGCCGATTGTCGAGTTTATTCGCTGCTAACAGAGGGTTAGCGGAAGCGAATAAACCCAGAATAGATTTGTTACGACATTCTTTGACGCACGATTTCAAACAAACAAACACCCGTTGCTACTGAAACATTTAAACTAGTGACAGTGCCGGCCATTGGCAGCTTAATTAGTTCATCACAATGTTCACGAGTCAATCTGCGCATTCCTTTACCTTCTGCGCCCATCACAAGTGCAGTAGGTCCAGTAAAAGTGCATTCATAGAGACTTTGCTTAGCTTCGCCAGCGGTACCAACAATCCATACCCCTGCTTTCTGAAGTTCTCTTAGTGTTCTTGCCAGGTTTGTTACTTGTACCAAAGGAATCACATCGGCAGCGCCACTGGCCACTTTGCGTACTGTGGGTGTTAAGGCTGCAGACTTATCTTTAGGTACCACAAGGGCATGAACACCAGCCGCTTCTGCTGTACGTAAACATGCACCTAAGTTGTGAGGGTCAGTCACCCCATCAAGGATAAGTAAAAAGGGTTTGTCATTTTCCTCAACAATAGACATGAGGTCATTTTCACTATACTGCTTGCCAGGTTTAGCCCGTGCAACAACGCCTTGATGTTGTTCGCCATTGACTTTGTCATCTAACGCTTTACGTTGACAGAATTGCACTGCAATGCCAAATCGTCGAGCTTGATTGATGATATTAAACAGACGATCATCTTCTCGTCCTTTGAGCACATATAACTCAATGAGTCTTTCAGGTTCCCGCTGAATAACTGCTTCTAATGCGTGGATCCCATATAACCACTCTTGCTGAGCCATGCCTACTTATTCCTCTTTGCTGAACGACGTTTGGACCTTGGTGCCTTAGTCGTTGATTTTTCTGCGCCCTTACCCTTGGCTTTTCCAGCGCTATTTTGAGTCCTGCCGGTTGAAGAAGCACTTTCTTGGTTCGGTTTATTGCCTTGCCCTTTTGGTTGAGCTTTATCGGCGGTTTTTCTTGGTTTCTTTGCTGCGCCTTTTCTAGCACCTCGGCCCTTAGGCTCATCTAAGATAAAATCAATTTTTCGTTCATCTAGATTAACGGCTGCCACTTTAACTTTAAGGGGGTCACCTAAACGATAGCGTTTTCCGGACGCTTCCCCCACTAAACACTGCTTCACTTCATCAAAGTGATAATAATCATTTTCTAACGATGAAATATGAACAAGCCCGTCGATATGAAACTCACTAAGACGCACAAAAAAGCCGAAACCAGTGACAGACGCAATTACGCCTTCAAAAAGATCACCCACATGATCCAACATAAATTCACATTTTAGCCAATCCGCAACATCTCTTGTGGCATCATCAGCTCGACGTTCAGTCATTGAACATTGCTCACCCAAAGCATCAACTTCTTCTTCACTATAGGATTTGCCCCCCGTTTTGCTTTTGCGGCCAGCTTGTTTGTCCAACACGGCCTTTATTGCCCGATGAACAACTAAATCTGGGTAGCGTCGAATGGGCGACGTAAAGTGAGCATAGGCTTCTAGTGCCAAACCAAAGTGACCTATGTTGTCATTGTCATATACGGCTTGTTTCATGGAGCGCAACAACATGGTTTGTATTAGCTCTTGATCTGGACGTCCCTCAATTTTACCAACTAAATTGGTGAAATCTTCGGGTTTTGCGTCTTTACCGATGCGATGTTCAATTCCTACTTCTTTCAAGTAAGACGTAAAAGAAGTCAAACGGTCTTCATTGGGTTCATCGTGAATACGGTACAATGCGGGTGCTTTATTCTTTTCTAAAAATTGCGCCGCTGATACATTCGCCAAAATCATACATTCTTCAATTAGCTTATGGGCATCATTGCGCACAACTGGAACAATATGATCTATTTTTCGCTGGGCATTAAACACAAATTTACTTTCTTGGGTCTCAAACTCAATCGCCCCACGTTTATTGCGTGCTTTTTTCAGCACGCGATACATATCGTGTAAATTGCGTAAATGAGGGACATGCTCAGCGTAGCGTTTATGTAATTCTGGGTCGCCGTCTAAAATAGCCCCCACTTTGGTATACGTAAGGCGAGCTTTGGAATTCATCACCCCTTCGTAAAATTGATAATCTTGAAGCTTTCCTTGGGCACTGATAGCCATTTCACACACCATACACAAGCGGTCAACTTCAGGGTTTAAAGAACATAAGCCGTTACTCAACACCTCTGGCAACATAGGTACAACTTGCTCAGGGAAATAGACGGAGTTACCGCGCTGTTGCGCTTCATCATCCAAAGCTGTACCGGTTTTCACGTAATAACTGACATCTGCAATAGCGACCCAAAGTTGCCAACCGCCATTATCTAAAGGTTCACAAAATACCGCATCATCAAAGTCACGGGCATCTTCACCATCGATAGTAACCAGCGGTAATTGACGCAAGTCAATGCGATTTTGTTTCGCATCTTCCGGTACCTGTTCTTTTAAGCTGGCAACTTGTCTGCTTACCGCTTTCGGCCAGTCATGGGGAATATCAAATGTGCGTAATGCCATTTCGATTTCCATACCTGGAGCCATATGCTCGCCAAGTACTTCGAGTATCTTGCCAATAGGACTAACGCGTTTACGAGGACGCTGTATGACTTCCACTACAACAACGTTTCCCTGGCGAGCACCATTAACATGCTCAGCTGGGATCATAATTTCATGATTGATCCGGCTATCGTCGGGGATCACCATGCTGACGCCATGCTCAACAAAATATCGTCCCACAATGGGCTCTGAGCGCGGCTCAATGATTCGTGCAATTCTCGCTTCTCTGCGCCCACGATTATCAGTGCCACTTTCTTTGACTAACACTACATCATCATGAAGTAGCGCTTGCATTTGCGCTTGATGGATAAATAAATCTTTTTCGCCATCATCGCGTTTAAGGAAGCCAAAACCGTCTCGGTGGCCTATTACCCGGCCTTTAATGAGTTCCATTTTATCGGCCACGCCATATTTTTTCTGACGATTGAAGACTATTTGACCTTCGCGCTCCATGGCTCTTAAGCGCCGTTGAACACCTATGCGGCTATCTTCGTCGGAGGCTTTGACTAACTGGCAAATTTCTAAAAATGTAAGGGGAGTTTTTTGCTCTACCATGACCTGCAGCAAATATTCTCTACTTGCTACAGGGTTTTCATATTTGTCTTTTTCACGCAGGAAATGAGGATCGTTTTTTTCTAAATTTTGTTTATTTTTTATATTCATGCTCGGCATTATAGCCATTGATTGTTACGAAACTAAGCTTTTTTTAATAAATTGAAGATAAATTATACTAAGGCTAGTTCAATATACTTAAGCGGGAGATGATTTAAAGCGTTTTTCAGAATTAGGGCAAATTTAAAATGCCACAACATATCAATAGTAAAACTTAATTTAGAAACTAAAACTGGAGCGAGTACTCCAGTTTTCCCTGAACAATTTAGGTTTACGTAAATCGCCTGCGCATAGCAAATAAACCAAGTCCTAAAATTCCGATAATTCCAGGTTCTGGTACATCGGTTATATTTAATGTCACCGTTGAGCCTGCACCGAAGGTAGAATCAACACCTTGATCGTCAAAAATATCACGCAAGCTAACCGTCCAAACACCAGAGGCGTTAGCAGGACCACCGGCGATAGCAAAATCACCTACAAAATTGTAAAGGCCTGGGCCATCTCCCCAACCAAAATCAGTGCCGCCTTCAAATTCAATGTCAAAACCCGATTCATGAGTAAGTGATATACGAGTATCAGATCCCCAAGAACCACCAAAATTAAAATGCTCAATATTTAAATCGAAAGAAATGGAATCAAGAGAACCTGTTTGAGATTCATTATAAATAAATGTGTTTGAGTAACCATCTGAGTCTTTTCCGCTTAGATCAATAATACCAGCACTTGCAGTGTGAGCATATGATCCCGCGGTTAATAACAACATTGGAACAAACGCTCGTGTAAATATTTTTTTCATTTTATTTCCCTTTCAAAACAGTCAGTGCCGAAAGTCAATTTCATGAATACTATTGTGCAATTATTGAGCAAGCAAAAAGCAAGCCTAAAAAATAAATATTATATTTATCAGAGTGATACTTATTAAGCTTATTAGATTAAAAATAATTACGTAAAAAAAGTTAACAAAAAATTTACCCATATTAATAAATCACTTTTACAACGAGTCGCAACTTAAACACTGTTAAAATTTATATATTTGATTTTAATATGTGGGCATTTTTAGATTTTGCGATTGCTTTATCAGCCTGGGCACTTGATCTAATATGTCGGGATTCTGCAGCGCCAATATTTATAATTGGCTTCTTTTTATTCACTTTACATTCAACCCAATTTTGTTCTGCCATTGCTTCTAAAGCTTAAATGCATGCACTAAATGTTGGATTTTGCTTAGCTGGGGGCACTTCATTTGCAATTTTGCTTTTTAAGTTAGCCAAAATTATATGAATGTCAGAAGTTTGTTTTAGCAACTGAGTCATAGTTTGGTAATAGCCAATATCAGGAAGAACTTGTTGTCCCCTTTTTAAGCAGGGTACCTGTGTAATTTCACCATTCTCCAAATGTCCCAAAAAAAACGGCATAGCACCGCGAGTATTAAGCTTAAACATATTAAAACCTGAAATTTTCATCTGACTAACACGTTCGCTTTTGTCGAACTTACTAATTAATTGACGTGCAGAAGATATATCAAAAGAGCCAAACGTTGCCAAACCCAATTGTTCGGTAGTGAAGCCCCCTTGACTAAGCCATTGCCATGCTTTTTCAGGTGATAACTGCAATCCAGCTTCTTTGGCTATGGCAGAACAATTTTGTTGTAAATCTGTAAAACAGCCATTAGCAGCATACCAATATTGGGCAAACTTCTAACTTGTACTCGTGTCGCACCTTAACCAATCTCAACGGCCCAATCGGCGTTAGTCCAATAATTCCATACTGCAATATTTTTTAATTCATGAGGCGACCAGTTTTCGATACTAAAAGTCTTTCTAAATAACCCTGTAATGCCAGTCGCATCAACATAGTACTTTGCTCTTACAATAGAATCATCAGCTAGTTGTAGCCCCGTTATTTTATCTCCATCCCGGAGTACTTGTTTAACGCCTTGATTATTTTTTACACTCGAGTCTATGGGGAAATAGATTGATAAACAAGTTACTGTTTTGAGCTGATGAATATAAAAAACCGCTTAAATCAATTAAGCGGCTTTTATAGACTGATGATTAGCTTACAATTTTTACCTTGACGTTTTGTCATTAAATAAACTGGTAAGCATCTCCGTAAAGATTTTCCAACAATAAACCTTGTTTTTGGAAATCATCACGGGCAACACCTGCCATCTCAAATCGACCAGCAACGTAAACCTGATAAGGCTCCAGACTTACAAAGTCAGTTAGAATCGCTTGATGTACCCATCCTGACTTACCTTGCCATTGTTCATCGGGCGCATCGACTACCGGAATAAATCGAAAATGCTTATGCTCTTTTTCGAGCTCAATTAGCACCTCGTATTCATACATATCAGCTAATTTTTGGGTGCCCCAGTATAAAAAAACGGGTTGGTCATCAGCTATTTTTAATCTTTGTTGAAGAATTGAGTAGGTATAGGAAAACCCCGTTCCACCCGCTAACAAAATAGTAGGTTTAATATCTGTATCGCGAAAAAAGGCTTCACCATGACCACCTTCGATGTCAATTTCTCCGTGGGTGTTCATTTTTTCTAGAACTTGCCCAGCATAATCGTTACCAGCGCCGGCTCCGATATGTAACTCGATTTGATTGCTACCATCGGGAGCATTAGCAATAGAGAATGGGCGTGAGTCGTTTTCTCCCATAATAACTTTGACGTATTGTCCAGCTTTGAAGGATATTGGACTTAAAGCTGCCAATTTTACTCGGCTAACAATATCGGTTAAGGGTTCAATTGATTCTACTTTACAACGTATTGATGACATAAAAACGCTAGCTTCTCTTATATTATTCAGGTTTAGGTGACAGCCCTAAGCTATCCCAAATTTCATCTACATAGGACTTAACTGCGGGCTCCATTTCAATTGGCTCGCCCCACTCTCGGTCTGTTTCACCAAGCATTTTGTTGGTGGCATCCATTCCCATTTTGGAACCAAGGCCAGAAACAGGCGAGGCAAAATCTAAGTAATCGATGGGCGTGTTTTCAATTAAGGTGGTATCTCGTGCGGGATCCATACGGGTTGTAATGGCCCAAATAACATCGTTCCAATCTCTGGCATTGACGTCATCATCACAAACAATCACAAATTTGGTATACATAAACTGACGTAAAAACGACCAGACTCCCATCATTACGCGTTTAGCATGGCCAGGATATTGTTTTTTCATGGTCACTACCGCTAATCGATAACTACAGCCCTCTGGCGGAAGATAAAAATCCACGATTTCAGGAAATTGCTTTTGCAAGATGGGGACAAAGACTTCATTTAAAGCGACACCCAAAATTGCCGGTTCATCAGGTGGTCTGCCAGTATAGGTGGAATGATAAATGGGATCTTTCCGATGAGTGATATGGGTGATAGTAAAAACTGGAAACTCATCCACTTCGTTGTAGTAGCCAGTATGGTCTCCATAAGGCCCCTCGGGGGCGGTTTCACCAGGCGCAATGTAACCTTCTAAGACAATTTCCGCATTGGCGGGGACTTGCAGATCATTGCTGATGGATTTAACAACTTCAGTTTTATCTCCACGTAATAAGCCCGCAAAAGCATATTCCGACAGACTATCAGGAACCGGCGTAACAGCGCCAAGTATGGTTGCAGGATCAGCACCAAGGGCCACAGAAACTGGATAATTTTCACCCGGGTTTTGCTGACAAAACTCTCTAAAATCCAGAGCTCCACCGCGGTGAGACAACCAACGCATTATGACTTTATTTTTAGCAATTACCTGTTGGCGATAAATCCCTAAGTTCTGTCGTTTTTTGTTCGGACCGCGGGTAACCGTTAAGCCCCATGTAATTAAGGGAGCAACGTCGCCTGGCCAACAGCGCTGAATGGGAAGCGTCGACAAATCAACATCATCGCCGCTTATCACAACTTGCTGACAAACCCCTTTGCGTACTTCTTTGGCGGGCATATTCAACACTTGTTTAAATACCGGCAACTTTTCCCATAGGTCTTTTAACCCTTTTGGCGGCTCTGGCTCTTTAAGGTACGCGAGTAATTCTCCCACTTCGCGAAGGGCAGACACACTTTCTTGCCCCATACCTAAAGCAACCCGTTCTGGTGTGCCAAATAAGTTCGCTAAAACCGGTATTTTATGCCCTTTCGGGTTTTCAAATAAGATTGCCGGGCCACCAGCACGCAAGGTGCGATCAGCGATTTCGGTCATTTCTAAGTCAGGATCGACCTCAAGCGAAATTCGCTTTAGTTCACCTCGACTTTCTAACTGTGCAATAAAATCTCGTAAGTCTTTGTATTTCATCTTGAACCGCTATCTCTTCAGTGCCTGTAAGTATAAACCTGTGGAAGGCGTTATACGAGAGAAGTGGGAATTTAGTTGCAAAATAAATTGTTAAAATTTTGTAATTTTTTGAATTCAAGGATAACCTAAGACTAGGTGATCAGTCATTGAACAAACCCTATGGGAATAAAAATTAAACGCTGCCTATTATTCATTTTCACCTTGCTGAGTTTTTGCTCTTCAGCTGCCTGTAGGAAAGACGTTCACCGGCAGTTTGATTTCTGGCTAGGCACGTGGGACGTATATTCCACGCAAGGCAAAATTGTTGGCGTTAATAAAATCACTCAGTTACTAGATGGCTGTAGCTTAAAGGAGGAATACCAAACGCCTTCGGGCTATCAAGGTCAAAGCATCAATATTTACGATACTCAAGAACAGCAATGGCACCAAACTTGGGTAGATAATCAAGGTTTACTGCTGCTATTGAAGGGTAAATTTGACGGACACTCAATGATATTAACAGGTGAAGGACAAACATCTAAAGGAGAAAAAATAATGCATAAAATCACATGGACGCCTAGAACGGATGAAACCGACAAAATCGTGCGTCAGCATTGGCAGTCAAGCCAAGATAATGGTGAGACATGGTCAACTTTGTTTGATGGAAAATATGTAAAACGAAAAAAATAGTTAATTGCAATCAATTAACGCAAGTTAGTTAACATAAATAGAAGAGTAAATTATGCCTTTCAACAACGAACTTACCGAAGAACTAAACCTCATATTAAAATTCCCCAACAAAAGCCTTATGCAAGGATTAAAAATTCACCATGATGCCGAACAATCTATGGTTGATGCAGCAAAAAGGTTATTTGATAAAGGTGTGGTTAGTCAGCCTGATGGTGGCTACCTAACTGATTTGGGACACGACTTAGCTGAACATGCCCAAGTCATTCAGTCTGCTTTAACATCTAGGTAAAATTTATATCACTGACACTGACAACGGTTGAATCGACTGTTGTCTTTGGCAGCATCTACAGATTGAAGCCACCTGCCCTTTGAGTTGCTGACAAATTAGGTTTTATATTTAGTATTTTGTGAAAATGTCGATACAATCATCATAGCTGGTTATTTTTTGACTCTACGGAACCTTCGATATGCGCCTGTATAAATTGACATCTTTTATTTCAATGTTGACGTTACTGTCATTTCATTCACACAGTGCTGAGCCAATCAAAGCGGTTGAACTTTATAGTCAAGATGAACTAATTGAGTTGATCAATCGCAATGAGCATTTAGACCGGGTGGTATTAGACAGATGTCAACTTGTGCAGGATATTGAAGCTCGTGCTGAAACCTTAAAAATACCTTCTTTTCAATTTTTGTGGGGAGATATGTTGGCTTGGGGTGTTTGTGTAGATGCTGAGCCAACAAGGGGCATAAGTTACATGCAGGAAGCTGCTGATCAAGGTCTACCTGCGGCTTTAGAACAATTAGGCAGATACTATTCCATGGGCAGGCTAGTGCAAGAAGACAAACAGCGGGCGGTTGTTTACTTACGAGAAGCATCGGCGCTTGGCAATCTTAAGGCTCAGATTCAACTGGCCGATTTATTTATCGATGGATATGGCAGTCCATACGATTATGAAGACGTATATCACTGGTTATACAACGCCGTCACCAATGACAAAAAGACCCATTCAAAGATAGCAAATTGCATGCATGATTTAGAAAAGTTAATGCACCCTAAAGCCGTCCGCAAAGCAAAGCGCCCGTTGGATAGCTAGATTATTCATTTGATGGTGCGGAGTTAGGCTGACTAAAGGTTTCAAACTGATGGGGCAAAAACTTAGCAAGTTGACCAGACAAATCCACGTAGGTTTTCAACGCTGTTGGTAAAGATGCGTAAATTTTTGGTAGATTGTCGAGAAGTTTAAGGTTGTTCACTTTTTTCGCTTGCTCAAGTGCCATAGGGATATTGGCAAAGGAACTAAACATTAATAAACAATGTTTTAAGTCCCGTTGAAAGCCTTGCACCTTATCGGGTTGCTGATTTTCTACTTGTTGCCAACAACTCTGCCAAACAGATTCCAAATGACTGTGTCCAGTTAATAAACCCTGAAGCCACTGGCTCACGGCAATATCTTGATTTAAATCATCAGGTAAAGGCTTTCCCTTTTCAGGATATTCAATTAGATTTTCACGCATGTTTGCCAACTCATGTTGCAATACCCCCATTAACACCTCGGCAATATGATCTATTTCTGACTCTGAAATTCCTGCGCCTCGTTGTTTAAATGCCCAACCGAGCCAAACATCAGGCATGGGGATCTCGGGTGCAGCACTAACAGCAAAGACTAACCCAGCCAAATAATGTGATCTGTGCAATAGCCTTGGATATTGCCTACAAATTTTTTCAAGCTGTTGTAAAGCTTCAGGTTTCACGAAAGGCAATACTCATTCCTATTAGCACACAAAATCATCAACTCGGATAATCTTGAAATTTACTGAAAAAACCATTGACAAAAAAGCCTCCACTGACGTTATAATATATCAATTGATACAGTATAACATTGCGTTAACATCCATACTCAACAAGGGGATCATCTTGATTTCGCACCATTATTCCAAACTTGCCATTGCCACCGTTATCGCTTTGGGTGTCTCTACAGGCGTAGCGGCACAAACCAAACCGATTCAAAAAGACGAGCAAGAAATCGAAAAATTAGTGATTACATCTCACCCACTTAATCCGACAATCCTTGAATCCACCACGCCAGTTTCAATTATTGCGGGTGAAAATTTGGAATCGAGAATTGCCCCAACTTTAGGTGAAACCCTAAAAAACGTGCCAGGTGTGCATAGCACTTATTTCGGCCCAGTTTCGAGTAGTCCTATTATTAGAGGACTTGATGGTCCAAGAGTCAAGATATTACAAAATAGTCTGGATGCCTCAGATGCCTCAAGAGTAGGCCCAGATCATGCGGTGTCAACAGAAGCTGCTAACGCGACTCAAATAGAAGTGCTGCGTGGACCAGCGACACTATTGTACGGCAGTGGCGCCATTGGCGGTGTTGTCAATATTGTAGATAATCGATTGCCAGTCCAAAGACGGGACGAAATCGAAGGTAAAGTGAGTTACCTACACGACTCAGTATCGAGTGAAGATTTATTTAATGTCAACGTTGATGGTGGAAATGACACTATTATGTGGCATTTTGATGCGTTTGATAGAGAAACTGAAGATTATTCAATTCCAGGCTCTGCAGACATTGACGGTACCGATGACAGTGGAAAATTAGATAACTCTTTTATCGACGCAAACGGTTTTACTGCTGGTTTAGGCTGGGCTTCAGACAATGCTAATGTAGCATTTTCGTTTGGTCAATTAGACAGCGATTATGGCGTCCCAGGGCATTCTCATGAACATGAAGAAGATGAGCATGATGAAGAAGATCATGATGATGAAGATCATGACGAAGAAGAGCATGAAGAAGAAGAGGTATTCGCTAGCTTAGAACAAGATCGTTATCAATTTTTAGTTGATTTCCACGATTTGGATGGATTTTTTAGCGAAGTTAAATTTCGCAGTGCATACACTGACTACAGCCATAGTGAAATTGAAGACGGCGCTATCGGCACTACATTTAGTAATGAATCCATAGAGTCTCGTTTGTGGGGTAAACATCGCAGTATTAATGGTTGGGAAGGTGTAATTGGCTTAAATTACACAAACAGTGATTTCTCTGCCCTAGGTGAAGAAGCCTTTACCCCTGCATCAGAAAGTGACGCCTTCGCCTTATTCGTGCTTGAAGAAAAACAGGTAGATGACCTGTTATTTCAAATGGGTTTCCGCTATGAAAAGAGTGATATTTCTGTGGATAACAGCTTTTTTGAATCTATAGAAGACGACCATGCTGATGAAGACCACGATGAAGATGAACACGACGAAGAGATTTTCTTCGATGATCAAAGCTATTCAGCGTTAAGTTTATCAGCAGGGGTAGTTTGGAGCATACAAGACAACGCAACGCTGTCGTTTAATTATGCCCGTTCGGAAAGAGCGCCTTCATCCGCTGAAATCTATTCAAACGGTTTGCATATCGCCACAGGCACATATGAACTTGGTGCAGGGTTTGATATTGAATCCAGTGATGAAGCCGGGGAATATCATATTGTCCAGAATCTACAAGAGCCTGAAAAAGAAGTATCGAATAATCTCGATCTCACCTATCACTTTTCAGGCGAAAGCGTAGAAGCGACTTTTAGTATTTTCTACAATCAAATCGATG
Source organism: Aliiglaciecola aliphaticivorans (assembly GCF_054782055.1). Lineage (NCBI taxonomy): Bacteria > Pseudomonadati > Pseudomonadota > Gammaproteobacteria > Alteromonadales > Alteromonadaceae > Aliiglaciecola > Aliiglaciecola aliphaticivorans. The sequence continues at coordinate 25,475 of NZ_BAAGTF010000041.1, forward strand.
ACTACTTGTTCCAAGAAAATACTGGGTTTACCTACGAAGATGGTCATATTCATAGCGAAGGGGAAGAAGAGGAACTCGACGAAGAGCATGATCATGAAGACGAGGAGCTAGCAATCTATTTATTCCGTCAACAAGACGCGGATATCTATGGTTTCGAGGCCGAAATAGACTGGCATTTCACTGAACAGATTCGCTTAGAAACTTTTGCAGATATTACTAAAGCTGAATTGACTACAGGAGAAAACTTACCTCGCATTCCACCGGCTAGAATTGGCTTTGGTTTACATTTCGACAGTGATTATTGGCATGCTGAAGTTGGTGCCACCTACAACGCAAAACAAACGGATATTGCTGACTATGAAACCGAAACAGCAGGTTACACCTTGGTCAATGCTGCGTTTAATTACTACACAGATGTTGCTGACAATGAATTAGTACTGTTTGTAAGAGGTAACAACTTACTTGATAAAGAGGCTCGAGTTCATGCCTCATTTATTAAAGACGTAGCACCTTTACCGGGTCGCTCTGTTGTCCTTGGAGCAAGACTACACTTCTAATCATAAAAATACCTACCCCGGGCCTCGCATCACAATGGTGATGTAAGGTCAGGGGGCTAGGTAGCTAGTTATGTACACTGTCATTTCCCACTTACAACATTCACTGTCAATAGATTCAATCACTGCCACTTCATATTTACATCAATTCATACATCAATCAGTATCTTAGAAGATATTATTAGGCTCATTTAGACACTACCTAAGTGACAACGATCTTTGCCTAAGTTAAGCTAAATCATCATTCGTTAGCCCATACTAAGTTGCACAACCAGTGAATGGAAAATGGGTCTGAGTAAATTTGGTATCTTATGAAAAAATTCGGCCCTGCTCTTTTAGTAACCGCGGCATTTATTGGTCCAGGTACAGTCACAACAGCTACCCTAGCAGGAGGGAACTTTGGTTTTACCTTGTTATGGGCACTCGTATTTTCTGTTATCGCGACCTTTGTTTTGCAGGAAATGGCGTCGCGGTTGGGATTAGTAACGGGGAACGGCTTAGCGGAAGCAATTAGCCAACAGTTCACCGGAATGAAAAGGATATTCGCAATTTTGCTAGTGGTAAGTGCCATTGGAGTGGGTAACGCAGCCTACCAAGGAGGCAACTTAACGGGTGCAGCCATGGGGTTGGCAGGGTTCTCCGGCGGCGCATTAACCCATTGGGTTTGGTTGCTCGCCACCATTGCCACTGGCTTATTGCTCACTGGGCAATACAAGTGGGTCGAAAAATCCCTTATTGCTCTGGTTTTAACCATGTCAACAGTCTTTGTCGCCACTATGTTTTTGGCGGGGCCTGATTTACTCGATGTCATTCAAGGTGCACTAACCTTTGACTTTCCTGACGGCAGCAGCTTAATGGTAATAGCCCTAGTAGGCACTACGGTTGTACCTTATAACTTATTTTTACATGCCAGTATTGTCGCTAAAAACGCACCAAGTGATGACAATCTGGACATAGCCCTGAGAAATAACCGTATAGACAGCAGTTTGTCGATAGGTTTAGGGGGCTTAATTACCTTATCAATCTTATCTTGCGCGGCGAGTACGTTTTTCGTCACCCAAACTCAAGTAGACGCTGCTAATATAGGTCAGCAACTCACTCCCTTATTGGGAGAATACGCCAACACATTTTTTGCTATTGGCTTATTCGCAGCAGGGCTTACAAGTGCGATTACCGCTCCTTTAGCCGCAGCATATGCAGTTTGTGGTGCTTTAGGTTGGAAGACTGAACTTACAGATATTCGATTTAAGTGTGTTTGGCTATCAGTCATGTTAGTGGGAGTAGTTTTTGCCAGTAGTGGCATAAAACCTTTAGTTGCGATTTTATTTGCCCAAGCAACAAACGGTTTACTGTTACCGATTATCGCTGTTTTCCTGATTTGGACGTTAAATAACAACAAGCTCATGGGCCAACATAAAAATGGCCTTCTAGCTAACATAGTGGGCGGATTAATTGTTGTATTCGTATCTGTTTTAGGGCTGTATAAACTTATCAGTGTGTTTATCTGATATGCCACAGCCCCAAAACCATGAACTACGATTTTAAACGGTTAAATGCGTCTTCAAGCATGCTCTTGGGGCAGCCGAAATTAATTCTCACAAACTGTTTATTACCAAAATCAGCACCAGGAGACGGCCCTACTCCTTTACTTTCGAAATAGGCTTGAGGGTCATCTAAACCTAAACCACTCGCATCTATCCAGGCTAAAAAAGTGGCTTCTACTTTTAATAATCGAAGGCCTTCAATTTGCTCAACTTGTTGCTCAACGTAGGCCAGATTGCCACGTAAATAGTCGAGTAAATCAGTATGCCATTGGTCACATAGCGTAAAAGCTGCCTCAGTAGCAACCAATCCCATTACATTTGCCCAAGGGATAAATCCTTGTGAACTGGCCACAAATGCAGCGCGTAACTTGTTATCTGGGATAATTGCAAAGGAAGTACCTAAGCCTGCAACATTAAAGGTTTTACTTGCCGCCATTAAGGTGACCGAATTGTGCTCGAGGCCTTTAAAATTTCCCGCCGGTAGGTGTTTTTTGGTCTCATCGAGGACCAGATCACAATGAATTTCATCTGAACACAATTTTACATCGTGCTTACTGCAAATTTGTGCAATGGTAGCAAGTTCAGATTCAGTTAATACCGTTCCCACAGGGTTCATGGGATTACACAAGATAAACAACTTACACTTAGGATCACTCGCGTGTGCTTCTAATTGAGCAAAATCCAGCGTCCAGCGACCGTCAATTTCAACACTATCAATTTCAATTCTGTTTAAACCACTGATGCCCGGTGCAGCACGCAAAGGCGGATAATTGGGCGTTTGAATCATCACCGAATCGCCGGGTTCGCAATAAGCTTTACATGCCACGTTAAATGCAGGCACTACCCCTGGTGTCCACACTATCCACTGGGGATCAATTTGCCAATGGTGTTTATCTTTTAACCAGCGGACCACTGCCTGATTTGCCGGTGTATATTGTGCAGGCAAGGTGTAACCAAATAGGCCATGTTCTACTCGTTCTGCCAGAGCCGATTGTATCGCCTTTGGGCTAGCAAACTCAGTATCAGCTACCCACATTGGTAAGATATCCTTACCTTTATACTTTTCCCATTTAAATGCGTGAGTGGCGGATCTATCGATGACATCATCAAACTGCATACTTGTTCCTTTAACAACGTAAATTAGTAGAGAGAATGGTGTTAGGATCTGATTATTTGAGTAATTTAGCTACTCTATCGGTTAAATCATGGTTTTTGAACGGTTTAGCAATAAATTCTGATGCACCGGCTTTTTTAGCCGACATAACCAAATCTCTAGTTGCTGTTCCTGTTACCATCAGAAATGGAAGGTCTTGTCGCTTCGAGCGAACTGTCTTCAACAGGGTAATCCCATCATATTCTGGCATCTGCCAATCACAAATAACCAAATCAATTTTATTCATATCGTTTTTATCAATATAACGCACAGCTTCAACCGCATTATTTATAGTGATCACCTCACCTTCTACAAATTCTTCCAAAATCAACTGTATCAATTCCAAGGTAATTTGATCATCATCAATTACAAGTATTTTGTGCATCGAGTCAACCTAGCATTATAAAACCATATGCTCGCTAATATACTATTTATACTGCAGTTTTAACATTGTAAAAAAGTCTAACTCCAAACCTTTTGTTATCTCTACATCAATTCTGAAGGGTCAGCCCTCTAAATCAAACAAAATCACAAACAAGATGATAAGTTGATACAGATCAACACCAATTTGTGCCCTAAGACTACACTTAATACATCAGATTAGGAGATAGAAAAATGAAACAAAATGTTGGCATTTTAGATACTGCAATTCGTTCAGTCGTAGCACTTATACTTTTAGCCATTGCTGTTGAAGGTTTATTCGGCACCACTGTTAGCATTGTTTTAGGGCTAATAGGCGCGGCATTATTTTATACTTGTAGTTTTGGATTCTGCTTAGTTTACAAATTGCTCGGGATTGATACTTACCCTGACTTTAAAGATGACTCCTATCATCCACAATAATCAAAACAATCCCAATTGATTGCTGGTGATGTCATCAAAAGAGACGTCTATGAAAGGTAAAATACCTTCTGCAATGGGTCTGATTTGTTTATCGATGTAGTGCTCGTAATCTAAAGGCGAGCTGATGTAATCTACAGGCTGAGGACCATCTGTGGTAATCACGTAACTTATCCAACCTTTGTTTTGATAGCGCAATGGTTTATTCAGTCGTTTATTATGTTCATCAGCAATGCGCGCTGCTTTAACGTGAGGCGGTACATTTTTAGTATATTGCACCAGCGGCTGTCGTAGGCGTTTGCGATACACAAGCTGGTCATCACACTCACCAACCCTTATTTTACCAACAATATCAAGCAAGTAAGCACTCACATCCTGATTAGCAAATACCATTTTGTATAATGTTGGTTGAAACTCTTTTGCCAAATTGGTCCAATCAGAACGAACGGTTTCTAAGCCTTTAAATATTAACTCCGGTGGTTGATTAGAGACATGTTTTAAACCTGCATAACGTTTTTTACTGCCTGTTTCTGCGCCGCGAATGGTGGGCATCAAAAAGGTTGAGAACAAGGTTTCAAACTCTATTTCTAAATGGCATTGCAACTTAAGTTGGTCTTGAATTTTGTGCTGCCACATTTGATTGATCTCTTTTTCAAGGGCTTTACCAATCTCTAGCGCTTGCTCTGTTTGGTTAATATTTTCTAACCACACAAAGGTCGAGTCGGTATCACCATAAATTACTTTATAACCCTTTTCTTCTATCCACGCTGCTGTAGTCTGCATAATCTCGTGACCACGCATTGTGATAGAACTTGCTAAACGGGTATCATAAAACGGACAGCCGCCAGAACCCAGCACCCCATAAAACGAATTCATTATAATTTTAATGGCTTGGGAGCGAGCCGAATCTTGTTGGCGTTTAGCCTCATCTCTTTGCTTCCATAAGCTGGTGATAATATCTGGTAGAAAATGCTTTTCTCTGGAAAACAAACCACCTCGAAATCCAGGGATGGCATTATCGGGTTCAAGTAATCCTTCAACCAGCCCTAAGGGATCAATTTTAAAAGTGCGTATAATGGAGGGATAAAGGCTTTTAAAATCCAATACCAACACATTTTTATACAGCCCTGGAAGGGAATCCATGACATAACCCCCAGGGCTTGCCAACCCACCATTTGCAGGGCGATTAGGTGATACATAACCTGCTCGGTGAAGTTTTGGTAAATAGAGGTTAACGAATGCTGCAACGGAGCCACCGATTTTATCCAGTTCCAATCCGGTTAATTGGCTGCGCAACACTAAATAGCTAACTAAGTTAGTGTGACTGAATACTTTTTCCACCAACACACAATCCTGAAGATTGTATTTTGCTAATTTTATTTTGTTGTGTTGAAAGTCATGGCTAATAGCCGCAACACGATTATCAACATCAGTGGTATCTTTCCCCTCTCCCAGAAGAGCTTGAGAGACACTTTCTAGACTAAAGCTATCAAAATGGTAAGTTGCCGTTTTCAAACTATCAATACCGTCGATCACCACCCTTCCAGCAATATTCATAAATGCTAAATTACTGTCATTACGAGATTCGCGCCAGTACACATCAGTACCATCTCGACCGAGGCGCAACCTGACGTTTAATTTGTTGGCCCGTTGAGTCAGCACCTTGAAATCGAAGTTGATGATATTCCAACCAATAATTAAATCAGGATCAAATTTGGCAATAACCAAATTTAACTGTTCAATGAGTTGTTTTTCATCTGCAACCCAAGTTATCCAATCATCACTACCCTCAGGCTCTCCAATCATGATGACGCAGTTAAATTCACCACTAGAAAGACCAATAGAATAAAGTTCCCCATCGATACTGCATTCAATATCTAGGGACACCAATTTTAACTTAGGAATATAATCTGCCGGTTTAAGTCGGGCATTCTTTAGGGTAATGAAGCCTGGCGAAGTGTTGTGCTGGCGAGTTTGAATCTCCCCTGTAAAATAAGCACCTGCGCAGATAAAGCGTTCCATCATATACCTATCTGCTGGCCGAATATCATTTTCAAAAGACGATATTTGAGCAGCACTCAACACATCTCTTGCCCGATAGAAGGTTGCGGGCGTGGCAAAATATACGGCATTAACCGGCATTTGCTCAAAGGTTTTTAATTTCACAGGTTTGAATTCGGCAACAAGTCCTGATTGATATACTAAACTCTTGGCCTTAGGTACGTCTTGGTTTGCGATGAACATAACAGGTTTTTGTTGTTCGGTGATTAGTTTTACCGGCCCTTGCTCGGTGCTTAACCAAAACTCAATATATGAATATCCACTTCGCTCAATCACTTTGCGGGTGAGAATAAACCCTTGCTGAGGGACTTGTTGCAATAGCGGAGGCGCTCCCAAAGAATGTCGTGAAAAGTAAAATTGTACAGCCTAGAAGCCGCCTAATCCAGACTAAAGATTCATGCCTAGGCTAGTTGAAAACGAGTTTAAAACAATTAGGAATTAGATTTATAGAGCCAGTTGCATTGAACTAGGATTCTGATCATCGAAAACCACGATTTGATCTCGACCCGCTCCCTTGGCTTGATACAAGGCACTGTCACACTGCAACATTAAATTTTCCAACGTCATTCCGGGTAAATAGGCTGTTAACCCTGTGGAAATAGATAAAGTAAGCCCATTTAAATCAAAAGATATGGGTAATTTTTTAACGTTTACTGACAAACTTTTAAGTGTCTTTTGTGCATCCTGTATGGACGTGTGTGGAAAAGCAATAACAAATTCCTCTCCACCAATTCTGCCAATGACATCGGTCTGACGAAAAGTATCCAGGCATAATTCACCAAATTTTGTAAGCACCTCATCCCCTGATGCATGACCAAAGGTATCGTTTATCTTTTTAAATAAATCTATATCGATAATGGCAACTGATAATTGAAACCTGTGACGTCGAGCTAATTCAATTTGCCGTTGCAGTAATTCAAGCGCATGTCGACGATTGGCTAGCCCTGTTAAACCATCCACATTTGCTAGTTTTTCCAACTTCGCTCTGTTTTGTATCGTGCGATACACCAACACTATTAACAGACCACATATAATTAAAGTGGCGCCAAAAAGCATAAGCAGTTGCAGGTTTTTCGTTTCCACATCTGCAATGCTGATTTGTTGAGACAGATTTTTTTGTTCCAGTAACTTATTTTCGCGATCTTTAATTTCAATTTCATACAGAGAACGTAAACTATGCAATTGTTGGGTGCTTTGTTGGCTTAAAATACGTTGTTTTAATCTAACGGTTGAATCTAATAGCTCAAAGGCCTGTCGATACTTCCCCTCTAATCCGAGTAACTTCGCACTCATTTCTTCAAGTGAAATATTTTGCAGAGGCATTTGCTCTGGATCAATATTAGATTTAGCGGCTGCTAAATATTGCTTACCTAGCTCTAAATTCTTTTCTGCTAAAGCCACCCGTAATAAGGATAAATTGGTATCGAGCAGCATATACATATTTTGGCTTTTTTGAAAAATATGGGAAGCTTGTTGCAACTTCGATCTAGCTTCTAAAAATTTATGTTCTGTTAACGCGATTCCCGCTAGCTCTTTGAGGGCGTAGGCAACACCTTGTTCATCTCCAACCTGCTGCGCCAATGTTAGTGATTGTTGAAGTTGTGATCGTCCAATTTCGAGGTTATCAATGTTTTTATTTGCCCTACCTAATCCATATAAGGCCACACTTAACTCTAGATAATTTTGATTTTGCTTGTGAAAGTTTACAGCCTCTTCAAAAAATGGAATGGCAAGGGCATCTTCTCTTCTATATTCATAAACCAAGGCCATTACACCAGCAATATCTCCTCGACTGTGAAGCTCAGATTGAGGTGCAAGCTCATAGGCCATTTGCAAGTCATGTAGTGCGCCTTGGTAATCTACCAGTGAATTTGAGATTAATCCTCTAACGTATAACGCACTCACTCGTAAGTTGATATCGTTATTCAGTTCTGCCCATACTAAAGCGGCATTACAGGCTATTAAGCCTTCTTTAGGCTTGCCAGAAAGTTCTAAGGCGCGAGCTTCATTAAGCTTAGTCATATGGAATAACCAAGGTTGGGTACTCGGATCAATAAATGTCAAAGCGGTTCTGGCATGCTCTAACGCTTCATTAGGGTAAGTTAAAGCGTAATAAACGATACTTAACGCAGAATGATGTTGAGCATGCTGTAAATCTGATTGCTCTGGTGTGGAGGTTTGTGTAAGGAGTTTTTGCAATACGTCACTAGGTGCTTTAGCAGTTTGCAGGATTAACTCTTTATAAGGTGATTGCCACATACTAATAGGCGCAGCTTTAACAGTAAAGCTGACGGAGAAACTTGCCATCAAAAGAGTAAACAAGGCAATTTGAAGCCATTTAGACAGGGACAATTACGTTCCTTAAACAATGCTAAATAAAAAACCGAGTTCTGATTGTAGAACAATTTTCAAGCAAAACATTATGTTATTTTATACCTAATCTAAATTGATTACCCCCTTGCTTGCATTGTAAACAAATTTATTGAACCGGTATTAAGACACTCTTAGTTTTTACGCTGTCATCAGATATTTGCAATATAAACAACTCACCGTATTCATCCTCATCAATTTTCTCAGCCACTCCGCCTAATAAAGAAATTAAGGTGGGTGTGGTATTACTGTGACCGACAATAAGGGCATTGCTTTGTAGCGATTTAATCTTTTCTGCAAAAACGGCTAATTGCTTAGGTGAATAAAACTGAATGTTTAAACCGGACTCTTGTGCGAAAGGCCGTGCACTTTGCTTGGTGCGGTGATACTTAGTCGAATAAATATATTGAATATTCTTAGGTAGTAAATATTCGGCAAGTTTATTTGCTCGACGTTGCCCTTGTTGAGTTAACCCAGGATCAGTGCCACCGGCTTGCTTTTCAAAATGCCGAACAAGATACAAGTCGTAGCAATAGCCATTCAATGGCAAACATAGTAACACTGCATAAATCAATTTTATCATAGTCGAATCCAGGTTGTTTATCTGGCCAAATTTCTTAAAGATTAAGGGGCAATGAAATCCCCCATTCAAAACCTACTACTTTTCAGGTCACTTTAATCTGGTTTTGATATCAAGAAAAGATTCTATTAGCATGCGTGCCTAAATAGAATAATCCCTTAACAAGGTTTATTCGATAATAGAATCTTTATTTTTGACGGCGATAAATAACGCCCAACAACCTAAGAAGTAACCTTAATGCCTATTTATTCCGGAAATATTCGCAAAATGCACGGTGAAGCTGATGTTGGCTCAACGGTTGAATATAAATTACCCATTGGTGACTCACATATTGCCATGAACTCAATAATTGGTAATTCAGTGAAAGTAACCCATACGGGTGTGATTAATTGTATTCACTGTAATACCAAAACCAAAAAGAGTTTCAATCAAGGCTATTGTTATCGCTGCTTAATGAAATTAGCTCAATGCGACACCTGTATTATTAAACCCGAAACCTGCCATTATGACCAAGGGACTTGTCGTGAGCCTCAATGGGGTGAAGAAAACTGCATGAGCGACCATTTTGTATACTTAGCCAATACAGGTACGTTAAAGGTAGGGATAACCAGACATGTTAGCGACGGTGTTTCAAGCCGCTGGATTGACCAAGGTGCGACCCAAGCCATCCCCATTTTACGGGTTAAAAATCGTTTACTCAGTGGCTTGGTAGAAACCGTGATTAAACAACATATCGCGGATAAAACCAATTGGCGCACTATGTTAAAAGGCGAGCCGGAACAAGCCGACTTAATTGCCATGCGCGAACATCTATTTGGGTTAGTTGAAATGGAATTAGACGATATTGGTTCCCAATATGGGATTCAAGCAATCAATTTAATCGATATGCCAGCGATTGATATTCAATACCCTGTGAGTGCCTATCCAAACAAAATTAAGTCGATAAATTTGGATAAAGATTTGGGGTTTGAGGGGGTGTTGAATGGTATTAAAGGTCAATATTGGTTGTTAGATAATGACCGCGTCATCAACATGCGAAAGTATGCGGGTTACCATTTAGAAATTGAGACCAATTAATTCAGTGTAGCGTTAAAGTATGGCAGACAACGTTTTCCAGATGTCTGCCAATTTTCTTCGTCAATAAGCTAATCTACAGCCAGCCCAGCGTCACTGGCTTTGTCTAACTCTTCATCCAGACGTTTGGCTTCATCCGCTCTAGGTTTTGTAAATCTTGCCAAGCCTAAATAGAGTACAGGGGTAAGATAAAGCGTAAACACCACTGCTATCCCAAGGCCACCAAATACAACCCAGCCAATGGCATTACGCGCTTCAGCACCAGCTCCTGAGGATAAAATAAGCGGAAGTCCACCTAAGATAGTAGAGACTAACGTCATCATAATAGGCCGCAATCTCACTTTACCTGCTTCGATAATCGCTTGATAGACAGAGTAGCCTTGGTCTCGCATTTGATCTGCAAATTCCACCAGCAAAATACTATTTTTAGCCAATAAGCCAATCAACATAACTAAACCTATTTGCGAATATATATTAATGGAAATACCCGTGATGTATAAGGCAAACAAGGCTGCAGCGATACCGAAAGGCACAGTTAAAATAACCACTATTGCACTATTCACACTTTCAAACTGCGCCGCCAGCACCAATAGAACAATGATGAATGCCAACACATAGGTCATCAGCACTTGTTGAGAGGTCTCTTCAAACGTTTTTGCTTCACCAAGAAAAACTAAGCCTATTCCAGGTGGCAGAGATTCTTGAGCTAATTGACGAATGTTATTCACTGATGTTTGCATCGAAGCATCATCAATCAACTCTAATTCCAATTTAATTGAGCGACGTTGGGCGTGACGCTCAAGTTCAGATGCCACTCCTTCCTCGGTAATATAGGCGAGGCTAGATAAAGGCACTAAGCCACCATTATTTGAGGATACGTAGAGATTGGTGAGATCCGAAGGATTAGCCAAATTAGCATTGGAGGCCTGCAAAATAATTGGAATGGCTTGATCACCCACATTCAAATCTGCGATGTCTTCGCCGTTTATTGCCGCTCTTAGGGTAGTGGATATATCTGAAAATGACACCCCTAGCTCTTCAGCTCGTCGCCTATCTATATTCACTCGTAATTGCGGCTGAGTAGGCTGATAGGAAATTTGTATGTCGCCAAATCCTGAAAGTTGCTGTTCGATTTTTGCTTTAAAATCGAGGGCAACCTGATAAATTTCAGTATATTCTTCACCGGTTAAAGCCAGTTCTAAACCACCACCTTGGCCACGTAAGTTAAGGCTATTCGAGCCAAAAGCTCGACCAGGAGCACCAGGAATCGATCCCACTTCTTTCTGTAATTGTTCAATAATTTGCTGTTGAGATTGACTACGCTCATCCCAGGGCACTAAAGGCGCAGTAATAAATACAATATTAGGATCCCACTGTCCCACCACTGTATAGATTGACTTAACTTCTCCTTCTTCAACGTATGGCAGCAATGCATTTTCCATTTTCATGGCTTGGCGATCCATAAAATTCACCCCGACACCATCAGGGCCTCGGGCAAAAATACGCACGTTGCCACGATCTTCACTGGGCAACAATTCATTATCTAATGATTGATATAAATAACCGGCGTATGCTCCGGCTGCCAATGATAGTAACAAAATTAACCAACCGTATTTCAAGCTCCAGGCTAGGCTTCGCTCATAACCCCGGCCACACCATTGTCCGAAGTTACCCAAAAAGTGCTTACTGTTTTGTTTAATCGGCAGACGTGCAGTCAATGCCGGCACAAGTGACAGCGCCACAAAGGAGGAAATAATCACAGAACTGGCGAGGACTCCGCCAAATTCACGGAATAAACGTCCTGCGGTTGATGGCAAAAATGCGATGGGAATGAACACTGCAGCCAATACAGCCGTTGTTGCCACTACCGCAAAAAACACCTCGCGACTACCAATAACGGCAGCTGCCCTCGCGCCCAGGCCTAAAGATCGACGGCGTTGAATATTTTCTGACACCACAATGGCATCATCAACAATCAAGCCCGTGGCCAATACTAAGGCTAGCAAGGTAAGTATATTTATGGAAAAGCCCAGCATCCACATCACTGCCAAGCCACCAACTAATGAAACCGGAATAGCAAATGCGGGTACTATGGTTGCCCGGCCGGAACCAATAAACACCCAAAGGGTCAACACCACCAAAGCAATGGTGAACGTTAGAGAGGTAATAACCTCTTCTACTGAGCCACGTATGAACTCAGCATCGTCAGAGGTAACCACGATATTTAGTTCAGGAAATCGCAACTGCTGTTGCTTGACCATATTTAGCACTTCATTGGAAATCTCGATTGTGTTTGAACTAGCTTGTCGTAACACGCCTAATCCAATCACGGGAGTACCGTCTAAACGCACCAAACTTTGCGCATCTGCGGGCCCAAAATACACGCTTGCCACGTCTGCCACACGGGTATCGCCACGGATAACGATATTTTCAACTTGATCGGTGGTCACCGAAGTCGCGTCTGCTCTAACAATAAGGGTTTGATCCGTTGACCTTAGACTGCCAGCGGGAACATCGAAAGGGGCGAGTCTTAGGGCATCGGCAACATCGGTAACAGATAACCCAAAGCTGGTTAATCGTAAGGGATCAATTGTTACCCGTAAAACCCGTTCTCGATCACCATTGAGCCGCACATCTGCCACACCAGGAATACTCAGAAACATAGGAGCCAAGTCGGTTTCAACCATCTCCGTCATGGCTTCCATACTCATGTTTTCACTGGATACAGCTAAACTGACTACCGCTTGAGCGTCGTTATCGGCTTTAATAATGGAAAGTCGTTCAACTTCATCAGGTAATTCCCGTTGGACTCGGCTAATGGCTTCTCGCGTTTCATTGGCAGCATCTTCTAAATTAATTCCAGGACGAAACTCCACAACCGTACGAGAATTGCCTTCTTCACTTTGTGCGCGGATAGAATCAACACCACTCACCCGCGCGATTGCGCCTTCTAAACGACTAGTGACTTCCCGATCCACGGTTTCTGGCGATCCCCCTGGATAACTTGCCGACACTGTCAGTCTTGGGCGGTCAACATCGGGTAATTCGCGAACTTCCAAACCACTTAGCGCCGCAATACCAGCAATTATGATGAGTAAATTGATTACCACAATAAGTACAGGTCTGCGCACAGACAAAGATGGTAAGTCTTGTTGATGATGGGAAGAAGTCGTCATTATTCGCTCTCCACTGTACGGACTTCAACAGCCTGTCCTGGTCTCAATCGTTGAATGCCTTCTACAATCAATTGCTCACCTTCGCTGATATCTCCTTCAACTAAAAGATAACCGCGCATACGTTGTTTAATTTGCACTTCTATTTTCTGAGCTTTACCGTCGACCATCTTCCAAATATAGGCTCCGGTTGCTCCCCATGATAGTCCAGACTCAGGAATAATGGGAAAAGTTTGTCCCAGCACACTGATATTGACACGAAAGCTCATTCCCGGGCGGTATTTATCCTGTTGATTATCGAGAATAGCGCGCGCCAAAATAGTACGGTCAGAGTCACTTATTCTTGAATCTAGCTGAGCAATTTTGGCATCCAGGGTAACATCACGGTGCGTCCACGGCTGTACTGTAACTGAACTGTTTTGCCCAAGCGTGCTGGCAGCAGACTCAGGGGCGCGAAAATTGATAAATAACTGACTTCTATCATCTAAAGTGGTAATCAGAGTTTGTTCCGTAATACGGTCTCCCACTTCCACATCGGTAAGCCCAACATACCCGGTAAAAGGTGCGATGACCCTTCTATCTTGCAGTTCAATCTCTGCATCAATGACATCCATTTTAGCCAGCTCTTTGGCCGTTGATGCTACATCTAAAGCACTTTCAGTAACCGCCCCTTTACTACGACTTTGCTCCAATCGCTGTAAATTTCGAGTGGCATCTGCAAGTTGAATTTTGGCTCTTTGTAAAGCGGCTTTTTGACGACGAGAGTCGAGCTCTAACAACACCTGGCCTTGAGTGACTTTTTGACCAGGTACAAAATTAACTGACACTACTTTGTCGGCAGTGGCAGGAAAGATATCTACTGACTTGACCGCTTCGGCAGATCCCACCGCCTCTACGGACGACTTTTGCGAGTCTAAATGCACTCTTTCAACAATTACCTCAGTTGGGCCCTTTGCTCCAAACTGCTGGCCTCTTGCAGAAAAGCTAAGCAGGTTTGTGCAAAGTAAAATAGCAGGCAACAGCAATGTAATGATGTATTTCATCCGTTTATTGTGAGCGTCTAGCAAAGACCATCTCGTCAGTTCATATTTAGCACCGCACAATGTCGTTTTTGATGATCAGTCGGAGACATTATGCGCAGAGAGCGTCGAACGAAAGAACAATGGCAAGCGAT
>NZ_BAAGTF010000042.1:0-10640 GCF_054782055.1 Aliiglaciecola aliphaticivorans
ACCGCTGATCAGTTAGCATTAGTCTCGGCATGGTATTGAGTTGTTAGTTTATTTTTGGCGAAACAAATTATAACTCTTTACCATGCCGCTCAAAAACCAATCACGAAAGATCAACAGGCCCTAGTAACAAGGATCGTATTTAGGTAACAAATATCCATTGCTGCCATACAAAGAACGATAAATACTCAACACGCTCTTTCTGGCATTTTCCTCCTCATCGATTTTAACCGTTCTAATTTGATGTTTTCTATATTCAATGGCAGCCCTATTAAGTAGGGGGAATGTTAAAGGTTTAAACTTTTCGGTGTAAAGCCCTTTTATTAGCCCAACAAAAAGGTCAGCATCGTTTTCCATCTCGGCTTTAATAATGGCATAACCCAATGTTCCCATATCCGAGATTACATAATAATGTTCTCTAATCTTTTTATAAGGGGCCATCTTTGGAGAAGAACTGTTAGTGGCAATTAACTTGTTTAGGTTAGAAATGACTCTAGAAGCATTGTCTTTGTATTGTTTAATTAATTCCAAGGTATTGCTTTTATTCATATTTGAAGAATGGTCTGCATAATTAAACTGCATGTCTTGTGACAAGCTTTTCGCGTACAACCCGTAATACAAATTACAAACTTGGTTTGATTTTGCATCGTTTGAGTAAAAAAGCGTTAATAAAATAACTAAACAACTAGTAAAACCTGTGAGCTTAAAAATATTCATCATTGGGCCCTCCATGTGCTTAACTCTAGGGTTTAGTTAATTTTGCCAATATGTTTACATCTGGTCAATATTTAATCTTGAGTTTGAGCAGGGGATTTCATGCGCATTGCTTTTGAGGATTTAGTAAATTATTAAATATAAGGGATTAATTTACCTAAATGTAAAAGAGTTGAGGCTAATAAATCTTAGAATTATAAAAGCGAATGTTGTTATTCAAATTGGTCATTTGAATTTTGAAAAATAGTCATTTAATTTAGGTAAAATGATAAACCTGACTCAAATGGATTTAGTATGTCAAATAAGGATTTAGGCACACTTGCTTCTTCAAGACGAGAACTTACTTTCATACGTTACTTAGCAGCATTAGGGGCCTTTGTTGGGGCAAATATTGGCTATGAATTTTATCAAGACAGTGGAGATTTACTGCCAATTTTAGCCGGTGTGTTAATTGGGGCAATAGTCGGTGCAATTTGTGCTAAAGCCCTAAGCATAGCCATTCAAATCGCTATAATGTTTATTATCGTTTTGTATTATGCCAATCGGTTTTTTAATATTCTGTCTTTTTTAACGTCTTAAGCTTTGATCCCTTCCTCCATGTCTATTTCAATAGCAAAAAAGCATAAAAAAACCCTGTTAATCACCGTTTTAAGCGGCTTTGGCAGGGTTTTCGTCGTTCGTCGAACGTAAATTTGGTGGAGCTGGCGGGACTTGAACCCGCGTCCAGAAAGCTTCAACCGTCGGTACTACATGCTTATTTTGTCTTTTATTTAACTATTTTGGACTCCGACAAACAGGATTCCTAGTAGCTGTTCCGATACTATTTCGCGGTTCAACCTCGGACAAGTTTCCCTCGCTATTCTATTAGTATGACCTTCCAAACCTTCACGAATAGAAGACGGCTGAAGTGGAAGGGCCTATACAGGTTATTAAGCTGCTAGTGCGTAGTTTTCGTCGTTTGCGACTATTTTTTTGCGGCTGTTTAAAGAGGCAAACCGCACCTCTGCATGCACCTAAGGCATCCCGATTCCTGTCGAATCCAAAATCAGCCCCGATGTAGTACTTTTTCAAGTAGCAGATAGGATAACACATCCTTCTATAAAACAATATGTGGGGATAATAAATTTTGTTTCAAGTGGTTGGGTTTTAATCGTTTATGAGTATTCAACATAGTTTAGACGTTTTATTGTGCAACTTGACTTAGAAAAAGGAGAATATAAGTGCATTTATTTAGCGTCAGCTTACTGAAAATCGGTTTTTGACAACCTAGGGGGGCTAAATGATAAAATTTGTTAATCCAGACTCGAAAGGGGAGTGACCCTTGTAGGGGCTAATTATTTTGGGTTAGTTGTTGTGCAAATAACTATGCTGATTTGATTAAGTCATGGTTAACTATTGCATACTAAGAAGAGTTTAATGACGAACGACATATTTGCAGCTTTTTCGCTGCCCAGTGGTAAAACCTTAAAAAATAGATTGGTAAAAGGGGCAATGGAAGAGAATTTGGCAAATGCCAAGCAATTGCCCGATGAAACCCTGTTTAATTTGTATCAAAAATGGGCGGAAGGGGGCGTAGGTCTCATTATTACTGGTAATGTTATGGTCGATGCTATGGCCATGACAGGCCCAGGGGGAATGGCTTTAGAAGAAGATACGGATTTAGCTCCATTTGCGACTTTGGCGCAAAAAGCAAAACGTAATAATACGCGAGTTTGGATGCAAATTAATCATCCAGGACGACAGGTATTTAAAAAAATGGGGGGCAAAGTCTTGTCACCGTCGAATGTGGCCCTTGATCTTGGCAAGCATTCTAAGCTATTTGGTCAACCTAAGGCGATGACTGAAGAGGAAATTCAAGATGTCATTCAACGCTTTACCGCAACTGCACTGTTGGCCGAAAAAGCGGGGTTTGATGGCGTTGAAGTGCATGCAGCTCACGGCTATTTACTCGCGCAATTCTTATCACCTTTAGTTAATCAGCGCACTGATCAGTGGGGCGGAAGCCTGCAAAATCGCGCCCGTTTATTACTCGAGATCATCACTGCGATAAGAAAGTCTTGTGCTAAGGACTTTAGCGTGGCAGTGAAGCTTAATTCCGCTGATTTTCAACGTGGTGGTTTTGATGTTGACGATGCCTTAGCCGTTGTGAAAATGCTTGAACCCCTGCACGTCGATGTGGTTGAACTTTCAGGTGGAAGTTATGAAGCGCCTGCGATGCAAGGGCATACTGCAGATGATAGAACACTAGCAAGGGAAGCGTATTTTCTTGAATTTGCCAGCAAAATTGCTCAACAAAGCCACATTCCCATCATGACGACAGGGGGGATTAAACGCTTACCCGTTGCTCAAAAGGTGTTGGAGTCTGGTGCTGATTTAGTGGGAATGGCCACAGCACTCGCCTACAACCCTGATTTACCGAATCATTGGCAACAAGTGCCCGGAATGGTCAGCATGACACCGCAAGTGGGATGGAAAGATAAAACCTTAAGTGGCATGGCTAATATGGCGTTGGTGAAACGACAACTGCGACGGCTCGGCAAGGGTAAGCCAGTAAAACTCAATGCATCTGCGTTTATTAGTGTCGTGCTAGATCAAATTTTAGCGGCTAAATTAACTAAGCGTTACCGACGCAATATGCCACATACAACTAAGTGATAGTGGCTTTTAGCAATTAATTTACTACGTCAATCCTTCGGCTTGTAAACTAGCCTAGCCCAATTACATGAAATGGGCTAGTTAGCCAAGCATAGCGTTAAGCGCTATGTTTCATCATACGTTCTTTTTGCCTTGCCCAATCGCGATCTTTTACTGTATCTCGCTTATCATGGGCGTCTTTACCTTTGGCTAAATGTATTTCTACTTTTACCCAACACTGCTTCCAATACATAGCTGTGGCGATAATAGAGTAGCCTTGTCGTTCTCTTGCGCCCATTAATCGGTCAATTTCACGGCGGTGAATAAGTAACTTTTTCTGACGATCGGGATCACACACAACATGGCTAGAAGCCTGATTTAATGGAGTAATCTTACAGCCTTGCAAATAAGCTTCGCCATTGTGAATATTCACAAAGCTATCTGTCAGGTTAACTTTTCCAGCACGAATACCTTTCACTTCCCAGCCTTGTAGTTCTATACCTGCTTCGATTTTATCTTGCAGGTGATAGTCATGACGGGCTTTCTTGTTTAAAGCTATGGTGTTGCTTTTATTTGATTTAGCGTTCTTTTTCTTCATAGTGGCGAATTATATCAGGCCGATTTAATTTGTCTGTAGATGATTTAAAAAATAGTTGTATTTACATGGATGAACTATGCAATTTGATAATTCGTGGTAAACTTCCTCGAGAAATTGCAAGGTTATTAAGAGGAAAGTGGATGGCAAGTGTTCATCGCAGTGCGCTAGTAGGATTCAGTGCCGAATCGATGTTTGATTTAGTCAATGACGTAGCGTCATATCCTGAATTTTTGCCAGGTTGCGCTGAAACGAAAGTGCTTGAACATGACAAGGATTCAATGAAAGCGGCTGTGTTGATTGCCAAAGCGGGTGTAAAACAATGGTTTACCACGTTGAATGCCTTAGATAGGGGCAAAACCATTGAAATGAACCTTATTGAAGGGCCTTTTTCCCATCTAAGTGGGGGCTGGTCATTTACCGCATTAGCCGAGGATGCGTGCAAAATAGAATTGAAGCTGGATTTTGCATTTTCGAGTCGTCTAGCGGAAATGGCGTTTGGCAAAGTATTTAATACCCTGGCTACCAATATGGTCAATGCTTTTACAGCCAGAGCGAAAGAGGTGTATTTATGAGTGATTCGCAAATCACAGTCGAGGTGGTTTACGGTATACCTAAAGAGCAAGCGTTGATTAGTGTAACTATCGAAAAGGGCAAAACGGCAGAACAAGCAATTCAGGCGTCCGGTATTTTACGGCGCTTTCCAGAAATTGATTTATCAAAATTGAAAATTGGTATTTGGAATCGCACATGTAAGCTCTCCGAAGTACCTAAGGAGGGGGATAGAATTGAAATTTACCGTCCCCTCATAGCAGATCCAAAAGAAGTACGTCGGATCAGAGCGGAAAAAGCAAAACTAGAAGGGCGAGCTGATAAAGTTACAGGTGGAAGAGTTAAATCTTAGTGCCCCATAGGAATTAGATAGTTTGTGCAATCTAAGCGCCTCTTCCCGTTATCTTAAAAGCGAAGCCTGTCGAAAATATTGATGAATGTAGAACCTGTATTCATTGGATTAAACAAACCTTGTGTAAATTTGAATTCTATTTGGTCATGAATTCGATTTAGCAACGACATGAAAAGAATATAATAATGGCAATTCAGTGGTATCCAGGGCACATGCATAAAGCCCAAAAAGAGATAAAAGATGTTCTACCCAGTGTGGATCTGGTGATTGAAGTACTTGATGCTCGAATTCCTTATTCAAGCGAAAATCCCGCGATTAAACACTTAAGAGGTGAAAAGCCTTGTATCAAAGTGTTAAGTAAAACAGATTTAGCCGATCCTGAACTCACTCTGAAATGGCAAGAATATTTAGAGCAAGAAAAAGGTGTTAAGACATTTCCAACTACTACGGAGCAACCGGCGAAAATTAAACAAATTGTAGATCTGTGCCGCAAAATGCTGCCTGAAAAAGATGCTGGAATCAAATCCATCAATACCATGATAGTGGGTATTCCTAATGTGGGAAAATCGACCTTAATTAACACCTTAGCTGATAGAATTATTGCACAAACGGGCAATGTTCCAGCAGTGACTAAAACCCAGCAACGGATAAACTTGGGAAGTGGTATCGTGTTGTTAGATACCCCGGGGATTCTTTGGCCCAAAATTGAAAATGAGAACAGTAGTTATCGTTTGGCTGCGTCAGGTGCAATTAAAGACACGGCCATGGATTACGAAGACGTTGGCTTTTATGCGGCAGACTACCTCATTAAATACTATCCTGAGCTGATGAAGGAAAGATTTGGTTTAGATACCATACCCGATACGGAAATTGAGTTTTTAGAGGCCGCAGCAAGTAAACGTGGCGCTTTGCGAGCAGGAGGACGGGTTAATTTACATAAAATCTGTGAAGTGCTTATTAATGAGCTTCGTTCAGGTAGATTGGGCCGAATCACATTAGAAACTCCAACTATGGTGATTCAGGAAGAGAAACTTGTGGCGCAATTGGCTGCTCAAAAAATTGCTGAGAAAGAAGCGAAAAAACAGCGTTTTAAAGACGGCTCAGCAACACCAAATAAGCGTGATTCAAAAGCCATGAAAATGGAAGGGAAAACGAAAAGTAAACGACGAAAACGTTGATAGTTATTTCCCAAATTATTCAAAATAATCAAATATTTAGGTAAAATAATTGCGCATCTTGAGTTTGTGGAATAAATTAGACGGAGCTTAATTTTGTTCTATACTTAATGAATATTCATTGAGTAGATGATATTGATGGCAGACTTTATTGAGCTTAACACCAAGAAGCTTTTAGAAAACGCTCACATAGGCGTTGTGATCCATCGCTGGGACACTTCTATTATTTATGCAAACCCAACGTCTTTACGCTTATTAAGATTAAACTACAAACAAATCATCGGCAAAAGTTCTAAAGATCCTCAGTGGCGTTTTATCGATGAGTCTGGTAAAAAATTGTTGATTGAAGATTATCCAGTTAACAAAGTTAAACGAACCAAAAAACGTCTTAAAAACGAAGTGCTTGGCGTGTTAGACAGCTCGGCAGATACTATTAGTTGGTTTTTTATTAACGCTTATTTTGAAGGTGAACCCGATAGTCCCGAAACCTTTATTGTCGTAACTTTTACTGATATTTCAGACTCGAAACAATTATTTTCCTTTCAAGCCATTGTTGAAAATACTCAAGATATGGTGGTGGTTACTGAAGCGTCGGAAATTGACTATCCATTAAGTCCTAGGATCATCTATGTCAATAAAGCGTTTGAGAAGATGACCGGTTATAAGAAAGAAGATGTTATCGGTGAAACGCCGAGAATTTTGCAAGGCGCATTAACAGATAAACAAACTACAGATCGCATACATCAAAAGCTCGAGAATTTTCAGGAAGTGAGCGAAACACTCCTTAATTATGATGCTAATGGCAGACCTTACTGGATTGATATGAATATCATTCCTTTAAAAAATAAATATGGTCAAGTTACTCATTTTGCTGCCATAGAACGCGATATTTCAGAACGGAAGTTTCATCTAGAACAATTAGAAAACAAACATAATGAATTCAAAAAGTTAAAGACAGAGCTAGAAAATCTAATTGATAAAAGAACCAAAGAGCTTCAAACCGCCAACGCTAAACTGGAAAAGATTGCCTATTACGACCCCTTAACGAATATTCCCAATCGACGTTTTTTTATTGACCATGCCCACCGGCTGATTAAATCCTGCCTCAGACGAGACTCGTTAGTCGCTTTTGGTTTATTAGATATTGATGATTTTAAAGTGTTTAATGATACTTATGGCCATGATGCAGGTGATATTGTGTTGGTTGAAATCGCCAAATATTTAAACGGCTTCTTTCGGGTAGATGACGCTTTTTGTCGATACGGAGGTGAAGAGTTTGCCTTTGTTGCGGCAATTAAAGAAGCTGATGATGCATCCCGCTTGGCGGATAGGCTGTTAAATGGAATTCGCAATCTTAAGGTAACCCTTAACACTAGCACGCAAATTTCGGTGACCATCAGTATGGGAATACGAGTATCTCTGCCTTCTGAAGATCTTGATTTAGAAAAAGGTTTAAAAGATGCCGATATCACACTTTACCATTCCAAAGGAGAGGGCAAGAATCAAGTCAATATAACCTTTGATCACAAATGAATATTGGTTTGACGCAGTGTTCAATTTGCACGGTAAAGACATTGGCGTATTTTAAAAGTGGATTGGGAAAACAATGTTTAAATCCTCATATGCCCATGTTCTCTATAGGGGGAACTCAGCAAAGCGTGCTGAGTTTTGTTAAGCAATGGCAACCCCATTGTATTTTCGTAAGCTATCAGTTAAACAAGCGTTGATTCAGCAGGAGGTGTTTACCTCAAAGCTAGCCCTTAAATGAGCCTATTAGCTTAAAGTGGAATATGAAAATGGTAAACAGGTGTTTATAATTCACCATTAAGAGATTAATATTGATCACCAAACCTGTTGTTTTTAGGAATCCTGTGAACGAGACGATTTTATTTGCGAGACAACCTATTTTCGATAGAAGTTGTAAAATGGTCGCTAGTGAGATTTTATATCGTGGAGATATATTTAACTCTGATAGTGACGATAAAGATCTTATTGCTACTCGGGATTTATTAGTTAATGTGTGCACTTCTGTTTTCAACACTAATATAAATCTAGATCTCCCCATGTTAGTCAACGTTGATATGGGTTTTTTAGATTCAGACTACTTTTTCCCGATCCCCCCACATAATCTTATTTTCGAAATATTGGAAACCGTCGAACCTAGTGAGGATGTATTAAAACGAATTGCTGAACTAAGACGTTTGGGCTATCAATTTGCATTAGATGATTATGTACTCGAGCCATCTAAGTTTCCGTTTTTTAAACACATTAAAATATTAAAAATTGATATTCTAGATATCGACTTTAACAAATTAACTGCAATTTTTCCGAAATTAAAAAAAGTTGGTTTCCAGCTGTTGGCGGAAAAAGTAGAAGATCAAGAAAGCTTTGATAAATGTCTCGATTTAGGCTTCGATTTATTTCAAGGGTATTTTTTGGAAAAGCCAGTCTTAATTAGTGGCCAGAAAATTGATGCTAACAAAAATTCAGCGTTGCAATTAGTTTCTCAGTTAAGTCGGCATGATATTGAAACCGATGAAGTTGCTGAGTTGATCTCTCGGGATCCTGTGCTCACGGTTAAAATTTTAGCATTAATAAATTGCCCGATTTATCAACTGGTTAGAGAGGTTAAATCGGTTAAAGATGCGGTGGTAAGGCTTGGTTTAAATGTGGTAAAACAATGGGCAATGATCCTAACCCTTGCATCCAATTCATCCCAGCCCAAAGAGTTATTAAGAACGCTATTAATCAGAGCTAAAACCCTATCGTTGTTTTCTGATAATCCCCTTACCGGTGGCGTAAAAACAGATTCTTCAGAGAGTTTTTTGGTTGGTTTACTCTCAGGTATAGATGCGGTTTTTCAAGTTGAAATTAAAGATCTTTTAGATAGTTTAACCTTGAGTGATTCGATTAAGTCAGCCTTACTGTTTCATGATAATGATTTGGGTAAATTACTGCAAAATACCATTGGAATTGAGCGCCTAGACGACAAAGTGTTTGAACGGCTAACCAAACAAGAACTCGAACTCTTCAAGAAGTGTTATTCACAGGCGTTGACCTGGACTGATGAAGTCATGAATTATCTTGTTTAAGTGATCTTTTTGTGGATTAGCTGTTAAGCGATTTTAATCGTAACCTCGAGCAATAGAAGGGTTTTCGGACTGAACTCCGTCTTCTCGTTTTTTTGTAAATAGCATTCAATCTTTTCCGCCGTTGCTTGAATTGTCATATGTGTATTGTCTATATGGAAAGTTTCAACATTCGGAATATCAGTTGAAAAATCGAAGTCTCTGAGATACTTATCAAGGTATGCTTTCGATTGAATTTTGTTGGTGTTTTTACGACCTGGGTTGATTACTCTACTGACGTGTTCATCATAAGCACAAGATATTCGAATAAAATTAGGCGCAATGTGGTTGCGTTTCAATAATTCAAACAAGCCTTCAATGAAATAGTTACTTGCTAGATGCACATAGCAAAACGTAAAAACGACTCCATTTGTCTTTTTATCAATCATGGTTTGCAAGGCTTCAACACATATTTTGCGCTGAAATGCCTCAAAACCGTCATTACCGAAACCCACTGCCGCACAAGAAATGTCGAAGGCCAAATGTTGTGGAAATAATCGCCAGTAATTTCTTTTTGCCAACTCTCTGGCCACACTTTCTTTACCGACTCCAGATGCGCCGTATATCATTGTAAACTTCAACGTCTATCTGCTTTTTTAAATAGTATTGATAACCACAATGTAACTGTATATAAAAACAGTATCAAGTTGATTTCGTAATCTCGTCGATATTTTACCCAATGGGTTTAAACCAAAGCGTAATTTTCTTTGCCCCTTGGTGTCATGCAAACGAATATGTTTAGAATCGCAAGCCTAAGGCATCGCATAAAAACTTCTGAAAGGGCTGAGCTCTGCCATAGCGCCTAGCCACTTCCTCGCTTAAGTCTCCACCAAATAGAAATGTTTCAGGTAATGGACAAACAGCAATAAAGTCTTTGCGCTTTATTTCTTCAATCAATTGATGTTCGCCGTTGAAACCTTTAGGAGGGCGTTTCAATTTATCCCCTGAGAGTTCATAGATTTGTTTAAATGGCGCGTGCTGTATTGCGTCCTCGTACGAATCAGGTTTCAAGGCAATGTGTTCACGGATGGATTTCAATGCGTCGGGTTCTGGCCGCCAAGTGCCCACTGCAATAAATACATTTTCCGGTTCAATATGCAAATAAAAACCAGGAGCATGTACATTTTTGCCAATTTCATGACGAAATTGAATGCCTAGGTTAGTTTTGTAAGGGGATTTATCTTTGCTAAAGCGAACATCTCGGTAGGGGCGCATCATCGATCCTCCCACCTTTTTCGCTATTGCCTCATAGTGTGGAGAAATCATCTTAATCCAACTATCCATGCTGTCAATAAATTCAAGGGTAGGGGTACGAACTTTGTCTTCATACTCCTGCTTATGGTCGGCAAACCACTCTTTATTATTATTACTAAGGCCTGTTGATCTTTGCTGTACATATTTCACTCAGCAATACATCGGCAACCACATCATCGAAAATGCCAGTGAAACCATACTGGCATAATTCCTTGCTAACTTTTCATACCTCGTTGATA
>NZ_BAAGTF010000043.1:0-22092 GCF_054782055.1 Aliiglaciecola aliphaticivorans
CAAACTCTTGGATATTCAATAATGTCATCTTAGGTGCCTGTTTTGGTGTTTTTTTATTTTTTGGTAGAAACAAAATAACGCAATTACAGGCACTTATCTTCTTTATTTGTGGGGATCCCTCAGCCTGAAGGCCATGCTACCGCCCCGCACAAACTCGCTAAATCCATGGCCTAAAGACCATGCTACCGCCCCGCGTAAACCCGCTAAACCCATGGTCTAAAGACCATGTCGCCGCCCCGTGACCGTGCCAAAGCATTAATCCACATCAACAAGGGTCACTTTAATGCCCATTCGGCGCAGACCATCTAGGTAATCGGGTGGAATATTACTATCGGTAACAATTTGATTGACTCCTGCAGGCTCTAGAATTTTATGCAGACAAACATGACCAAATTTAGAGGAATCGGTAACGACTATAATTTCACTGGCAACCTTGCACATCAACTGATTCAATAAGGATTCAGCTTCAAAATGGGTAGAAATTCCTTTATCCAAATGGAAGCCATCTACCCCTAAAAAGAGTTTGTCCACGTGTAAGTCTTTAAGGGTGGCTAACGCGCTACTGCCGAAAAATGACTGGCTTTTATGTCTGAGTGTACCGCCCAATAACATTACTTCTATGTGCTCTTGAAGTTTCAGTTCGTTGACAATATTCAAACTATTGGTCACAACGGTAACATTCTCTCGACCACCAATATGCGAAGCTAGCTTAAGAGTGGTTGAGCCTGAGTCTAAAATAATAGCATCACCGTCATGGACTAAACCGGCAGCGACCTTACCAATGCTCGACTTTTCTTCAGCATGCAATGCTTGTTTTCGATCAAAGGTAGTTTCAGTTTCAAACACGCCACTGTCGTTTAACATGGCACCGCCATAGCAGCGAGTGGCAATTCCCTGATTTTCAAGAAAGCGTAAATCTTTGCGAATGGTGACACCAGATACGTTAAATTGCTCAATTAGAGGAAGCACTTGAACACTTCCATTTTCTTTAAGCATTCGGGCTATGTGTTCACGTCTGTGACTGGTGTCGCGCATTCTTTTACCTTTTCCTATTTAAGTTTCATTTTGAACAATGTTTATTCTAATCCTAATGAAACTTTAACACAACGTAACTTTCATTTTGTAAAAACCAAGTTTATCACTGTGCTTTTTATTGATTAATGTGGGTTTACTAAAGCACTAATTCTACTCGATCATTTCAGCCAGTAATTTTTCCACATGAGCGATTAAATAAGCTTCATGACGCTCCGAGAACCCAAGGTGAACCAATCGAATTTTGCCCGATGCGTCAATCAAAAAGCCCGTGGGCAAAGCCCTTACCTGGTAAGCACTAAATGAAGTCCCGTGTTGATCCCATACCGCAGGATAGTTAAGAGGGTACTTAGCTAGAAAGTTCAATGCATCTTGTTTCGCTAGGTCGGTATTCACCGCCACAATTTCAAATCCTTGTGGCGCATATTTATGTCGCAGTTTGTTTAGAAAAGGAAAAGACTTACGGCAGGCAAAACAGGATGATGCCCAAAAATCCACATAGACCACTTTGCCTCTGTAATTCTTAAGATCAACTTGAACATCACTATTTAAATCCGCCAGGGAAAAGCTAGGGGCCAATTGCCCCTGCATGCTTGATTGAGTATTTGCCAGACAGAATGAACTGGCAAATATACTAAGCAGTAAAAAACAACAACGGATCATGAGTTTACTCACTGCCATTGGCGCCCAATGGTATTAATTCAACCAATAGAAATTGGTTAAAGTTGGCAGTTAAGTTTGCTTTACCATCGGTCACAGTTACCACCCCAAGGTCTTTACCGTGGAAATAATCTGTCACTTTGTATTGCTGAGCAGTTAACCCTCGTAACTCAAGGCTTCCAGTATAACTATCCGCATAAAAAGCGAAATATAGACTGCCGTCTTTGGCTACAACGTGGGTTTCAGGGCGGTCAAAACCGATATCGTAAAGTTCACCTAAGTAAGTACCTTTGGGAAGCATTTTTTGATTATATAAATCAAACCATTGCTTCCAAATGACTTCTTTTTCCGGGTTGAGCAAGAACTGTTGTGCCGCTTCATTGTCTGATGGCATGGTAAATTTAGTTCCTAACACTGCACCAATGCCGAAGGATGAAGCAAAGTCACTAGCATTATCACTTAGCTCAACATGGTCACCATAATAAGGCGCTGATTCTCCCATTAATCCCTTGAGTGTTTTCCCTTTTAATCTGACTTGCCAAGATGTGAGAGGATCTGAGCTCACGGTTTGATTCATATAAGGGAGGTTATGAAATGCGTATGAGTCACCACATGGGCATATTTCGATTACCGCGTCAGGATTGATTTCCATGGCTGTCTCATAAATTAGCTTCCAGTAATCAGCTAAGGCTTCAACAGATGCTTCAGGAGTGGCATGATTGTGTTCTGGGTTATAACAAGGAGGAACGCCGTTTAAATGGTGACCATCAATTTTCAAGCCTTCATATCCCCATTCGCCAAGCATCTTTTTAACCAGCTCAACACTGTGTTGACGAACGCGTTCATCCGCTGGGCACAAATAGTAACTGTCCCACCATGTAACATCTCGAGTACTACCATCTTTATTAAGTAGCAACATTTCAGGATGTTGTTCAATCATATCGGTGCCAGGATCCACAGCCAGAGGTGCCCACCAAAGCTTGGCTTTCAATCCAGCAGATTTAATGTCTTCAACAAATGCTTGCATATCTGCATCACCATTAGGGAATTTTTCAGGATCAAGATACCAATCCCCTTCTGCGGTTTGCCAGCCATCATCCAACACTGCCCACTCCAATCCCAGCTCTTTAGCTTTGGGTAATGTTTGCAGTATTTCATCAAAACTAAAGTCGCGTTCATATCCCCAAGCACACCAGATAGGCTCATAAGCTGAATCTGGAACATCCGCCATAACCAGCCCTTTCTTCGCCATTACGTTACGATACATTTTCAATGTGGCGTAATAGTCTTTTTGATGGACTGATACAAAGGTATCTAAGGTGGTTAATTCGTCACCAGGGGCTAGCTTCACGGTTTTTTCAAGTTCAACATGCAAATACGCCGCTTTTTCGGTGATATGTTCATTTGCAGGGTAAGTCACCGGAAAAGAAACCAATTTAGGATCTAAATCAATATGACCAATCGCCAAGCCTATATCTTTTCGCCAAATATCAGCCACCGCAGTACCACTGCCATAATCTGTTGCGTTCATTCCCATGTAGTTCTGTTGCTCGTAGCCGGGTTGCAAAGGCATTACCCAATCTCGACGATCAGCGAACGAAGCACCTTGATAAGACCAAAAATCTGGTTCGGAACGGGTCATTGCAGTCATTAAGTCTGTCTGCTGTGTGTTTTCAGCTGCAGAAAGTTGATAGGCATTCTGTACCCATTTAGAGATAATCAAACTTTGCGAGGCTGTATTTTTATAGGTAACTCGGATAAACAACGTATTGGGAAAGTTAGGGAAAGCCTGCACTTGCAGTTGTTTTTGTAAGCCATTGGACGCGACGCCAACTAAAGTGGTTTGCATCCCAGAACCTAAGTTGGAGTCAATCTGATGTTGTGTACTGTTGAGCAACATAAAATCATCGATGAGCTCACCTGATTTGGTAACAAGATACTCACTACCTTGATAATCCCCTAGCACTTTCATTTCGTTGCCTAGGGTGGCAGAGACACGGCTGTGCAATTGACCATCGAATTCTAAGGTAATACCGCTATTTTTCACTTTAACGACTTCATCTTCCTGATCAACAGGAGTAATACAAGCGTGCAATAGAGGTACGCACACTATGATTGCAGCCAATCTAGAAATAAATTTGAATGACATTTATGTTCTCCATGTACTAGTGTTTAGCAGAAGGGTCTGCAAAGATCCTTCTGCTCTTTTTAATTGTTATTAATTGAGGCTAAACGCTCGTCGGGCATTGTGATAATAAATTTTATCTATCACCGATTTAGGTAGTCTTAGGCCGGTAACCATGCCATCCACCTCAGGTACACTGAATTCCTTGTCAGTATTGAGGTAACGCCAATCTTCTAACCATTTTTGATGGGCACTATTTTTAAACTCTTGCGCTGCAGCGCCAGGACTGTGAGTTAGGTCTGTGGCATAAAGAATACGGTCTTGATATTCAATAAAAAATGCTCTGACTTTATTTAGATCTTTTACTGACTGGGCTTGAACTTGTCCCATACGGGCAGCGAGATCGATGGTCGCATCAGGGTAACGTTGCAAAAATTCCGATATGGCATCAACGCTCCATTCCAAGCTAGCGAGGTGGGCTCCAATAAAACGCATCTGAGGATGTTTATCCAACATATTGTTCCGGGCCGCCATTTGCGCTTCGTAACTGGGCATTTCCGGGTGCAAATACATGTGGTACTGAGGGTGCGCAGCAAAATATTCTTTGTCGTTATTCACGCTCATTTGATCTATAGGTAACCAGCAATTATGGGGCTCTCCCTGATGCCCTATGAGGGGTAAATGTAACTGACTTAAATGGGTAAAAATAGGATCCAAACCTGGATCATCAATCATCACTAGCTGCTGCGCATTGTTACGGAAGGACATACCAATATTCTTCCACACTTTGACTGCCTTAGCGCCATTTACAAGGGCCGTATCTAAACGCTTTTGCACGTCTTTTGCCCATGAAGTATCGTCCCAGTTGCGCATTGAAAAAGTAGCCGCAAAAAATATGGTTTGTGGGTAGTCTTGGGTTAACGATAACGCAATATCTTGTTGTTCATCGATAGGCGGAAAATCAGGATAATCAACATTAATGGTAAGTAGCTCAAAGTTGTCCACTTGTGCTTGTTCAATAAATGCAGCCCCATGGTTATTCGCATGCACGTGGGCATCAAATTTTTTAACTTTGGGGAAATCAGACATGCTGTAGTGTTGTGATATTTCATCGTTGCCGACGTTAGAATGACTACAAGAAATCAGCGTCGTCGCCGCGATTATCATCAGGGTTGAACTTAATGAGGCAGTAAGCTTATTCACCAGTACGCCCTTCCATAGTCGAATTTACCGGCTTTTCTTCAGGCTCTAAAGCTAAAATGAGCGCAGCAATTGTTGCAATAATAATACCTGCGATTTTAACGTTGTTTGGGATAACATCTAACAATACGATGGTCAGCACTGTAGACAACAGCGGTGCGC
Organism: Aliiglaciecola aliphaticivorans; assembly: GCF_054782055.1. NCBI lineage: Bacteria > Pseudomonadati > Pseudomonadota > Gammaproteobacteria > Alteromonadales > Alteromonadaceae > Aliiglaciecola > Aliiglaciecola aliphaticivorans. The sequence goes on from NZ_BAAGTF010000043.1 coordinate 5,180, forward strand.
CAGCATTGGTTAACGGCGAAACCACAATGGCTTTTCCGTAGCGGAATGCATACACCAAACACAATGCACCAATGGCATTTAATATTTGTACCGACGCGGTTTCAAATAACATAGAAAAACTGTAATCAACTTTGACACTACGGTCAGTCATTAAGTAAGCAACCGGTATTAACGCAACGGCAGTGACCGTCATATAGAAGAAGATACTTTCCGCACTCATGTGATGATTAGACAGTTTCATACAAAATGCTTGAACTCCCCATGCTGCCATTACACCCAGGGCGAGTAGGAACCATAGAATACCGTAGCTGTGCTCTTCACCCGCCGGTGAATACTCAAACAGGGGTAACGCCAGCATTGCTAGAACAATGCCTATTCCACCGAGTAACCCCGTGCGTTCTTTAAGCAGCCCGAGAGAAAGCGCAATGGTGATCACGGGTGACAATGAAACGATAGGAAATATAAGGTAACCAGGACCAACAGTGACGGCATAAAACAATAACATTTGACCGCCACTCCCTAAGAAGCCAATCCAACAACCCAGCCAAATAGAACGTTTGTCCGTTTCTAGCTTCCAATCAATGAGTTTCAAAGCCACTATACAAGGTATAATCATAGTGACAGCCCAAATACTGTATACCACAGTAGAAGGTATTGATTCATCAGCAAATACTGCCGTTAATGCCCCCCAAAATCCCCATGAGACAGTGGTTATGATGGCAAAAATCAACCATTTCTTTGACTGCATTGTTATCTTCCTATTTTGTTCTTATTATTGTCTAACCTAAGTATTGTATCTGTTAGCCACTCACGACCTTTACGGCAAACAGAGCCTAAGTTCACGTCCCTAGGCTCTGTTTATCAAGACTTAAAAGTCGTAGCGCAATCCTGCTTTAAAAGTTCTACCATATAGTTGAATAGAGGCAGGTAGATCGGGGCGACCTTGGAAACTACGATTAGATTCATCTAGCAGATTTTGACCTTCAAGTGATAATTGCAAGTAATCGGTAATATCGTATTTTACCGACAACGACATGATCTTGCTTTCTTCCATGGTGGTTTGGTAATCGTCTCCCAAAGGACTAAATGCATCGACAACTAAATCGCCAGTATAATCTAAGGCCAACTGCGCACTTAATCGGTCTTTTTCATAAATCACAGAGAAAGAATAAGAGGTATCGGCAACACCTGGTAAAGCCCCTGCATCTTCTCCATTTACAACAGTGCTTGTATCCGTATAGGCATAACTAGCCGTAAAGCCGAAACCATTTTCAAAAAATTTCTGAACCCCAAGTTCCAACCCAAATACTTCAGCTGAATCACCATTGATCGGCTGGGTGACTTGAAAGCTCTCACCGGCAATTTCAACTCTCGTGGTGTTCGACGTAATGAAACCATCTAGTTCTTTCCAGAAAAGCGTCGCGTTGAGCAAACTACCTTCTTCGAAATACCACTCCAGCGCCATATCTGCTTGGTCAGAAAATACCGGCTTAATATTTGGATTACCACTGATATCCATAGTGAATAATCCAGATTGCGCATTATCTGTTGTTAGTGGCGCAAGTTGATCTAGTGTTGGACGAGACAAGGATTGCGCCGCGGCGGCCCGAAAAAGCAGATCATCGGTAATGTTAAAGCCGAAATTAATCGCCGGCAGAATTTTATTGTAACTTCCGTTGGCAGTCTGAGCCGCACTATCCGAATACTCTACATCCCAAGAGGGGTTCGACGAGTCTGGATTAACAATCTGGATGGATTCAATATTGTTATAAGAATACATGGCAGTAACCTCAGTTTTTACCCAACGCAGCCCCGCATTGGCAAACCATCGATCACCTTCAAAATTAGCTTGCAAATATAGTGCGGTTGTATCTTCTTCAATATCGTAAGAATTCACTGGGTTGTAAATAGGCTCCCAAAGCGCGGATTCATTTTCTCCAAAAGTGCGCTCATTACCGAGGTAATCAACTATTGTCATTCCGTCTGAAGCAGCTAGGCCTGCAGCATAATCAGGAATACTGAAAATGGGAAAAGAGCGCGGGATATTAGCACCTTCTCCGGCAAACAAGTTATCGTAAGGAAAGTCACGGACCACATCCGCGCCAACTTCACCAAAAGTAAATGGGTAACCACAGTAATTACAAGCACCGTATTCATAATTGTCGTAAGCGGTATTGGTTTTATTGCGGCTGGTGTAGGCAGCGCCAAAATCCAAGGAAACAAGAAACTCATGGTCAAAACTTAGTTCGCCGTCCAAAGTAGCGCCAGTAACAGTGTCTTTTATATCACTTCCGTCTCGCGCCGCCCAATGGGGAGAGAAGTCATCATTCCCAAAATCATCGGAGCTACGACCTTCAGTCCAAGTTGGGATGTAATCTGGCAAACCGCCATTATTTAGTTCGTAGTGTCCACTATGAGCACCTGGAGCACCTGCCACTACGAAGGTATTTTTTCCCCCTGAATCTCGCTCTGATTGAGAGCGATAAACGTCTGCTTTAACAATTAAGTCATCAGTCAGTTGGTACTTTGCATTTAAACCAAACAAAGAAGTATCGACGGTACGATGCTCATCTAGGGTAACGACTTCCATACTAACATCAGCTATGTCCATGGCAGTAATCACATTGCCATCAAGGACGATGTTAGATAAGCGATTTTGTGCCTCACTCTCATCGGCCATATAGAAAGATTGGGTATAACCGGTGGAGTCTGCTTCCAGCTTGGTTAGCATAATATCAGCACTAACTTGCAACTTATTATTCGGACGCCATTGTAAATTTGAATTAACACCCGTTCGAGTAAAATCAGTAGCGTAAGAACCCAAGGCATAAGACCCTGGAATAACTAGATTTTCTTCATTGTCACTAATAATGCCATTACCGTCTACATCATAGGACATTTCATCTTGCACACCAAAAACAAAATTATCGAACATATCATCGGCACGCTCAGTTCCACTTGCATGAGTGACTCCAAGAATAAAACCTAAAGTTTCGTCGTCTTTTGTGGTGCTATAAATAGCATTAAACTTCTTGCCCACCTCTTCAGAGAGGTCATTGTAATCGGCAGTGGCAGAGAATACACCGTGTTGCCCTGGATTTTCTAACGCTTTTGCAGATTTTAAATTAACCGCGCCACCGATACTTCCTTCGATTCCCTTAGCTTCAACGGTTTTCCAAACATCGGCGCCATTGATCATTTCAGATGGAATTACATCGAACGCAAAATTACGCCCGCCGTCATCAGTCGCAAGAATACGGTTATTAAGAGTGACTATACTAAACTCTGGTCCTAAACCCCGAATATTCACGTATTGAGCTTCCCCTCCTCGAGTTCGGCTGACAGTAATACCCGAAATATGAGAAAGGGAATCTGCGACATTATCATCAGGAAAACGCCCTAACTCTTGTGCTGCAATGGAATCTACTAAAGATTTTGCATTTTGTTTTATAGAAACGGATTTTTCTAAACTACCACGAACGGCCGTTACTACGATGACTTCGGTATCTTCGTCACTTTGCTGAGCGTTAACTTGTGGAGCACTTAGCCCCAATACGACTGCGCACGCTAAAGTTGATTGTTTAAATATTGTGTTTTTATGTGTATTCATGGGTATCACCTTGTCACCTGATAGTTGGAAACGAACTAGCTTTGTTATTTATTTGAGTTACAGCATGTCGTCTTTCGGAAACAATATTGGCCATCAATGAAACCAATGTCAATACAAAATGAAACATAAAAAAGCAAAAATAACATAACCCATTGCTTTAAAAGTAAAAAACAAGTATTAAAACAAGAAAGAAAAAGACACAAACCAACCAAATGAAATTTAATGTAACTTTTTTATTTACATAATCGCCTTTATACCCCATAATTTTTGCCAATGTAAGCTATAACCAACGATTACGGAGGTGAAATGAAAGTATTATTGGATATGGTAAGCCAACAAAAAAAAGGGCTTAAGGCTGGAGTTTACTCGGTTTGCACCTCGAATGCCTTAGTAATAGAAGCTGCAATGAAGCATGTAATATTACATAATGAAACTTTATTACTTGAAGCAACCTCTAACCAAGTTAACCAAGATGGTGGTTATACCGGCATGACACCTATCGATTTTCGCAATATGGTACTTTCGATGGCGAAACGTGTTGGTCTTCAAGAAGATAGAATCATACTCGGTGGTGACCATTTAGGGCCAAACTGCTGGCAACATTTAACTGCCAAAGAGGCAATGGCAAAATCAGAAATATTAATTGCTCAATATGTTCGCGCTGGCTTTGGTAAAATTCACTTAGATTGCTCAATGTCATGTAGTGATGATCCCATTCCACTGAGAGATGAGGAAGTCGCAAAACGCGCAGCAAGGCTTTGTTTAGTTGCAGAAAAAGCATGGAAAGAAACAGGCGGTGAAGCGCCAGTCTATGTTATTGGAACCGAGGTTCCAGTACCTGGCGGAACGCAAGATGACTCTGAAGAGTTAGACCTGACTTCAGTTGAAGATGCTAAAACAACAATCGCGATTCACCAAGACACATTTTCAGAAGCTGGGCTGTCATATGTTTGGCCACGAATTATAGGCTTAGTGGTGCAACCGGGAGTGGAGTTTGGCTTACACAAAATAGATGCCTTTGTACCAGATAAAGCCCGTAGTTTGAGTGAAATGATAAGTCACCACGATAATATGGTATTCGAAGCCCATTCCACAGACTATCAAACCCAACAGCATCTAGCCGATTTAGTATCCGCGCATTTTGGAATTTTGAAAGTAGGTCCATGGCTAACTTTCGCGTTTAGAGAAGCTTGTTTTGCATTAGAGTGTATTGAACGAGAATGGATAGGCGCAAACGACTGCAGCAATCTAAAAAGCACGCTATTAACGGCAATGCACGAAAATGATAGCTATTGGAAGAAGTATTACTCCCAAGACAGCCGACAGCAAGAATTGGATTGCAAATACAGTTTGAGCGACAGAATTCGCTATTACTGGCCTGATGAAAAGGTGAACAAGGCGCTATCACAATTAATAGAAAACCTTGAACAGAGTCCGCCGCCGCTCACACTTATTAGTCAATATTTGCCAGAACAACACAAGGCGCTAGTAGCCGGTGAAATAGATAGTTCCATCAAAGGGTTTATCTTTCACAAAATATCGTTAGTACTAAACCAATATTCTGCCGCCTGTTACTCGCAGTCAGCCAATTGATCAAGGAATGCAGCAAACTATGAAATACCTAACCTTTTCCGAAGAAAAATTAGCACAACTTGATGGCTATTGGACAGCCAAAGAAATCACTCAACAGCCTGAGTGTTGGCGAGGAACCTTGAAATTGTTGCAATCTCAACAGCAACAAATTGAAGCTTTTTTAAAGCCTATATTGAGCAAGTCAGATATCCGTATCATCTTCACTGGTGCTGGAACATCCGCTTTTGTTGGCCAGTGCGTTACTCCCATTGCAATGCACGAATTGGGTAAACGAGTCGAAGCTATTCCGACTACAGATTTGGTCTCCAATCCGTCTGAGTATTTTCAGGCTAACATACCTACACTACTGGTTTCGTTCGCACGCTCTGGAAACAGTCCTGAAAGCGTGGCAGCATTAGAATATGCCGATCAACTGGTTGACGAATGTTATCAGGTGGCAATAACTTGCAACAGTGAAGGTGAGCTGGCCAAGCGCTGTGAAGGTAACAATAAACTCGCGTTGTTTTTACCTGAACAAACAAATGACCGCAGTTTTGCAATGACCTCTAGTTTTAGTTCAATGCTGCTTAGTGCGCTTTATTTGTTCTGTCCCTCGCAAAATTTCGAAGAAGGGCTTAATCAAGCGGTTGTTGCCACGACAAAACTTTTAAATAACCAAGTATTACCGCTGTCGAAATTGGCAGATAGAAAATTTAGTCGTGTAGTGTATTTGGGCAGTGGCACGTTTAAAGGCTTAGCCCAAGAAAGTGCATTGAAGTTGTTAGAATTAACCGATGGTCAGACTATGGCGTGTTTTGATTCCCCGCTCGGGTTTCGCCACGGACCTAAAGCCATGATAGATGCAAATACCTTGGTTATTGTATACATCTCTAACAATCCGCTTACTCGACAATATGATCTTGATTTAGTCAAAGAATTGCAAGCTGATAACGAAGCCGGACATGTTCTTACCTTGCGCGCAGATACAATCCCCATGATCCCACAGGAAAATGAAATTGTATTTGATAACATGGCACGTCTATCAGACCGCTTTTTACTTTTACCTTTTATTGCTTGCGCCCAAGTATTTGGCTTTTTCAATGCACTTAGCATTGGAAATAAACCTGATAATCCGAGCGCTTCAGGTACGGTAAACCGTGTTGTAAAAGGCGTAAATATTCACGCTTTGTAATCTAGTAATTGTTTCTCAGGAGATAACCATGTTTTTAGGTGTAGATGGTGGCGGAACAAAAACGGCATTTGCCATAATTAACGCTCAGGGTGATCTACTCGCTAGTCATCAGGAGCCCACCTGCTATCATGTTGAGGTGGGAATTGAGGGAGCAAAAGCCGTCATAAATAGAGGTATCTCTGCGGTACTATCTAAAGCTGGTAAAACAGTCGATGAACTAGAATATGGTTTCCTGGGGTTGCCTGCTTTTGGCGAGGATAGTGAAATAGATCCAAGTTTAGCCACCCTTCCGTCTGACATCCTACCGCAACAAAACTATCAGTGTGATAATGATATGGTCAACGCGTGGGCGGCGGCCTTTGCTGGCGAAGATGGGATTAACATGATCGCGGGTACCGGCTCCATTGCTTATGGTATGCGCGCTGGAAAAAGTGCGAGATGCGGTGGTTGGGGAGAGCTATTTAGTGACGAAGGGTCGGCCTATTGGATTGGTCGCAAAGGTCTCATGCTATTTTCTCGTATGAGTGATGGGCGCGATAGCAAAGGTCCACTATATTATAAGCTAAAAGATACTTTTGAGATTACCAATGATCTGGATATGTCAGCACTAGTTCTGACCAAGTGGCAAGGTTCTAGGGGAAGAATTGCACAAATATCAACTCTGGTATATGAAGCGGCTGTAGCTGGAGACACATTGGCCAAAAAGATCTTTTCCGATGCTGGGGAAGAGTTGGCTGAAATCGTAGAAGGTACCCGCAAAGCCTTGCAGTATTCAAAGGATGAAGAGGTAAAAGTAAGCTTTTCTGGTGGGGCTTTTAGCGCCAACGACTTTATCACTAAACCATTTGCTAATGCCCTTCAAGAATTTTCAAGTACATATCGTATTCAACAACCTGCTTTTTCCCCCGTTATTGGTGCAGCCATTTATGCTGCTAAACTATCGGGCAAAGCATTATCAGCCTCAGCCCTTAAGCGTTTGCAAGGTGTTTAGATTGGGGCTTTAAAAGCACAACTCCCATATACGGCTGCGGGCTTACGGCCTACGGGCTACGGGCTACGGGCTAAAGCCCATACTACAAAAAACTCCTTAGATTACGTCAAACTGCGGCTTACGGGCTAAAGCCCGTACTACAACAAAACACCTTAGATTACCTCAAACTGCGGCCTACGGGCTGAAGCCCGTACTACAACAAAACACCTTAGATGACGTCGCAACTGCGGCCTACGGGCTAAAGCCCTTACTACAACAAAACACCTTAGATTACGTCAAACTGCGTCCTACGGGCTAAAGCCCGTACTACAAAAAACACCTTAGATGACGTCGCTACTGCGGCCTAAGGGCTAAAGCCCGTACTACAACAAAACACCTTAGATGACGTCAAACTGCGGCTTACGGGCTAAAGCCCGTACTACAACAAAACACCTTAGATTACCTCAAACTGCGGCCTACGGGCTGAAGCCCGTACTACAACAAAACACCTTAGATGACGTCGCAACTGCGGCTTACGGGCTAAAGCCCGTACTACAACAAAACACCTTAGATGACGTCAAACTGCGGCCTACGGGCTAAAGCCTGTACTACAACAAAACACCTTAGATGACGAAAGCAAAAATGACTCAACTGATACTTCCAAGTTGGAAAAACACCAAAAAGAAACCTAATGAAACACCAGAAAAGATAACCCTTTCGGTTTTATAAAGGTAATTAAATTTATTTATCAATATTTTTCAATTCTTTATTACACACATATTTGAAGCGGCCTAGCCGCGAAAACCCAAATTACTAAAGCGTTTAAAATCGAGCCCTTCAGGCTATAAAACGAACAAAAACCACGCATTGAAAGATTTAAGAAAGCGATAAAAATTAGCTTAAAAGATACAAATCAACTCCACTCACAATTTCATTATATTGCATTTTATTTAAAAAATGTTAAATGTTAAATTAAACTTGGTTATTGTTTCGTTAGATTTGTTTTCATTTAAATCACCATAATAGATAAGAGGGATACATGAATACTCACTTTAGTAAGACATCGTTAGCCATTGCTGTGGCCTTGATTTGCACTAATGTTCACGCTCAAGATGCAATTGATAACACCACGGATGAAACAGAAGTCATAACTGTTACATCAACTCAAGCGAGTCTAATTAAGGCCTTAGATTTAAAGCGCTCCAGTGATTCCATTGTTGATGGGATTACTGCCAAAGAATTAGGGATATTTCCTGATGCCAATGTAGCAGATTCATTGTCTCATATTACTGGGGTGACAATTGACAGAACCAGTGGTGGCGAGGGTAAAGGCGTTAATATCCGAGGTTTAGGCCCTGAGTTTAGTATCGTGACGATCAATGGTCGTATTATGGCAACAGATCAAAGTGGACGTGAATTTGCCTTTGATGTTTTACCTTCGGAAGTGATATCAGAAGCTTGGGTTCACAAGTCAGTGAAAGCGTCAACGCTGGAGGGGAGCATAGGTGGTGCAATTGATTTAAGAACAGCTCGCCCTTTTGACAACAAAGGTCTGCAGGGTTCATTTTCCGTAGAAGGCCATTATGGTGATAAAGCCGATAAAAACGGATACAAATTTACTGCAGTTGGTAGCAACACCTTCGCAGATGACACAATGGGGTTTCTATTCTCAGCGTTGTTTAGTAATACACCAACCCGAACTGACTCCCTCTCTGACTTAAACTATGGTGTTAACTGGGGGTGGGATCATGATAACAGTGATGGCGGTGTGGTTAATTGGCAAGATGCCTCTAATGAATTAATCATACCCAATGTAGTTGCCTACACTGCGCAAATTGAAGAAAAGAAACGAATGGCTTTTTCTGGCGCTTTCCAATATCAACCCAGTTCAAAAGTTGATATTAATGCAGATTTTCTTTGGACTCGCTTAGATGCCCCATCTCAAGGTTATACCGAGTCATACTATTTGGTAGGCCAAGCAGCAAGCTGGCGTGATGCAACTTATGGTGGAATCGCAACTGAGCTAAATCCACAAGGTACAGTGGTCACAGGCATGACCATGGACAATTTAATTCCAGAATTAGTGACTATCACAGAACACCGAGTGGTTGATACCTATCAAGTAGGTTTGAACGGAAAGTTTGAAGTTACCGATAAGTTTGTTGTTACCGGTGATGTATACCTTTCTAACGCTAAAAGAGATGCTGGTGGAAAAGATAAATTTGTGGTTGCACATGGAATCGGTGGAGTGCCAAACACTGCAACCTTTAGCTTGACCGAAGGCGGTTTACCTAATGTCATCATCGATTTTGCAGATGATGCAATTAGTAGCATGGGAGATTTAGTTAACGATAGTCAATTCGGCCCCCACTATTCCCAAACAAACGGTGTAAACATTGAAGATGAAGTAATAGGGGGATCACTTGTAGGGGAGTTATTTTTAGATATTCCTGTGGTTTCCAGTATTGAATTTGGCGCAGTTTATAATAAGCGTAGTAAAGATCGGGTAAAGATTGACAATCAACATGCTCAAACACTATACAGTAACGCTCCTTTTACCTTCGCAGATACGGGGGTTGATGTGGTACAAGGTTTCCCCATTGATGACTTTTTAAGTGATGTCTCTGGTGATTTCCCTAGGGAGTTTGTTGGATTTGACATTGATGCTTATCAAGCGGCTTTAGAAGCTTCAGATAATAATCCAGATGTTATCAATCGTTTTACCGGTGAAATTTACCCAGAAGGATTTTCAGATGCGGATGAAGGGCGTTTTAATCCAAACGAATCGTTTGAAGTTATCGAAGATACCAAATCCTTTTTCATCCAAGGCAACTTGTTAGGTGAAATTGCTGGTATGGAATGGTCAGGAAACGCAGGATTGCGCTATGTTAATACCGACACCACTTCAAATGGCTGGTTGTGGGAAATTGAAAAAGTTAGCGCGCCTGCGGCTTGGGTATGGGTTGTAGAACACTATGATCCTGTTGCAATTTCAGTAGAGAATGGCTATTCAGAATTACTTCCTTCAGTTAATTTTGCTGTTGAATTGTCGGATACGTTACTTCTGCGTTTATCCTATGCTGAAGTAATGGCTAGGGCTTCGTTAGATCAACTATCAACCCAAGTGGATGACGGCTCAGCGGCATGGGGAGAATTTATCCTCAACCGTGTGGGAAACCCTAAATTATCTCCCGTAAAAGCGAAACAATCTGATGTATCTTTAGAATGGTACTTTGCTGAAGGTTCAGCCCTAACAGCAGCTATTTTCCAAAAAGATATCAAAGGTTTTGTGCAAGATTGGCAAAATGTCTATCCCAATGAAGAAGATCAAGCAAACCGACCGGTTTATCCCGTTGAAAATCCGCAACCATGGATAGAAACGGGCTATGTCGATACACCATTTAATGTATTTGAACCTAAAAACCTCGATACGGCTAAAGTTCTTGGTTATGAATTTTCATTGCAACACTTCTTTGATTCTGGTTTTGGCATCAACGCAAACTATACCTACATAGATACTGAGTCCTATGAAGGAGGCACAAAAATTGGTGTTCTAGCGGGCATCCCAGATACCTCTTATTCGCTAAATTTGATGTATAACACTGACAATCTAAGTTTAAGTATTTCTGGGTCACACACGGAAAGTTTCGTGTTAAGCCATTGGTCGCCGTTAAACTTAGTCACTGAAACTCCTTACAAAGGAACAGCTGACCCTATGACTTGGGTGTCCGCTTCAGCGACTTATTCCTTTAGTGCGCACCTAGAAGCCTATGTGCAATTGGATAACTTGCTGAATGACAATTGGCACAGCTACAACGGTACGAGCAGCGTGCCAGGCTCATACTCAGAATGGGGTCGCAAGATGTTTGTGGGTATGCGTTATAAAATGTAGACCGCCTTTCAACACTCCCTTAAATGGCTCGTTAACATTATTGTGCACGAGCCATTTTCATTATCTTTCATCAAATACGCGGGTTAATTAACGTTCACTCCTCGTACCCAATATAAAAATGTTCGACGTTTCTTGGTATCAATGTTCTCAGATTGATTGAGCAATGAGGCTACCTGTAGCGCCAATCCTTTATCTTCGATAGTAGGAATATCGACATTTTGTAAATTGCTGTCTTCGTTTCCCTTGTCTCCGGCAAACTCTAACATGGCAGCCAGTGTCACTAAATTAGCTTCTCGAATACCCGCACCAGATTCGTAATTGCGCATTGCCAAATAACGCGCCCTATTCACATAGCGTTTGATGTTTCGCGGTGTTCGGTGGGAAAGACCAAGGGCTTTCGCCCAAATAGAAACAGTATTGAGAAATTCATCTGAATCGTTTTCGACTATACGTTTACGTTGTCGAAAGCGCTCAACGCGAATTAACAGGGCGATAAATGCCAAAAATAGTACTGGTATTACAGCCTGAACATAGTAGTGCTCAGAAGCAAACACTGCATACTCCAATATTTGCGGGGCGTTCTGTTGGGTCATTTGTGCGTCTTCTCCAGTTTGCACTGATAGATCAGAAGTTTGCGTATTGATACTGTCAGATTCAGGATCTGGGGGTGGCTTGTCATAGTTGCCGCCAATCGTCTGATTAACCTCAACAGCAGCCTGATTATTGTCACTGTTTTTTGAATTTAAGACACTTGAAAGATAACTTCCCAAAACCAAACTAAAAATAAACACTAGTAATAGTCCTAGGGGTTTGACCCAAGGGAAGCTAGATGAGGATTGTGTTTCTACACTATCAGCCACTAATCCATCAAATTGCTCGCCGTTAGCAATTGGAACAGGAATTTCAATATTAATGATTTTTTCAAGATAGCGTTTCGCCTTTGATCTTAGAGCATCTTGCTCTAAGTCTTGATGGGTGCCTTGATAATAACTGCAGATAGCGTTTTCAATGGGCTCTCGCTCCATCCCCACTATGATGTAACAATTACCACTGGAAACGAGATAATTTATGGTTTCCATTACATCCATGATGCGCTGTTCTTTGCATCGATCTAAATCATCGATAAATATAGTCAGGGTACTATCGCCCAGGGCGTTGCATAATAGATTAAATTCTTTGGCAAATTTTTCTCTCAATCCTACATTTGCCCGAAGATCAAGGTTGCTGCCTGGACTGCGTAATAGGGTTTTTAAGATATTGGTATTAATCAATCCAGAAATACGATCCATACCCCCCCTTAGTATTGAAAACGCACCAAATACTGCACCCAAATAGGGAATAGCTTCAGCCGACAAATTTGAAAATGGTTTCAATGATGCTTCGCCAGATGTCACTATGTATCCTAACGAACACAAAAATATGACGGACACAGAAAAGAAAAAGAAGGGCGCTTCGGTCCATCGCATTTTTAACAAATTCCAACGATATAACAGGCCTGCCGCCGTCCAAAATGAAGGGATCGCATTGCCTTGAATGGCATTCAATAAACCAGCCAGAAACTGCTCTTCATTTTGGTGATGCCAAGCATTCACCCAAACAGGATGAAGTCGAAAACTTTCCAAATTTTGTTTTAAAAAATACATTAACGACGATTTACCACTTCCCCACACTCCGGTTATGGCTAACGTTAGCGGCGCTTTGGTGCCAGCATTTCGTAAAAAACGGGATAACGCTGAGGAGATCTCGATAAACCCTAACTTGTCTTGAGCTAAATCATTGGCTGGGGAGTCTGAGACAAAGCTATCAATCAATTTTTGCGACTCTATAACCTCCACATCTTTTTTCCCATGCTTGACCACCAACATTCTTAACGCTGTAAAAATACTGATAGCCAATAGCAATAGCGCCAGTGGAGACGGAAAAACCTGATGTTCTGAGGCTTTTATGTCATTCATCCAATTTGCACTATTTGGAATTTGAGGTTCTATTGCCCAAATACGGTACAGAGCGCTAGGCAAAACTAATTCAGTGGTTTGCTGCCCACTTCCATCTTCAAAGACAACGATTTCAGAATTATAAACTGTCCAATTTTCATTTTGTGCACTTTGTATAATAAGTGGTTCGTCTTGGGAAGATGAAAATGGCGTCCACGGCAATTCAGAAATCGTTGACATAGCAGGTATAATAGACACAAAGACCCCACTACTAGGACCGGACCCAACTTGCCAATCATCTGTATAGTGACGCTCAAAGCCATACCCAGTCACTTCAATCAAAGAGGGAGAAACAGCAAAATAAGAAGCAATGAATTCGGCAACAGATTGCGCTAATTCAATTGATTGCTGCTGGGCATAATCAGCGTTATAAGCAATTTTTTGCTGTTTAGGAGCTTCTGCTTTTGCGTTATTAGGGGATTGTCTTAGTCTGTCTAAATCATCATTAGTAATGGGCTGACTGGGTGACACATAGCCAATTACATTTACTCTTTGAATCTCAATATCTGCTTGTAGAACGGGGGAAAACAGGGTGCTTAACTCAGATAACCACGTTTGGGTTGCATCTCCACTATTGCTTGGCAGGGTAACGTTCTGCGTTAAGTTGGGTAACTTAGGTTGTTGGGAGTTTTGATTGGCCTCTTGATTATTTTTATGAGGCAAATACAACAAGCTTCCATCTTCAAACTGTAAACTAAGTTGTCTTTCATTCACTTTGTAAGCGCGCAGCTTGGAGGAGGTATCGACTATGTTCAACCTTAATACAGCGTTTCGCTCGATAGGGTAATACCAACTCTTGGCACTGAAAATATTGAACGGTGTGATAACAGGAGTGGGATTTAATGGACTAAATGCAGAAATAATTAAACACAACACTATACCTAAAAGTATCACCCCAATAGCCGCAAAAAATCTCACTTTAGGAAAAGCAGATTTATTTGGTGCTTCCACTAGGTCATCAAGTTCTGGGTCTACTATTTTTTCTCCCCTAGTTCTTGGAGAGCCTCCTTTAGTTGCAACTTCTTCATATTCAGCTTGCATGTTCCAATTCCTTTGTTACGTATTAAGCATAGCTATTGAGTATCAGCCAAACCAATTATAGTGCAAAAAACACACAAAAAGATTACTCTAAAATAACCATCAGAGAGTTTTCCATTTAAATGAACTACAATTTTCAACTCAATGGGATAGGGTTAAAAAGCTACATCGTCTGGCAAAACAGGAATCACCATGAGTAAATTAAACACAGCTTTAATCACAGGTGCATCAGAAGGAATTGGTAGAAGTTTCGCTGAAACCTTTGCCAAACATGGGCATGAATTAATTTTAGTTGCCCGAAATCAGCAAAAGTTAAATGAATTATCGATTTATCTAAATGCAAAATATGCGGTAACTTGTCACGTGTATCCACTTGACTTAAGCCTTAAAGAAAGTGCGCAAACCCTGTATGAACAGTTAGTAAAAGACAAATTAACAGTTGATATTTTGGTCAACAACGCTGGCATGATGCAAATAGATCCCATTCAACAAGCCGATACAGAAACACTCAACAACCTGATTCAATTGAATATTCAAAGTTTAGTAAATATGACGCGGGTCTTCGTAACCCCAATGGTAGCCAGGGGTGAAGGTAGAATTGTTAATTTAGGATCCATTGCTAGTTTCATGCCCACCCCGAACTTTAGCGCTTATGGTGCTAGTAAAGCATTTGTACTGTCATTCAGCGAAGGGATTTCCGAAGATCTTAAGGGTACAGGCGTCACTGTGACCTGTGTGTGTCCTGGCATAACCGAAACAAAAATGTTGAGTAACGCCCATGGAGTAGAAAAATACATTCCGAAATTTCTAAAAGCCCAACCTGAGGCTCTAGCCAGTGATGCATACAAAGCGATGATGAATGGTGATGTTGTTTTTCTAGATAAGTTGGCCAATAAAATGCTGGTTCAATATGCCACCCATTATCCGCGTTGGATGGTTCGTCGCATAAATGGGCTGTTTCGGAGGTTCACCCTGTGAATTCTCTTCCACCTGTAGGTGGGGGCTTTAGCCCCGTACAAACCCGGTAAATCCATGGCCTGAAGACCATGCTACAACCCCATACCTGTAGGTGGGGGCTTTAGGCCCGCACAAACCCGCTAAATCCATGGCCTGAAGACCATGCTACAAACGCGATAAAACCTAATCGGAACCTGTGGCCTACTAACCATGCTCACGCAGATATAATTCCCGCCAAACAAATCTAATACCAATTCCGCAAAAAAATATTTATCTTTAAGATAAATATTTTTTGTTTCACAGCCCCGAGGGAAGTTGCAATGATATTGATGCTCAAGCAGGCTTGAATTTAGATACGCTCTGTTCTGCCTTGATTTGGGTAATAAATGTTTAACTGGTGAGCCAAAATGAGTAAAGATTACAGACGCGAAAAGGAAGACTTTGAAAATTCTGATTGGATGTATAGTGATTCTGACGCGCAGCATCAAAACAAACGCACAAATGATATTGCAAAACGTAAGCGAGATAGTAAAAGGTTGAGTCGAGAGCGAGATAGACAATCGCAGTATCACTAAGTTAGAACCAACAAGCTATCCGTAAAGCTTGCTTAAAATAGATATTTAAAGTATTAAACGGGTAACCTAATTAAATTCGTGAATTTGTTGTGGATATCCGTTTTCTTAGTACTTTTTTGGAAGTTGCTAATACACGCCATTTTGGTAAAGCAGCAGACAACTTATATCTCACCCAATCTGCTGTCAGTGCTAGAATAAAGCTACTTGAAGAGTACTTTAATACATCGCTTTTCATTCGTAATCGAAACAGTATTCAGCTTACCCCGGCAGGTGAACAACTCATTCCCTATGCAAAACAGTTGTCTGCTAAACTCCTTGAAGCAAAACAAGCATTAAATCATAAAAGCGCCCGCTTCTTGGGTGTAGCAACCACTCCAAATGCATTCTATTTAAGTCTTGATAAAATATTATGTGATGTGGCACATCAATTTCCGCAAATTTCACTTAGAACAGATTTAGGCAATACCGAGCTATTGTCACGTCAGCTGCATGAACGGACCATAGATATGGCCTTCACCACAGAACCCTTAAAACTGGATAACGTTGAAACGACGCAAATTGTCGAAATACCCTTGCGTTTTTTTGCCAAATCTAAAAGTTTAAATCTAGAAGAATATGTACATATTGAATGGAGTCATAAAGTCACTGAAAAGATTTATCAACAATTCCCCCCATGCCGAAATGCGCGATTAAAAACCAGCTCTTATCAAATAGGACTTGGCCAATTAACGACCGCTGAAAACGGCTGTACATTATTACCGGAAACGGGAAACTACCCAGGATTGGTGAAGTTAGATATTCCCTGTGATTTTAACGTGCGTATTTTTTTAAATGTGATCGAAAATAACCATATTGAAGAACTCATAACCGTGATTGAATTTATCAAAAATTCTGTTTCTGCAATAAGTTTAAAGTAGATATCTGGATATCTTAGGGCTACATGGCCTAAAGACCATGCTACAACGCCACACCTGTAGGTGGGGCTTTAGCCTGTAGGCTCCCCACATCTTTTATACACATATTGTTTCCTTGAGTAGCGCATTTTGCGCTGCTAGGAGCATTGCTGCTGTGACTTTAAAACGTTTATGTAGCAATATCCGTTGAGCTAAAAAG
>NZ_BAAGTF010000044.1:0-58533 GCF_054782055.1 Aliiglaciecola aliphaticivorans
CTGGACGGACAAACAAGTGTGCGCAAGATGGCATAAATTACACAAAGGAACGCTGTTAACCCAGCAATTCTTGAGTAGTGAAACCACATCGTTTTCTGCGCCAGAATTAGACAGTTTGCAAGCCACGTTATCCATCTATCGACAACGGCTAATGGATATCAGTTGGTTCATGCGCGAACTTAACGAACCCATTGCGCGAAAAGCCAATCATGAAGACCAATGCACCGGCCATTTCTGGGAAGGACGCTTTAAATCTCAAGCGCTATTAGATGAGCATGCAATAGCCGCATGCATGGTTTATGTGGATTTAAACCCAATTCGGGCAAAATTAGCCAGCACACCTGAAACCTCTAAACATACCAGCGTCAGACGACGTATTATCGACTTGAAACACGGAAAACAACCTTCAACATTGATGCCATTTGTAAGCAACGTATTAACCCGTCAGGCAACCGTGATACCGTTTAATCTTATAGACTATCTAAAGTTAGTCGACCTTTCCGGGCGTAGTCTACATCCCACTAAAAGTGGTGCAATAAATATGAATCAGTCACCTATCCTTCAGCGACTTGGTTTTGATGAACAAACTTGGAATACCCTTTTTTCAAGCTTCGAAGAAACTTTTAGTGTCGCAGCGGGCCAAAACGACACTCTTAAAAGTTATAAACGACGACGTCGACATAAGCGCTTAGTTGGTTCAATTAAATAATAATTCAATCAAGTTAATTTCTGAATCGAAAAATACTGCTTAGTCATATATCGGCAAAACTATCGCGCACCTAATTAACTGCCACACTTCAATATTTCGTTTTTAGCTCATTTTAAAAAAGAATTATATTCACTTTTAGCTTGTCTATAAAAATAATTTAGCATTACATATTGATATTCATACAAAGTAGTGTCTGTCTAATTAAATAATTAACTATGCCTGTCCAAATTTAAAGATCATACAAAGCTATGCCTGTCCATTTAAACAATTTAATAATAATTCAATCAAGTTAATTTCTGAATCGAAAAATACTGCTTAGTCATATATCGGCAAAACTAACGCGCACCTAATTAACTGCCACACTTCAATATTTCGTTTTTAGCTCATTTTAAAAAAGAATTATATTCACTTTTAGCTAGTCTATAAAAATAAATTAGCATTACATATTGTTATTCATACAAAGTAGTGTCTGTCTAATTAAATAATTAACTATGCCTGTCCAAATTTAAAGGTCATACAAAGTTATGCCTGTCCATTTAAACATGCCTGTCCAATTTAAAAAACATAAAAAACACGATTTGTCCACAAAAAAACACCGTTTTAACATGCTAAAACGGTGTTTATGTTTGTCGAAGTTTTATTTACAAACAACTTGATAGATGAATAGCAGGATCCGCTTCTCTTGCTTTTATTGCATCTGCAACTGTTAAGCCTAGTGCTTTAGCTATACCCTCACCGTATTCTGGGTGACATTTATTACAATTGCGAATATGACGAAATTTAATAAAATCAAAAGTATCACCCATTTGCCTTGCAGTATTTTCAAATAGAGCTTGCTTTTGTTCATCATTCATTAAATTAAATAATGCACGAGGCTGACTGAAATAGTCTTCATCATCTTCACGGAAATCATAACGTTTAGCATAGCCATCTATTTTCAAAGGAGGTTCCGCGAACTGTTGTTGCTCCTGCCACTGTTGAAAGCTATTAGGTTCGTAGTGAGGTTTATCGCCGTAATTGCCGTCGACTCGACCTTGACCGTCACGAGCATTACTATTCACAGGGCAGCGGGCTTTGTTCACCGGAATTTGATTCAGGTTCACACCCACTCGATAACGTTGAGCATCTGCATAATTTATCAGTCTAGCCTGCAGCATACGATCTGGTGAAACACTAATACCTGGAACTAAATTACTGGGAGCAAAGGCTGCTTGCTCAACATCTGCAAAATAGTTTTCAGCGTTTTTATTGAGCTCAAACTCACCAACTTCTATTAATGGGTAATCTCCTTTAGGCCACACTTTAGTCAAATCAAAAGGATGGTAAGGAACTTTATCCGCTTCAGCCTCTGGCATAATTTGTACATACATCTTCCACTTAGGAAAATCTCCCTGCTCGATGGCCTCATAGAGGTCTTTTTGATTGCTTTCTCGATCCATAGCAACCACGTCTGCAGCTTCGCTATCGGTTAAGTTTTTAATACCTTGTTGAGTGCGGAAATGAAACTTAACCCAATAGCGTTCGCCTGCCTCGTTCCAAAAGCTATAGGTGTGAGAGCCAAAACCATGCATATGCCGATATGAAGCTGGAATACCACGATCACTCATTACCACAGTTACTTGATGCAACGCTTCTGGCAATAATGTCCAAAAATCCCAATTATTTGTAGCCGATCGCATATTAGTACGAGGGTCACGCTTAACTGCTTTGTTTAAGTCTGGAAATTTAAGAGGATCTCGCAAAAAGAAAACAGGGGTATTATTGCCAACCATATCCCATATCCCTTCTTCAGTATAAAACTTCAAAGCAAACCCTCGAATATCGCGTTCAGCATCAGCGGCACCGCGCTCTCCAGCTACCGTACTAAAACGCGCAAACATTTCAGTTTTTTTACCTACCTCACTAAATATTTTGGCGCGAGTGTATTTACTAATATCTTGAGTAACGGTGAACGTACCATATGCCCCTGAACCCTTAGCATGCATGCGCCTTTCAGGAATGACCTCACGTACAAAGTTGCCAAGCTTTTCATTTAACCACACGTCTTGCGCTAAAACCGGACCTCGTTTGCCTGCAGTTAAACTATTTTGATTGTCGACTACCGGCGCGCCACTGCTAGTAGTGAGGTCTGTTGGTTCATATGGACATTTTTTATCGCTCATTACACTTGCTCCTGTTAGAAACTAATCGGTATTTCATGTTTAGATCACAACTACCACAATTTTCGAAGTATAGAAGATGTCTTATTTTTTACTGAACATTAAAAATTTAAAAATAAATTTATGACTGTCCAACAATTTAACCTTAGAAATTAAAAAAATCATGCCTGTCCCAAAATACCTTTACCATGAAATAATGACACTAAACTGGTATTAATAGAGACTACTTAGCTAATTTCTCTTGTTGTTCTTGCGTTAACACTTTCCAATATTTTTCGTCAATCTCAACCAAAGGATCAGACATTTTGAGTAGCGACAAATAATCGAAAATATCTCCCTGCAATCTTTTTAACTCCTTACTTTTAAAGGAATCTGAGTTAGTTAGTGCAGCCTGTCCTTCAAGCTTTTTCAACAAGTTATCAAGATATTCGGTATTAACCTGAATCTTTGATTTTGAATCTTGAATATCACTAAATGCTGCTGCAGTATCTAATATAGACAATCTTTTGTTGGCTTGTTGTTCTTTTTTGGCTGACTGCTCAGTTGCCTGTCTGGCAAGTAAATCAGCTTTTTTCAATGCCATTTGTTCGGCTTCTTCCTGACTCAAGGCTATTTCTTCTGGAATTTGCTCATCAACTTCGACCTTTAAGGGTAGCTCAAGCTCCAATGCCAAGGGTTCAATTTCCACATTATCCATTGCCTTGGCAGCTAAAGTTAACGCTTCTTTTTCAGCATATTGGGCCCGCTCAGGTTCATCCAGCTGTTGCTCTGTAAATTCTTCTTTCTGGGGCAATGGTGCACTCGCCATTCGCGTCGAAACTGACGGTTTACTTAAATCTTTAGTTTGCAATTTAGCTTTGCTAGCTCCTTCTCTTTCATCCAAAGTCGCTTGATCAGCAATTTCATAGCTATCTACATCAGCCTGTGGTGCCTGTTCAAAACGCGGGTCGAACTGCTCGTACTGCGTGTAAACCACTAAGCTAATGAACATCACTGAAGCAGCAATTGATGCAGGCCATTGCCATTGTCGCCATTTAGTTGGCTGATTTTTAGCATCAATACGTTGCTTCGCTAAGGTTAAAATGTGGCTGTCCACTAACTGGGAAGGTGCTGGTTTATTTTGAGATTGGTATAAATTGCTGACTTCTGAGTCAACTATATCTTCACTAGAGGATGTTGGATTGTTATTCATGATGGGCATCCTCGGTTCCCCAATCTGGCATCTTTTTAGATAAACAGTCTCTTAACTGAGCATAGGCATAACGTAATCTACTTTTCGTTGCTTCATGGGAAGAACCAACGATCTCCGCAATTTGTTTTATCGTTAACGTCGACTCTTCTTTAAGTAGAAAAACATCCAAAAACTTCACGGGTAACCTTTTCATGCATTCTTTCAGGAAAAACCGCTGTTTATCAGCTATCAGCATTTTCTCCCCCCTAGTTTGATGAACTTCTGAGTCATTAATTTGGCCCTCTGCATCGTCCACAGAATCATCAATCACCTTTTCGACAACTTGCAAATGCCTCACTTGATCAACTACTCGGTTGCGCGCCATTGTGTATAACCAAGTTGAAAATTTAGCGTTTGGCTCAAATGACTCCGCATGATCGATAACTTTACTCCAAGTATCCTGAAATAAGTCTTCGGCTAATTGCTGATTTTTCAATTGCCTCAACAAATAACGATACAGACCGCCTTTATGTCGTTCATATAAAAGCTTAAACGATACTGAATCTCCACCAGCAAATCGTTTAAGCAATTCTTCATCTACTACTTGATTCAAACGAATTTATCTTCCCTTAAATTAATAAGACCTAGCCAATCTCACACCCTGTGTCTTAGTTTCTGTATTTTGTTTGCGCTCTTCATGGGTAGTTGAACCCGTGATTTCTGACTTCAGAGTTTTCGCCATTCTCACCAAAGAAACAAATTCAGCACGATAGCCATAATCATCCTTGCCTTTGTTGTCATTAGCAAGTTCTATAATCTTTTCAAAATCTAAATTTGCAGTGTATTTACTATTTCTCAATAATTGTGCAAAACCCACAACAGAAGTCGCAAATTTAAAATCAACAGATTGGGCATCGAAATCAATAATATTTTGTTTTTCAATTATTTGGTCAAGCAAAATACTGTTATCGTCATCCATGGGTTTATATCTTAGCTTGACATGTGCCAGTTCGTTTTCCAAATTAGAAGCGTCACTATTATGATTTTGTTTATAGCGTAAATCGTCGTTAAACTTGACTCCACCTTGCAATACCACTTCATAAAAAGCCGTCACAGTGTGGCCATCGCCTATTTCTCCGGCGTCTACCTTATCGTTGTTGAAATCCTCATTTTTCAAATTACGATTTTCATAACCAATTAAGCGATATTCAGCCACAGTATTGGGGTTAAACTCCACCTGAATTTTCACGTCACGGGCAACAGATTGCAAAGTCGCATTCAACTCTTCCACCAGTACTTTTCGTGCTTCCTGTAACGTATCAATGTAAGCGTAATTACCATTTCCTTTGTCAGCTAACTGCTCCATTAAATGATCATTGTAGTTACCTTGACCAAAGCCTAAGGTTGTGAGTTCAATACCTTGTTGTTTTTGTTGTTCAACTAATTCGATTAATTGTTGATGATTAACCCTACCTACATTGAAATCACCGTCGGTGGCTAGGATCACCCGATTGACGCCATTTTTCTTAAATGCCTGCTTAGCCAATTTATATGCCAGTTCAATCCCCTCACCTCCATTGGTTGAACCACCAGCGGATAAACGATTTAACGCTTGCTCGATTTTTACTGTCTGATTCGCCACGGTAGGCTCCAGCACCACGCCAGATGCGCCTGCATAAACCACAATAGCAACGCTGTCATTTTCAGTTAATTGTTTTGTCAGCATAGTTAGCGCACGCTTAACTAAAGGTAACTTGTTTGCAGAGTTCATAGAGCCCGACACATCCAACAAAAACACTAAATTTTTATCACTACCATTAACCTCCTGGTCAGATCCATCTGTTTGACTATTTTTTGGCTTATCTAAAGAATGAGCCTTTAGGCCAATTCGCATCAACAAACGCCCGTCATTCCAAGGTGAATTAGCCACTTGAGTATCAATTACAAAAGGATGCTCAGGGTCATCAGCTACGGGATATTGATAATCAAAATAATTCACGAACTCTTCGATTCGTATGGCATCAGCTGGCGGTAGCCACCCCTGATTTAGCATCCGCCTGGCGTTGCTGTAGCTCCCTGTATCCACATCTATTGAAAATGTAGAAACAGGATTAGTATTGGTTGTAAATACCTGATTTTCTTCTTGTTGTTGATATTTTTCAGTAAAGGTGGGGTTCTGCGGCATTTGTGGCGGATAATAACCAGGTGAAGTGGCGGATAAGTCAGCCATGGCAAACTCTTGAGTTTGCAGTCGCTGCCTCTTTTGCAATGCTCCTTGAGCCCTAGCGTGTGCCTCTGCCCGCTGAGCAGCTACCATAACCTCCTCAGTCTTAGCTGAATCTTTAACCTGTTTTTCATTTTCATTGATTGTGCAAGCCGCAATACTCAAGGCAAGTCCAGTCGTAGCAAACAAATAACTCATTCTTCTGAGGGTAAATTTAGGTTTAGTTACTAGGTTAATAGTATCTTGACGTTTTGAGTTGTCTGATTTATTCGTGTTCATTTTTATTCCTTTTACACTTAGTTATCAGTACCAACGAATGAGTATTAAAAAGGGGTTATTTATTTTTCAATATCTTATCAAAATGTATTCTGCAGCTTTTTCACTCAACTATTAGCAAATAAACCAAGTATTAGTAAATTTAACCAAACACAGTTAATCAATTTCAAAATAAAATTCATGAATGGCTATATCCACTTGATTTATATAGTTTTTTACAAGTGGCATGGTGAGTGCTTAGTTTACAGAAAAGGACTCTCTTACGAGTGGTCATTAATCAAAGCACAATGCAAATTGTCGTTACGAACTTAATTTAAAATGTTTGGTTAAATTTGGAAAATACAATGGACACTAATAATTATCACAACCATATTTCAATTTCACGCTCATCACTAAAACAGTTATCCCTAGCCGTTATGATTTGCTCGAGTTTCTTATTGACCGCATGTGGACAGGCAGAAGCCAATAAAAACGAAAAAACCGAAACAGAACAGGCTAAAGTTATTCCAATTCCAGTTGAAGTGAAGAGTTTGAGCCGTGGTGATATTTCTTCTAATTATGCAACAACCGCCGTTTTAGAGGCAAAAGAAGAAGCCTTTGTGGTTGCTAGAGCATCAGGGATCATTGATCAGATTTTAGTAGAAGAAGGTGATTACGTTAAAAAAGGCCAAATATTAGCGAAACTAGATCCCGAACGTTATGAATTAAACTTATTAAGAGCAGCGGCTGATTTACAAGGTATTGAAAAGGAACTTGCGAAAGTTAATAAGGTTTATCACAAAAAACTCATCAGTGATGACACTTATGACAAACTCACAGCTCAATATGAATCAGCAAAAGCAACCTTAGCCTTAGCTAAACTCGATTTAAAAGAGGCAACCATAGTCGCGCCTATTAGTGGCTATATCGCAGAAAGAAATGCAAAAGTGGGCAATCTAACGGAATCCTTCCAGCGCGAGCGCATGTTTCATATTGTGCAACAAAAGCAGCTATACGGAATTGTTTACCTACCAGAAAAAGAACTCTCTCGCGTACACGAAAATCAACAGGCTAGCCTATCAATATCTGCACTGAACGATACACTCATTAATGCTTATGTAGAGCGTATTAGCCCTGTCATTGACGCAAAAACTGGCACTTTCAAAGTCACCCTTAGGGTACCCAACGAGGATAATTTGCTAAAAGCAGGGATGTTCTCTCAGGTCAGTTTAAATTACGACACCCGTCAAAATGCGACTTTATTACCGCGCAAAGCTTTACTCGCCATTGACGACAAAACCAACGTGTTTGTGGTCGACGCCAATGGGATTGCTAACAAAATAGCCATTAAAGTTGGCTACCAGGAAGGCAACTTCGTAGAAGTGACCGAAGGTCTAATTGGTGGTGAAAAAGTAGTAGTGACTGGTCATCAAAACCTCAAAGACAAAGCTGTTGTTGAAATCGTAAACAGCTAATTGGGGAACAAATTATGAATCTAATTGAAATTGCGGTGAGACGTCCGGTAACCGTGTGGATGTTCACCTTAGCAGTACTGCTATTCGGCTTTGTTTCTTTATCACGTTTATCATTAAACCTGTTACCGGAGTTATCCTACCCCACACTTACAATTCGCACAGACTATGTGGGCGCGGCGCCTGGGGAAATTGAGCAATTAGTCAGCAAACCCATTGAAGAGGCCGTGGGCATTGTCAAAGGGGTGCGTAAAGTTACCTCGGCTTCAAAAGCAGGACAGTCAGATGTCGTTTTAGAGTTTGACTGGGGTACTGAAATGGATATGGCCAGCTTAGAGGTAAGGGAAAAGCTCGATGTTCTGTTATTGCCCCTGGACGTTAAACGGCCGCTGTTATTGCGATTTAACCCAAGTTTAGATCCGGTCATGCGCTTTGGACTTGGCGCAAACAAGGCAAATTCTGATAACGCCAGCTCTGCTAATCCTTCTTTTTCACAACAACCAAGTATGGATGAAGGGAGTATGAAGCGGATCCGGACCTACGCTGAAGAAGATATCAAGCGTAAGTTGGAGTCCGTTGAAGGAGTCGCTTCAGTGCGCGTCGGAGGAGGCCTGGAAAACGAGATCCATGTTTTGATCGATCAGCATCGCACGAGTCAATTAAACATTCCGTTAGCCGAGATAATCAAGCGATTAAAAGATGAAAATGTCAATGCTTCCGGAGGCCGTGTCGAAGACGGTTCCCAGGAGTACATCGTCAGAACCCTGAACCAATTTCAAACTTTAGACGACATGCGTAACTTGTACATTGCCACACGTGATGGCAGACACATTCGTTTAAGCGATGTGGCAGACGTAAATAATGCCTATAAAGAACGTTCATCCGTCACCCGCTTTGATGGATTCGAAGGCGTTGAAATTGCCATCTATAAAGAAGGCGATGCCAACACGGTTAACGTGGCTAATGCAGTAAAAACTAGGCTTGAAACCTTAAATCAAACATTGCCTGAAAACTACCAAATCCAAATGGTCTACGATCAATCTTTGTTTATTGCCAGTGCTCTTGAGGAAGTGAAATCGGCTGCCATCATAGGCGGAATCCTGGCCATGTTTGTGTTGTATTTTTTCCTGAAAAACATCTGGCCTACGTTAATAATTTCCATTTCCATTCCCGTGTCCATAATTGCCACCTTTAACTTAATGTATAGTTACGATATTAGTTTAAACATTATGAGCTTGGGCGGTATTGCCTTGGCTATTGGTTTGTTGGTTGATAACAGCATAGTGGTGCTGGAAAATATCGACAGGCATAAAAAACACAATGCCAATACATTAGAGGCTGCTGCCCAAGGAACAAAAGAAGTATCAATGGCCATAGTCGCCTCCACCCTCACCACTATGGCGGTATTTTTCCCATTGGTATTTGTTGAAGGCATTGCAGGTCAATTATTTAGTGATCAAGCCCTTACGGTGACCTTTGCACTTGCGGCATCCTTAGTGGTGGCACTCACTCTGATCCCAATGTTAGCTGCAAGAGAAAAATCTCGTCGCCCAAGCAAAGAAGTTGATTTAGGTCCTAGGAATATTAAACAAAAACCATCGGGTTGGTTACAACTAACCGGTTACTACCTGCTATTACCATTCACTCTTTTAGCAAAACTGCTGTTTTATGTGCTCCCGCTAGTATTAACAAGCCTGATTTTAGCTGTATTTAACGGGCTATCCAAATTGTTATCCGCACTATTCAAACCCGTACTATGGCTTTTCGATAAATTCTACAAGCTAATATCAGCAGCCTATTACTATAGTCTCAATGTTGCTATGCAAGCGCGCTTTGCAGTAGTCGCCATTGTGCTCACCTGCTCTGCATTGTCCCTGTTACTTTTGCCTAAAATTGGATTGGAATTGATCCCGCCACTGGCTCAGGGAGAATTTGATGTGGAGATTACCTTACCAACTGGCTCTAAGTTAGAAAATACTGATGCAGTGCTGGCGTCGTTGGCTACCTTTACGCAACAACAACCACAGGTTGCACGCACGTATTCATTAGCTGGCACCGGCAGTTTAATGAATGCCTCTCCCTCACAAGGTGGTGATCATTGGGGAAAATTAAATGTGGTAATGGCCAGTGAAGCTTCAACTGAAGATGAACAGCAGGTTATTGCTGCCATGCGCCAATATTTGAGCAATCAAGCGGGATTGCAAAGTAAATTTGGTACCCCCGAACTATTTAGTTTTTCCACCCCACTGATGATTGAAATATCTGGATACGACCTACAAATGTTAAAACGTTACGGTGACAAACTTGCACAAGTGCTGTCTGAAAATGGACGATTTGCGGATATCAAAAGCTCCCTGAAAAATGGTAACCCAGAATTAAGGGTACTCTTTGACCATGCCAAGCTAGCGCAACTAGGTTTGAATGCACCCGATGTGTCTAAATTAATTGCAGCTAAGATTGGCGGCGAAGTAGCCAGTCAATTTAGTATTGATGATCGCAAGATAGATATTTTAGTGAGAAACCAACATACCCAACGAGACTCCATTCAAGATATCTCTCAAATTGTCGTCAATCCGAGTAGCGCCAATGCAATTCCATTGGCTGCGGTTGCCTCGATTGAAATGTCGGTAGGCCCAAGTGAAATAACCAGAGTCGGTCAACAGCGGGTTGTATTGGTTAGTGCAAACCTTAACTATGGTGATTTAGGAACCGCAGTAATTGACGCCCAATCAGCCATAGAAACCCTCAATCTACCAGTCAGTTTACAAGCTAGGGTCACAGGTCAAAGTGAGGAAATGGAAGCGAGCTTTAATTCTCTATATATGGCATTAGCCCTAGCTATTTTCATGGTGTATTTGGTCATGGCATCACAATTTGAGTCCTTACTACATCCATTCTTAATTTTATTTACCGTGCCTATGGCCTGTGCCGGTTCAATTTACGGTTTATATTTAACCAATACCAACATCAGTGTCGTGGTGTTTATTGGCCTCATTATGCTCGCAGGTATTGTTGTAAACAACGCCATAGTATTAATTGATCGCATTAATCAACTACGTGCAAATGGGGAAGAAAAAATAGCAGCCATTAAACAAGCTGCACATAGCCGCTTGCGGCCAATTCTTATGACCACTCTGACCACAATTTTGGGCTTGCTGCCCATGGCCATTGGCTTAGGTGAAGGCTCTGAAATTCGCACACCTATGGCTATCACAGTAATATTTGGCCTGTTGTTCGCCACGTTTCTTACCTTATTGATGATCCCAGTCTTATACAGCCTATTTGATCGCAAAACTTTCGCCGCAGATAACGACAAGACGACTATTCAACACACTAAAACTGATACAAATGAGGTGGTGTATGGATAAGTTCGCCCATGCTGGCGCTGCATTGGCAAGCTTTGCCATACGACGTCCGGTTACCATCTCAATGGTGTTCTTTTCATTGTTAATCATGGGGTTGGCAGCCAGTCGACTGTTGCCATTGGAGAAATTTCCAGGCATAGATTTTCCGGAAATATTCATCCAAGTTCCCTACAAAGATGCAACGCCGGCGGAAATCGATAAAATGATCACTCAGCCCGTGGAAGAGGCGTTAGCCACTATGTCGGGAATTAAACGCTTGCGCTCCCGTTCTACGGAAAATAATGCGGAAATTCAAATTCGCTTTGATTGGGATGCCAATATTAAAGCCAAAAGCATAGAAGCCCGAGAAAAAATCGATGCGATACGCCATCTGTTACCAGAAGATGTAGAACGGGTATTAGTATTTAAATTTAATTTGAAAGATATGCCGGTATTTCAACTCAGATTGTCCAGTGACCGCGATATTTCCAATTCCTATGACTTACTTGAACGTAATCTAAAAATGCCCATAGAACGCATTAAAGGTGTCTCAAAAGTAGAGTTGTACGGGGTTCAGAAAAAACAAATCTCCATTCGTTTAGATCCCCAACGTATAGCAGCACTGCATATCGATACTGGAAAATTAACCAAAACCTTAAGGGACGCTAACTTTTCCATGACGGCCGGTCAGTTTTTTGATTTAGACCAAAAAATCACCGTTAATCCAGTGGGAGAATACCGGAGTATACAGGAAATTGAAGATCTTATTGTTCAGCCCAATGTGCGCTTAACCGATATCGCCACCGTTAAATATGAAACCCCACGGGCGGAAGAAGGACGCCATTTAGATCGCACCCATGCCATTGGTTTAAATATCTTTCGAGAATCCGGTGCGAATTTAGTCGCGGTATCCGATGCGGTTATGCAAGAAATTGAAAAAGCCCGCAATAGCACCGCGTTCAATGGCATTAACCTATTTATTATGGATGATGAGGCTGACTCGGTCACCACCTCCCTTCAAGACTTACTTAATTCAGGCCTGATCGGTGCAGTATTATCGATCATTGTTTTGTATTTATTTTTACGCAACTTAGCCACAACCTTGGTAGTGGTATTGTCTGTGCCCTTTGCAATATGCATAACATTAGCCTGCATGTATTTCTTAGGTTATACCCTCAATATTCTGTCATTAATGGGCTTGATGTTAGCGGTAGGCATGTTAGTAGACAATGCTGTGGTGGTCACAGAGAGCATTTTTCAAGCCAGAGAAGACGAACCTGACCCAGTGGAAGCAACGAAGAAAGGCGTCGCTTTGGTAAGTTTGGCGGTGATCGCTGGAACGGCTACCACAGCCATCGTTTTTTTACCCAATATTGTAGGGGCCAAAGAAGAAATTACGGTGTTTTTAGAACATGTAGCCGTGTCTATCTGTATTTCATTGTTTGCTTCTTTGATTTTAGCGCAAACGCTCATTCCCTTATTAACCACAAAGTTGAAAATAAAACCTAAGCCAAAACATATTAAGCCATCAAAACTGAAAGCCTTGTATAGGTCTATCTTAACCTGGACCCTTGCAAACCAAGGTAAGACGGCATTGATTGCAGTACTGATTTTAGTGAGCACTATAATCCCCATGAACCTGTTGAAAAGCGATGAGCAAAACAATGGTAACAATGGTCGTATTTGGTTGAATTACAATGTGCAGGCTAATTACAGCCTTCAGGAAGTAGAAAAGACAGTAGTTAAAATGGAGGACTATTTATACGCCAATAAGGAACGCTTTTACATTAAGCAGGTGTACAGCTATTTCACCACAGGTGAAGCACAATCAGGCATTACGTTAGAAGATGATATCCCCATTAAAATTGCAGATCTTAAAAAACGCATTAAAGATGAATTTCCTGCATTTGCACGGGCAAAACCGTCTTTCCAGTGGAATGAGAGCAGTGGCGGCGGCGTCAAAATATCATTATTCGGACAGTCATCTGAAACCTTAATGGAAATTGCCGATGAAATTGTCCCTGTATTGGCAAGTGTTGACGGTTTAACCGATGTTAAAGCGGATATAGATGGTCAAAATTACGAGTTACAAATTAAGGTTGATAGGAACAAGGCCTTTCGATTTGGTTTAAACACTCAGGATGTGGCGACTATGATCAGTACAGCACTGCGCGGTTCAAACCTACGCACATTCAGAAATGCCAGTAATGGAGAAATAGATATTCGATTGCTTTACGATGAAACATTGCAAACATCTATCGATGGGCTACGCAATTTAATTGTGTTTAGAAACCTTGAGCAAAATGTCACTCTGGATATGTTGGCTGATTTAACCATCAAACCAAGGATGTCTCATATTCAGCGAGACGGCAGACAAACAGCACTGAGCATCGGCGCGAATTTAGAAAGCGACCTCACCATTGAAGAAGCAAAAGAACGTATTGAAGCCATTATGGCCAATGTGCAACTTCCCAACGGTTACTCTTGGGCGTTAGACGGCAGTTTCCAGCGCCAGGACGAAGACGAAGGGGTAATGATCACAAACATGCTTTTAGCTGTCTGCATGATTTATATTGTTATGGCTGCGCTTTTCGAATCCTTGTTATTACCCACTTCGGTATTAACCTCGTTAATATTTTCATTTACAGGCGTGTTTTGGGCATTCTTAATTACCGGCAATCCCATGACGGTAATGGGCATGATAGGCATGTTAATTTTAATGGGAATAGTGGTGAACAATGGCATCGTCTTGGTCGACCGGATTAATCAATTGGTTAATCAAGGTTTAGCAGTTCACGACGCCATCATTGAAGGCTGTCTTACTCGGGTTAGGCCCATTTTAATGACCGTATCTACTACTGTACTTGGACTTGTTCCCCTGGCGTTGGGTGATGTGAGCATTGGCGGTGACGGCCCGTCTTACTCTCCAATGGCTATCGCCATAATAGGCGGTTTGCTATTCAGTACCTTAACTAGTTTATTTTTAGTCCCTTTAACGTATTTATTGCTGCTCAAATTACGTCGCAATACTGTACAGATGATATCGGATAGTAAACACCTAGTGGCGAAAATTACCGGAGCTTGAGGAATCGATAGAAAATGGCGCTCATGATGTCTCTTCATGAGAGCCTTTATCGACCGAAGGCTCTTAATTGGCTGATGGCTCTTAATTGGCTGATGGCTCTCAACTGGCTGATGGCTCTTATAAACTAATTAAGAGCCTTAAAAGGCGATTTGCTGTTAGCGTTTATCTGCTAATTTGTCCATTAGAAATGCTATGGCGGCCTTTTCAGACGGCGCAAAGTCACCATCGGCATTGGCGATTTCTTCAGCCAACTTTAAAGCTTGTAATTTCATCCAGGGATCTGACAATAGAATCGCGCGATGGGCTAAAAAGTTTTCAATTTCGTCTTCCGCAATGGCATCGACGACTTTCCTTTCAAGGGTAGTGTAATAATCTAGTTTATCGATATCGCTAGACCATTCCAGTTGTGCTAACCAGTCCTGCATATAGCGCCTTTCTTGCTCGTCAATCACGCCATCAATCATTACAAACATAAGCGCAATATCAAATAAAGCCTGACGTTGAATTTGATCTTTACACTGCCCCAAGTCTAACGCTTGAATAAAAATGGTAAACCTCATCAACTTACTCCATGGTGTTTTATAATCCAATCTACAGTATCCTAGTCCAAACTATCCTAATCTGCTAATCCAAAATGGTTAAATCTACCCAACAAAATCAAACGAATCATTGCATTGTCGGACTTATCAACCCCAAAAGTCCTACCAATGTAGGGGCAACATTGCGAGCTGCAGGGTGCTATTGCGCCAAATCAATTGTGTATACTGGCAAACGCTATGAACGCGCTAAAAACTTCGCCACTGACACCAAAAATGCCAATACACACATTCCGTTAATTCCTAAAGAAACGCTATTTGACGACTTACCAGAGGGTTATCAAAAAATCGCATTTGAATTAGTCGAGGGAGCAACACCACTACCCCATTTCCAACATCCAGAGAAGGCAATGTATATTTTTGGGCCGGAAGACGGTTCGATACCACAACAGGTTCTGAATCAATGTGATGACGTAGTTTACGTCCCTACGAAAGGTTGCATGAATTTAGCAGCGTCAGTGAACGTGCTCTTGTATGACCGAATGGCAAAACAACAAGACACCATATATTCCGATGACATCATTCGCAGCAGCCGAGATACCAATAATAAACTTAAACGAAAAGTGCCTTTTCCTGTGAAATAGTCAGTCAAATCAAGCCAAACACAAAATAATTACAAATTTATTACATACTTCCTTTCTAAATAGGCTTAATTATGCATTAATTGAGAAACAGCACCTTTTACGCTGTTTCCATTGTTGTCGATAAAAAAGGAACTCTACTATGTCTGAAGATACTCGGATTCCCCGTAACCCAGAGAATGATCACACTGTTGAAATGGCAAAAACCCGACGGGAGTTTTTGAAACAAAAAACCGGGGCGGATTTAAAATACACAGGTGAATTCAGTATCGATCCCGGGGTTTTACCCGGCAATGTAGAAAACTTTATTGGTATTGTGCAAATGCCTGTAGGTATCGCTGGCCCAGTGCAAATCAATGGTGAAAGTGCTAAAGGTTTATTTTACGTTCCCCTCGCCACGACAGAAGGTACCTTAGTGGCCAGTTATAGCCGAGGAATGCGGGTAATCAACGAATGTGGCGGAGTAAAAACCACAGTTGTGGAAGGTTGGATGCAACGCGCTCCAGCGTTTATTTTCGAAGATGCCAGACAAGCCCGTGATTTTGGCCAATGGGTAGAGCACAACTTTGAACATATTAAAGCCGTATCTGAGTCTACAACCAGTATTGGTAAATTAGAACACATTCAACAATGGTCTGTGGCAAAAACTCAGTATTTACGGTTTAACTACACAACAGGTGATGCGGCCGGCCAAAATATGGTGGGTAAAGCAACCCTAGTGGCATGTGAATGGATCAAAGCCAACTCCCCTATTCCATGTATGTATTTGCTTTCTGGCAATATGGATACAGATAAAAAACACTCCCATTTAAATATGCTGCACTCCAGAGGAAAACGCGTCATTGCTGAGGTGATATTGAAAAAAGAGGTGTTAGCACGGGTAATGAACGTCGATACAAAAGTATTAGCAGGAGCCACCACTCTGGCCAATAATGGCGCTCAATTAGCGGGGGCAGCTTATAATGGTCCTCACTCTGCGAATGGTATTGCTTCACTATATATTGCCACTGGCCAAGACGAAGCAAACGTAGTTGAGTCTCACGCTGGTATGCTATCCCATGAATTGCTCGATAACGGTGATTTTTATCTAGCCGTAACCTTACCTTCATTGATTGTAGCCACCTTTGGTGGTGGAACAGGGTTACCCACTCAACACGAATGTTTACAGTTACTCGATTGCGTAGGTAAAGACAAAGCCAATAAATTCGCTGAAATTGTGGCGGCAACGGTATTAGCCGGCGATATTTCACTGGCCTGTGCTGTTATCGCTGGTCATTGGGTTAGCAGTCACGACAAAATGGGTCGTAATCGCTAAGCTCATATAACATCAAAAAATTAACGCAAAGCGCCTGAGAGACCGGGTGCAGTGCAAATTGTGCCTATAATTAAAAGCCAGATACGGTTTAGGTTTCCCCTTTAAATTAAATTTATTTTAGGATCATTTAAACCTTTTCATCTTCACCTTCGACTTACTCTCTGATTGTTCTAATAATTTCAGAGAAAATGTCATGAAAATTGAAGATACCAGTGGGCAAGACGTCGTACTGGCGAATAAAAAACATAAAAAACCCTTTATCATCATCGTCGTCGTTGGTATTGCCTTATTAGCCAGCTATTTTACCCTAGCCCCCGCGTTGAGTAATTGGTCAAGTTCTGACTATTCCATTTCAGCTCAGCGCTTGCGTCTTGGTACGGTTCAAAAAGGTAACCTGGTAAGAGATTTATCAGTTCAAGGTCGAGTGGTTGCGTCGGTTAGTCCAAGACTTTACAGCCCTGCTCAAGGCACCATTACCTTTAAAGTAGATGCTGGCGATTCAGTGAAAATGAATCAAGTGTTGGCATTAATTGACAGCCCAGCTTTGACCAATGAACTAAAACAAGAAGAGTCCAGCTTACAACGTTCGCAAATGGAATTAGATCGGGAAAAAATACAAGCTAAAAAACAAGCGTTAGAAAATCAAAAAGCAGTGGATCTCGCTTTAGTCGCCTTAACCGCGGCTGATCGGGAAAAACGCCGGGCCGACAAAGCTTATGCAACCCACTCTATCAGTCAAATCGACTATGAAAAAGCCCAAGATGATTTACAAAATGCCAAACTCGTCCACCAACATGCGGTGCGAGATGCCCAATTAAATCAAGAAAGCCTGGCCTTTGAAATTCAAACTAAACAATTGCAACTGGCTAGACAACGACTGCTGGTAGAAGAATTAACCCGCAAAGTCGACGAATTGACTATGCGCTCTCCAGTCAATGGCATCGTCGGCAATTTAGCTGTTCAGCAGAAAAATCAAGTAACCCAAAATCAGCCCATTTTAAGTGTAGTGGACTTATCGGAATTTGAATTGGAAGTTGATATTCCAGAAAGCTATGCAGACGATTTGGCAATAGGTATGCCCGCAGAGGTCAGTTTCAATGGCGAAACGCATTCAGCCACTCTGGTCACTATCTCACCTGAAATTGAGAACAATCAAGTGAACGGAAGAGTGCGTTTCGCCGCCCAAAATGCCGCTGGAGAGACCTTAAAGCAACCTCAAGGATTGCGTCAAAACCAGCGTTTAACCACCCGTATTCTGATGGAAAGCAAAGCGGATGTGTTAATGGTGCAACGAGGACAATTTCTTGACAGTGGTAGTGGTCGAATTGCTTATATAGTGAAAGATGGTATGGCGGAAAAAACCACAATTTCCACCGGTATCCGCAGCCTGTCAAATGTTGAAATCATGCACGGATTAAATGCAGGTGACACCATCATTATTTCTGGAACAGAACAATTTAACGGTGCCCAACGAATTCTTATCACCAATTAAAATGCTCGGTCGTGAATACCCAAAATGAAAATTCTAGCGACAAAAATTCAAAAAATAATAGAAACGAATAAGGAAAGTAGATGCTAACCATGACAGACGTAAAAAAAGTGTTTCGTACCGATCTCATTGAAACCCATGCCCTACGCGACTTTAATTTGCAGGTAGATGAGGGCGAGTTCGTAGCCGTCACCGGCCCTTCAGGCTCAGGAAAAACCACCTTTTTGAACATCGCGGGCTTATTAGAAACCTTTGAAGGTGGCACCTATCAGTTAGATGGTCAGAATGTAAGTCACCTAAATGATAGACAGCGCAGCCAACTCAGAAATGAAAAAATTGGGTTTATTTTTCAAAGTTTTAATCTTATCCCAGATTTAAATTTGTTCGATAACGTAGACGTGCCTCTGCGTTATCGCGGTTTCAAACGTAATGAACGTAAAAAGCGCATCGAAGAAAGTTTAGAATTAGTGGGGTTAGCTAATCGTATGAAACATCTACCCTCACAACTTTCTGGAGGCCAGCAACAGCGTGTTGCCATAGCACGTGCCCTTGCTGGTAATCCGAGGTTTTTACTTGCCGATGAACCAACTGGTAACTTAGATACTAAAATGGCATTAAGTGTATTGGAGTTATTGAAACAAATTAACCAGCAAGGTACCACTATCGTGATGGTAACCCACGATCAGCATTTAGCCTCCCAAGCCAAACGCAACATTTATGTGCGTGATGGTCAGGTAAGTGAAATGAGTGGCATCGCCGAGCCTGCTCATATAGAAATGCATCAAGCTGCCATAGGCTAAGGAACAACAATGTTTACTTATTATCTTCGCTTGGCCATGAAAAGTATTAAACGCAATCCTATTCTCAGTGCCTTAATGATTACCGCGATTGGCCTTGGCATTGGCGCTAGCATGACAACGGTTACCGTTAACTACTTAATGTCTGCCAATCCTATCCCCCATAAAAGCGAGCAACTTTTTTACGTGCAATTAGACAGTTGGTCTGAGTTCGAACCTGCAAGAGAGCCTAATGATCCACCCGACCAAATCACCTGGACGGAAGCGACCAACTTAATGCAGGCCAACCAAGCCTATCGACAATCGGCGATGGCATCTACAGGTGGCGTAATTGAACCCCAAGGGCAAGATGAAAAACCATTTATGGCCAGTATACGGCTGGCTTTTTCAGACTTTTTCCCAATGTTTGACGTCCCTTTTTTATACGGTAGTGGCTGGCCAGATAGCAGTGATAAAAACCGAGACTACGTGGTTGTGATCAGCAAAGCCACAAATGAGCGTGTGTTTGGTGGTGAAAACTCTATTGGCCGCACCATACGAATTGTTGGTGAAAATTTCCGAGTTGTGGGGGTATTAGATGATTGGCTTTTAGTGCCACGCTTTTACGATGTTACCACAGGGGCATTTGACGAAACCGAAGAAGTCTTTATGCCCTTTTACATGAAACAAGAACTAGAGCTGACCAATGGTGGCAATACCAATTGTTGGAAGACCCCTGAGGGTGAGGGATTCACTGCATTTTTACAATCTGAATGCGTGAACTACCAAATGTGGGTCGAACTAAGAAACGATAATGAAAAAGCTCAATACATGAACTTTCTAAACAATTATGTAAATGAGCAAAAGTCTTTAGGTCGCTTTGCCCGCCCACTAAACAACCGCATTTCAAATGTGATGGAGTGGATGGAAAATCAAGAGGTAGTTGCCGATGATGCGCAGATCATGATGTGGGTGTCCTTTATGTTTTTATTGGTTTGCTTGCTAAATACAATAGGTTTGCTGTTAGCCAAATTTACTGGCAAAGCCGCAGAAATTGGTTTACGCCGAGCAGTAGGCGCGTCAAAAACCGACCTATTTATTCAGCATCTGGTGGAAACGGCTTGTATTGGTATAGCCGGCGGAATTTTGGGCTTAGGCTTGGCCTACTTAGGGCTGGAGGGGATTAAGTCATTGTACGGCGAATTCGTACAAAATTTAGTTGGATTAGACGTGACTATGATGGCCAGCGCTATTTTGCTCGCCCTAGTATCGAGCATATTGGCTGGCATGTACCCCACTTGGCGGGCTTGCAATATCGCGCCAGCCAGCCAATTAAAAAGTTAACAAGGAGAATACGATGAGCTCTAACCAATGGGAAATCGGTCCAATTTTTCGCGCCTTAATGCGCAATAAAGTAGGTGCTATTTTAATTGCCATTCAAATTGCTGTGACTATGACCATAGTAGTGAATTCAATATTTATCATTCTAGAACGAGCACAGCGCATTGAACGAGATAGCGGTATTGATGAAGTGAATAGCTTTTATCTCACCACCACAGGTTTCGGCGAAAACTTTGATCCTAAAAGTACCGCGTTTAATGACTTAGAATTGATTAGAAATACACCTGGGGTGTTAGACGCAATTCAAATTAATGCTATCCCTGTTAGTGGCAGTGGCTGGTCAATGAGTTTTCAAACTGAGCCTGGGGAAGAAAAAGAAACGCAAGGGGGCGCCATTTACATGGTGGATGAGCACGCTATAGATGCGCTCGATTTAGAAGTGATTGCTGGAGAAAACTTTCTCCCCATTGACGTAAGATTCCGGCAACCAGGTGTAAGAGATTGGCCAGACAATGTGCTGATCACCAAAGTACTAGCGGAGTCTTTGTTTCCCGATACGCCCTATCAAAATGTGGTAGGTAAAACCATTTATATTAGCCAAACTGAACCCATGATCGTAAAAGGTATCGTCGATAAAATTCAGGCACCTTGGGTAGGTTGGGATGACTTAGAACACACAGTACTGACACCTGAGATAACAGGTTTCGAATCAAATCGATATTATGTCCGAGCACAAGCTGGGCAGCGAGACGCAATTATGCCGGTTATTGAAGAGGCGCTAGCGTCGTCAAATAAACAACGTATTATTCGCGGTATGCGCACCGTTCAGGAAACCCGAGAACGCAGCTACCGTGGTGACACAGCGATGATAAAAATACTGTCAACGACCATGGTTATTCTCACCATAGTTACAGGGTTAGGAATTGTTGGTTTAGCTAGTTTCAGTGTCAATCGTCGGAAAAAACAAATTGGCACGCGTCGAGCGTTAGGCGCAAGCCAAGGTTCAATAGTACGCTACTTTATGATTGAAAACTTTTTGATAAGTACGGTCGGAGTGAGTTTAGGTGCGGCATTGACCGTTATTTTAAATATGCTATTAGTGGAAATGTTTAGCCTAAATGCATTGGATTGGTATTTCGTGCCTACAGGTATGATAGTACTTTGGGTTGTTGGCCAACTTGCGGTGTTTGGCCCCGCCAAAAAAGCGGCAACTATTCCGCCAGCAATGGCGACCAGAACCGTCTGATAGATAAAAAAGCGGAAATTCATTGCAAGAATTTCCGCTAACAACTTCTACTTAGGAAAGTTGGGACAAAAGGTCCTAAAATTATTTCGCTTTTTTAAGCTGCTTTTTCAATTTAGCTAGTTTGTTTTTTTGCTTAGCGATTTTAGCTTTGCTGGTCTTAATTTTTGCTTTTAATGTTTTTGCTTTAGCCATGATGGCATCTCCTGAATAAAAATAATCAAAACAAGAACAGGGATCGATTAATCTTGATCCTTATGTTCTTTTAAAAAATCACGAATAAACCGCCGGACTTCACGGGCTGCACTAGTGTCTAGCTCTTCACAAAGCATGACAAACTCCGCTCTTTCCTGATCATTAATCCTAACTATTAACTGGCTATTCTTTTTCTTTGATTTTTTGTGCTGCAAAATAATCTCCAAATCACCATTAAATTGAGAGGTTTAACTACGTGATAGAATGATAATGACAGATACCAAAATGATAGTCAATGTATATACATTGTATATCCATTGAAAAGATAGCTATGCATAATTATTTTATAACCACACCTTTAATTTGTGCGAATAGGTGCAGATCCTTGGCTAACTTTAAATGCTGAAAAGATTTTTGTGTGATTTGACTGAGGATAACGCTACTACCCACTTTCAATTTTAAAATAACACTACCGCTTTGGGTAAACTTGAAATCCAGTAGTTGTGCCGGAAGTACATTGAGGATACTGCTATCAGAGGCTCGGGTTAGGCTCACACTCACATCCTTTGCGTGTATAACCACTTTCATTCGTTGCCCGGCGGCTTTGTTTGTGATGCTGACCCAAAGCCGCCCGGCGGGTGTTTCTATGGCACTAACATGTTGTTGTACATCAACTAGATCAACTTTGGCACTAAGCACACTTTGCAGATCCGGTCCTAAGGTTAGCGATTGATTTAGATCAGTAAGCAACTCGCTAGTCGTCCCCTGCCCCGTCACTCCCGTTTTGTCCATTAACACAACCTGTTTAGCTAATCGAGCTAATTCAGATTTAGAATGGGTAACATAAATAACGGGTATGGATATTTGCTCTAGTAAGGGTTCGAGGTAATCTAAAAATTGACTTTTAAGCTCATCATCTAGAGCGCTGAGGGGCTCATCCATTAACAATAGATCCGGCTGTGTCGCTAAGGCTCTGACGATAGCCACCCTTTGCTGTTCACCACCCGACAACGTATTAGGAGCGCGCCTTAATAAGGGGGTTAACTTTAGTAACTCAATAAGCGGAGGGACATTAAAGCGTTGCTCTCGATTTTTATGGTTTTTCAATCCCCTATAAAAATAAATATTTTGTTCAACATTTAAATGCTCAAACAAACTAGGCTGTTGAAACACCATACCAATATGACGATTTTGAGGTGGTACAAACGTATTTTCATTTTGCCAAAGATTATGTTCAAAAATAACCTGCGCATCAGTTAAATTATCTAACCCCGCAATAACCCGCAATAACGTTGTTTTTCCTGCACCAGAGGGACCAAACAAGACAGTTACGCCATTAGATTTAAGGTCTAAATCAACCTTAATGGAGCGGCTATTTAGAGGTTTCATGAAACGAACCTGTAAACTCATTTATTCACGACTTTGTAACCTTTGTTGGTTGCATATACGATCAACAACAAAACAAACGAAAACAACAATAGTGCAGCAGCCAACCAATGAGCCTGTTGATACTCAAGTGATTCTACGTGTTCATAAATGGCGATTGAAACAACCTGTGTTTGGCCGGGAATATTGCCTCCAATCATTAATACTACGCCAAACTCGCCAAGGGTATGGGCAAACCCCAATACTGCAGCGCTAATGATGCCTGGTCTTAGTAACGGAACAACAATCCGAAAAAAGCGCTCAGACTTTGACGCACCTAAAGTAGCGGCGACGTCTAAAGGCCATTGTTGTAAATTCGTAAAAGCAGTTTGCAAAGGCTGAATCACAAAAGGTAAGGAATAAATACAAGAGCCAATAATTAAACCGGTGAAACTAAAAGCTAGATTGCCTGCTCCCAAAGCATTTGATAATTGACCAAGCGTTCCATTTGGGCTCATTAAAATCAATAGGTAAAAGCCAAGCACCGTAGGAGGCAAAACTAACGGAAGAGCTATCATCGCTTCAAAAATAAATTTAAATCGCCACTTTGACTTAGCTAACCAGAAGCTCAAGGGAAAACCGATTATGAGTAATAAGAATGTCGAAACAAATGCTAATTTGATAGTTAGCCAGAAGGCAATTAAGTCAGCTGAATCCAACATTATGGCACGCCATATCCGCGCTGTTGAATAATAGTGCGCGCAGCTTCAGAGGATAAAAAAGTGATAAATTCAGCGCCAGCTTGTCGATGGGTAAGTAAAACTCCCTGTTGTTTGATTGGCTGATAGTCCTTGCTATCCAGCTCAGTGAAACGACTATCAAGCTCTTGTTGCACCATCGACAAGGCAACAATGGCAACTTGCGCATTGCCTGATTTCACATATTGCAAAGCCTGATTGATATTTTCTCCCATGACGACTTTATGGGTAATTGATGTCCACACACCTTTGTGAACTAGCCATTGTTTTGCTGTTTCGCCATAAGGAGCAAGTTTAGGGTTGGCGATAGCAATGTGTTCAACGCCTTTATTGGTTAAATACCCTAAAGAGAACTGAGAAGACAGAATACCGGGATGAAATACCACTAACTTGCCATAAGCATAGGTAAAGGGTTTATTCTGTTTAGTTAACCCTAACCGTTGCAACTGTTTTGGACGCACATCGTCGGCAGAAAGAAATATATCGTAAGGTGCGCCGTGGGAGATCTGTGCAAACAATTTACCAGTGGAACCAGTGCTGATCAAAATTTGGCTGTTATGAGTCTGTTCAAACTCTGACTTTAAGTGCTTAAATGTCGATAAAAAGTTGCTGGCAACGGCCACGTGAAGGCTTTGATCGGCTGCAGCGTTATGCAAATAGAAAAGGGCTATGATCCCACATAGCACCTTGAGCAATTTGTACCTAACCTTCTGCGTTGGTCTTTTCATCTCATCTGCATGGCGTGGTTTACCAAGGTAAAATTTCACCATTTGAATGCCAAAAACTACCGGTATTATCTAAATTCAACTCTTCAATACGAGTTAATAATCGCCCTGCCGCATCTTGTGCAGAAATATCGCCTCCGTAACTCACCATTTCAGTTTGTACATACCCTGGGTGTAACAGTGCGACTGCAATTCCACGCTCTTTAAGATCATTGGCCATGGACACGCCAACAGCATTTAGAGCAGCTTTAGACATACGGTATCCGTAATAGCCACCAGAGCTATTATCAGCTAAAGACCCCATCCGACTGGTAATATGCGCTACTTTAGCGCCTTTTCTAAGCTGCTCGAGTAAAATTTGTGTGACGAGAAGAGGCCCCAAAGCATTGACTCTAAATTGATGTTCAATGGTATGAGGATCCCATTCTTTTATAGAATCACGACCTAAAACACCCGCGTTATTAATCAGCAAGTCTATTTTCAAATCTTTTAATTTAGCTAATGCATTTGGTAACGTATCTGGGTTGCCTACGTCGACTTTTGTCACAACCTTAGCGCCACTTTTATCTAACTCGTCTGAACTATTGCGGCACAATGCATACACGTCCCAGCCCTGAGCTAAAAGTTGCTTTGTAAGTTCTAATCCAATACCGCGATTAGCACCCGTTATCACTGCATTTGGCATTATCCCTCTCCATTTTTTAAGGTTTGAATGAGTTTTTCTAAGTCTTCAGGCGTATCAATGCCTGTTGGTGGCGCTTTCTGTGCTTCATCTACGTGAATTTTTTCGCCATGCCACAACACCCGAAGTTGCTCTAAAGACTCCACATGTTCAAGCCCCGACGGTGCCATGTTCACATATTGTTTGATGAAGCCAGCTCGATAGGCATAGATACCGATATGGCGAAGATAAAAATCGCCAATTTCATCAATGCTATCTGCATCCATAAAGCGAGACCGATCATAAGGTATAGCAGCACGAGAAAAGTACAATGCATAACCCATTTTATCGGTAACCACTTTAACCACATTAGGGTTAAAGGCATCTTCAACATCGGTAATTTTGACGCCCAATGTGGCCATCTCAGCATCTTTATATTGAAATAGGTTTTCTGCCACCTGACGAATATTCGCTGCAGGGATAAAAGGTTCATCCCCTTGCACATTGACCACTAATTCATGGGCTAAAAGCCCCTCAACATCAACCACTTCGGCCAACCTTTCAGTGCCTGATTCGTGATGGGCGGCCGTCATACAATAATTGCCACCAAAGTCCGTCACTGTCTTCGCGATGCGAGCATCATCTGTTGCTACTATGACGCGCGTCGCCCCTGCTTCCAATGCTCTTTCATAAACATGTTGGACCATAGGTTTACCATTAATTTCAACCAATGGTTTACCTGGAAAACGGGTAGAAGCATAACGTGCAGGAATAATTACGGTAAATTTCATTGTTAGCGTTGATCCAAATTTTCAATATCCGTGGATGTTAATTCACGTGCTTCATTTTCTAGCATGACCGGAATATTATCTTTTATCGAAAAGGCTAACCGGTCAAAACGACATATTAATTCTGAATCTTTAGCCTGATATTGTAGCTTACCTTTACACACTGGGCAGGCCAGTATTTCCAGTAGTTTTTTATCAAATGCCATTTGTTTTATGTATCCTTTTTAATGGAGTCTAATTTTTGTTTTAATTGTAGAGTAAAGCTTTCTGGCAGTTTTGCAAAAATAGGTAGATACCACCAATTATCTTTTGCCATATGACGACATTTTACCGCATCTTTTTCAGTCATCACTATATTTCCGTCGGGAAAATCTGATGGTGTAAATTGGTAATGGTCGATAAACGAAAGATGTTGTTTAACCGGCACCTGCAAATCGTCTAATAAATGATAAAAGCGTTGCGGGTTTCCTATTGCCGCAATGGCGGTCACAGCCTCGCTAAAACCAGTAACAGGTTTATGTAGACTAGCATCTTTTAGGTTAATAAAGTCACCTGAGATTATATCCATGGGGATTTCAGGAGATATTGGTGTACCACTGTTGTTGATCACGAAATCGACAGTTTGCAACCT
Organism: Aliiglaciecola aliphaticivorans; assembly: GCF_054782055.1. NCBI lineage: Bacteria > Pseudomonadati > Pseudomonadota > Gammaproteobacteria > Alteromonadales > Alteromonadaceae > Aliiglaciecola > Aliiglaciecola aliphaticivorans. Next base: position 26,884 of record NZ_BAAGTF010000044.1, read on the forward strand.
GTTTTGGGGTTCTCTAAGGGGGCCCATGGGCAGCAGCCAGCCATTTCCATGTTTTCTAACACCATCAATTACCACAATTTCAATGTCACGATGCAATGCATAATGCTGCAAACCATCGTCACAAATCACCACATCGCAATGATGTTTATCCACCAAGTATTGAGCCCCCCTTGGACGCTTAGGATCTATGACCACGGGGCAGTTGGCTCTTTGTTTTAACAATAGAGGTTCATCGCCAACAAGGTTAACGTCGCTTTGCAAGTCAACACTGGCCGGGTAATAAGTGGCTTTGCCACCATAGCCACGGCTCAAGATACCGGGTGTGTAACCTTGTTGAGTTAACCAATCAGCTAAGAAAACCACCATGGGTGTTTTACCATTTCCACCCACGGAAATGTTTCCCACTACAATCACTGGCACTGGGACTTTATGGGTTTTAAAACAACCGATTTGGTAGCCCCTACGACGCATGCCCGACAACAACCAAAATAGGCAAGTCAGAGGAAAAAGAAGCCATTTAATCAACCGATGTTGAGGCGCAGGATTAAACCATACTCTTTCAATAAAGCTCACTTAGTGCTTATTCCCTTCACTAAATTGCATACTGTGCAGCTGCGAATACGCCCCTTGTTGTTGCAACAACGTATTGTGATCACCTTGCTCGATAATTTTACCTTGTTCGATTACCATTATTTGGTCTGCATTTTCAATCGTCGATAAACGATGGGCCACCACGATACTGGTTCTATCTTGTTGTAACTTGTCTAACGCGTCTTGAATTAAACGTTCAGATTCGGTGTCTAAAGCAGAGGTTGCCTCATCTAAAATAAGAATAGGCGCATCGAGCAAAATTGCCCGAGCTATGGCAATACGTTGACGTTGCCCTCCAGATAATTTTAACCCGTTCTCGCCTACCATAGTGTCATAGCCATCGGGTAATTGATCGACAAACTCCTGAACATGGGCGATCTTTGCCGCTTCCAGTACCCGCGAAGGATCAACATTAGCAGTTGCATAAGCGATATTATTAAAAATGGTGTCGTTAAACAGGGTGACGTGTTGAGAGACCAATGCAAACTGTTTACGTAAATCAGTGAGTTTGATGTCTTCAATGGGAATATCGTCTAAACGAATTTGCCCTTGCTGAATATTGTAGAATCGAGTTAATAAACTTGAAATAGTAGATTTACCACTTCCAGATCGCCCGACTAAGGCAAAGGTTTGACCCACTTCAACTTTAAAAGAGATATGACTTAACGCCTCTGTGGGTGTGCCTGGATAACTAAAAGTCACATTATCAAATTCAATCTTGCCATCTAATCGACTTATTTGTTTTTTCCCTGAGTCAACTTCAATGTCTTGATCAAGAACCTCAAAGATACTGGCACAGGCTGCCATTCCTTTTTGGAATTCACTGTTTACCGTCGTCAGTTGTTTTAGAGGCTTTAACAGCATCGTCATACATACCACAACCGTGGTAAAAATACCGGGGGTTAGATCTTCAACCATACTCGGTAGGCTAGAAATATATAACACCACTGCAAGGGCGATAGAGGCCAATATTTGAATGGATGAAACACTCAAAACACGAGCAACAACTAATTTCATATTTTGTTGACGATTATGATTATTGCGCTCATTAAAGTTTGCTTTTTCTTGCTTCTGGCCACCAAACATTAACACCACTTTATGGCCTTTGATAACCTGCTCTACTGATGAGGTTAAATTCCCCATAGTTTGTTGAATGGTTTTACTAACCTGACGGAAGCGTTTACTCACCACAGACACTATGACAGCAACCACGGGCCCAATCAAAATAAATACTAAGGACAGCTGCCATGAGTAATAAAACATAACCGCGAGTAAACCGATGACAAAAGCACCTTCACGTATCAAGGTCAGTAAGGCTTTACTGCCGGCCCCTGACACTTGTTCGGTATCGTAAATGACCTTTGATATGAGTCCGCCAGAGGCGTTATCATCATGGAAAGAAACAGGCAAGTACATATACTTTTCAAACAATTGTTGGCGCATTTTCATCACAATTTTGCTGCCTATCCAGGCCAACGTATAAGTTCCCATAAAATTAAATAAGCCGCGAGCGATAAAAATGGGCACGACAAAAAAGGCGGCAATTCGCAAAGTTTCAAAATTCTGTTTGCCTAAACTATTGTCAATAATGGGCTGGAGCTGTGAGAATATCCAAGAATCGATGGCGGCATATCCGAGCATGCCAATAATCGCCATCAAAAACGCCAATTTGAATTCCTTCAAATAGACTAGAAAACGTTTAAACAGAGATTGTGTTGGAAGCGTTGAATTCATTTATGTGCAACTTTTACGTTAGATAACTTGTTGATTATAGCTGTAATTCCAATCTAATAAAAATTGATATTACGATTACGAGATTGTTTGTCTAAATTCGCTTTATCCCTAGCCAAATTGAGCATTTTTAATACAAAAACACCGATTAATGCCATAAGTATCGATTAAACCAGCGTTGACGTGGGGCGTCTCGAAAACGCGTAACTTTAATGGGTTCTCCTTCGAAGGATAACGTCAAGCTAATTTGCCCAGATTGCGCCGTAGATATCAGCTCAATATTGTGTTTTACATACCGATTCACTACCTGTTGCTTAGGAAAATCCCAACGATTTAAATAACCTTGACTGAAAATAGCATACTGGGGAGAAGTTGCTTGAATAAACGACATGACTGACGATGTATCGCTACCATGGTGGGCAGCAACTAAAATATCCACATTCAACAACTTTTGATACTTTTCTACCAGTTTGTACTCAACTTGTTTACTTATGTCTCCGGGCAACAAAATGCCCTGATGTCCATCAGATATTAGCAAAACGCAAGAATAGTCATTCCCTTCTCCGACCGTACCAGCTTCTGGCCAAAGCCCGGTAATCGTTAGATGGAGCCATTGCATTGATAAGTTACTGTTGCACCTATCTTGATTGGATATAAAACCAGAGACGTCAACCCCTGCAAGTAGTTGCGCTAAACTGCCCCCGTGATCATTGTCAAAATGACTGACAAAGACCCAATCGAGTTTGCTTATATTGTTATTTTTTAATACCGGTAACACCGCGGCATCAGCCATATTAAAGCCACTTGGGTAAGCGGCCCCGGTGTCGTACAAAAGCGCTCCTTCGTCTTGTTCAATTAATACGGAAAGTCCCTGCCCCACGTCCAATATATGTACCTTCCAAGTATGAGTTGTGGCAGCGAAAAAGTAACTCAGTAGTGGTACCACTGCGATTAAACTAAGCAGTTTAAAGGAACGCTTAATTGGCATACATAACATTATGATCACCAAGAACAGCCATGCCCACACAACCTGTGGAATGCCAGGGAGTTCAATACGGGACCAACTTAATTCGGAAAAGCGCGCTAAACCTATAAGGCTAAAATCTAAAATCCAGTCAACCCAGGAAAATAGTAATGCGGCCAAATAGTCATTACACAAGAGCAGTAAACAGCCAATTAAACACATAGGCACAATAATTAACGTAACCAAAGGCACTGCAAGTAAGTTTACCAAGGGCGAAATAACCGACACCATGGAAAAGTAAACCGCCACTATGGGCATCATTAAAAAGCAGAGTATCAGTTGCAATCGCAATACCACTTTCGCGGAGCCCTTAACACGGGCCAGCAAAGTTTGTGACTTAGGGTTATGTGGATTAACCGGCCACAACCAAGCGACTAATCCAATAAAAGTAATTGCCCCAAAACTCAGCCAAAAACTGGCACTTAATAAACTCATAGGGGAAATCAAAATAAAGATAAAAATATTGCTCAATATAAACCAGCTAAAGGTCATAAATCGAGCAGATATAAGCAGCACTGCCCATGCGCATAACATTACCCAAGCGCGCAAGGTCGGTAATGAAAATCCGGCTAAATAGGCATAGCAAAATGTCAACATCAATGTGGCGACTACCGTTAAGTGTTGATAATTCAAACGCTGGGGGAACTCGATAAAACGACCAAGTAAACCCAAAGCGATATTGAACAGCCCATAACAAAGAGACGCCACAACACCTAAATGCAATCCTGAAATGGCAACTAAATGCGCCACTCCTGTTGCCTGGATCATTTGCCAATCAGTTGGCTGCAACCCGGTTCGGTCACCAAAGGTTATGGCAGCAATCCAACCACTGTTTTGTAAATTAATTTGCCTAAATTTATCAATTAGTTGTTGTCGACGGCTGACAGTATCATCAATTAACTTCGCACCTTTGTTGAGTACGTAACCTGTGGCAACGATGTTCTCAGAGAGCAACCACTTCTGATAGGAAAAGCCTCCTGTATTGGCTAGCCCGTGGATAGGCTTCACTTTTATTTGTAATGCGACTAATTGCCCCTGTTTAAGTGACCATGATGGCGCTTTCCAAGTGAGTCTGATGCGGGATTTTGCGTAGTGCGTTTGGCCGTTGATACTTGCGACTATTAAATTAAATCTGGCTGTTTGTTTTGTACTGATGATAGTTTCGATTGAGCCTGTAACTTGCCTAATTTGTCGAATATCTTGCTCTGGGAGTTGCCAATTAACCCGCCAATGGCCTACACTCGCCATCCACACGATTGCAAATAGCGCTCCAGAGATTAATATTGCTTTCGAAAAGCCAATTCCTTGGGGATTTCGTGTAAATAGCCAGGCAATGAGAAGTAATACTGGCAACCAATAAACACTTGGGAGATGGGTCCACAAGATACTGGACATTGAGATTGTCACAAAACTGACAAGCCAAAGTTGTTTATTACGTTGTATAGTGTTTAGCAATTCCTTTGCCTCAACAGTGGTATGAAATTCGGTTAACTATGCCTAAAAAGTTTATTAAACGCTTTTTACCAGATCACCAAACGATCAAGAAGCATAAAGCGTTAAAAATGTTCGGAACTGTACTTCATGACCCCAATTTGTGGCATTTGAACAGAAAGTCCGCTTCAGGTGCATTTGGTATTGGGTTGTTTTTCGCATGGTGGCCGGTGCCCTTTCAAATGTGGTTAGCCGCCGCATCAGCCATACCTTTACGGGTGAACCTGCCCCTTTCAATGGCAACGGTTTGGATTACTAACCCGTTCACCATGCCCCCAATGTTTTATCTTGCTTATCTATTAGGGACTAAAGTACTGGGCACGCCAGAGCGGCATTTTAAATTTCAATTGAGTTGGGATTGGGTGGTACAAAGTATGGAAACCATAGGGCCAGCGTTCTTGGTTGGCTGTGGTATCTGCTCCATTGTGTGCAGTATTGTTGGCTACTTTGGTCTTAACGCCATTTGGCGATACTCGGTGAATAAAGCCTGGAATAAGCGAAAATTACGGCAACATAAAAACCCATAAAGCCAGACGTGAAGCGACTAAATAGGTGAATGCTGCTCAATAATATTTATGTCGGATAACGTTTATCCATAATGTGTAAATCACTACTGATGATTTGTTTCAATATCTGTAAATCAATATCTGCTAAGGTATTTATATACAAACAAGCCTTACTGGTTTTGTGCTTACCGAGTTTGTCTAATAAGCTGTTATTTTCAGACAGAAATGCACCAACATAAATGGATAAATTTTGTTTGCGGGGGGAAAATCCGCTGCGTAAAAACTGCTCTTGTTTACCACTTGCTAAAGTGTAAGTGTAGCGGCCAAAACCAATAATACTGCTGCCCCACATTGTTGGATTCTGGCCAGTCACTTGTTTGAATATATCCAGCAACACTAATGCATCCTCGCGGCGTCGAGTGGCCTCTATACGATGAATGAATGAGACAACATCTACATCATTTGCTTGGGTTTTATTTTCACTTGCCATGGTACAGTTACCTTATTCGCTTTATTCAAACGGACATTTTGTCACTGTGTTTAGTCGATGTATGTTTAGAGCATACCGAGCAATTGACTCACTGACAAACTCCCCCTTGCAAACTGCCAATTCAAACAACCTTCCTGTAAACAAAAGATGCCCTTTCAATGCAAACTTAGAATAAACACTAGGCTGCCTTCGGAGACTGTTTTTTTCTGAGACCGTTTTTTCTGAGACTGCGTTGTACCGCAGTCTCAGGTAATCCATTTAACAAATGAATGTCACTGTCACTTAAGCAAGATTAATCAGCATGTTGGTCAAGTAAGTCAATTAAATCCTGTTCAGTTAACACCGCCACCCCTAAATCTTGTGCTTTAGTGAGTTTAGATCCGGCTTTATCACCGGCAACAAGGTAATCTGTTTTAGCGGATACACTCCCCGACACTTTAGCCCCCAAAGCTTGTAACTTTGCCTTGGCATCGCTGCGCCCCATCGTCTCCATTGTCCCAGTCAACACAAAGGTTTTATCTTTGAGAGGCATTTCATCCACTGATTTAGGAATAATGTCTGGCCAAGTTATTCCCACTTCCAGTAAATCATCGATAACTTGAATATTGTGGGGTTCACGCAAAAAGTGAAATACATGGGCGGCTACAATTACGCCTACATCACTGACTTCTTGCAAGGACTCTTGATCCGCAGCTTTTAACGCTTCTAAGTTACAATAATGATTAGCTAAGTTCGCTGCTGTTGCTTCTCCGACTTCACGAATACCTAACGAATACAGAAATTTAGGAAAAGTAGTGTGTTTGGCATCTAATAGCGCATTCACCAGATTTGCCGCCGACTTTTCTCCCATGCGTTCCATATTGGAAAGTTGCGCTAGATCTAATTTGAAAAAGTCTGCAGGACTTTTAACTAAATCCTGTTCTACTAATTGTTCAATTAGCTTGTCGCCTAAACCATCTACATCCAAAGCTTTGCGAGAGGCAAAGTGCTTCATGGCTTCTTTACGCTGTGCAGCACAGAATAAACCGCCGCTACATCTGGCGACGGCTTCGCCTTCTATTTTTTCAATGGCTGAATCGCAGATAGGACATCGGCTTGGGAAGACGATTTCTGTGGCATCCTCCGGCCGCATTTTAGTGACGACAGAAACGACTTGTGGAATGACATCCCCGGCTCGGCGAATAATCACCATATCGCCTTTTTTAACACCTAAGCGCTGAATTTCATCTTGATTGTGCAGTGTCGCATTGGATACGGTTACTCCTCCGACAAAAACCGGTTCCAAACGGGCAACTGGGGTTATAGCACCGGTGCGTCCTACCTGAAATTCAACATCGAGGAGTTTTGTCATTTGCTCTTGAGCTGGAAACTTTTGGGCAATAGCCCATCGTGGTGCTCGCGATACAAAGCCTAGCTGTTGTTGCAACGCTATGTCGTTCACTTTAAAAACAACACCGTCAATCTCATAACTTAAACCATCCCGCATTTCACCGATTTTGGCGAAATACCGGTGACAGGCTTCCACTCCTTCTGCCACATCAATTTCGTTACAAACCGGTAACCCCCAAGCAACTAATTGGGCAAGGCGTTCACTGTGTTTGTTCGCCATCGGCTCTACTTCACCTTCGACTAACCCCATTGAATAGGCATAAAATAACAACGGACGACTGGCTGTAATTTTAGGGTCTAGTTGTCGTAAACTTCCTGCAGCAGCATTACGCGGATTAGCGAATACTTTTTTATCTGCACTGCGTTGTCTTTCATTAAGTTGTTCAAAGCCCTTTTTCGGCATAAACACTTCACCGCGCACTTCTAGTCGAGCTGGAAAGTCATCTCCCCTTAACATTAACGGCACGTTTTTAATGGTTTTAACGTTGCTGGTAATGTTTTCTCCTACGCGACCATCCCCCCGGGTGGCCGCTCTGACTAAGATACCGTTCTCATATAAAATACTCACTGCTAAACCATCTAATTTGGGCTCGCAGCTATACTCCAAAATTACATCTTGTTTAAGCCTATCGACAATGCGTTTATCAAATGCACCCAACTCTTCGTCATTAAACGCATTGTCCAATGACAACATCGGTACTTCATGTTCAACTTGGGTAAAGGAAGATAATGCTTCGCCCCCAACTTTTTGACTTGGTGAATCGGCAGTAATTAATTGCGGATGCGTTTTTTCGATAGCATTGAGTTCACGCATTAAACGATCGTATTCAGCATCAGGTACCGAAGGATCATCGAGAACATAGTATTGATAATTATATTCGTTAATTTGAGTTCGAATATGGTTTAACTGCTGCAACAAATCGGCAGATGGGCTCATGAATTTACCTACAAATCGGAATAGATGGGAAATGAATAATTGGGGGGCAGCCATAATCACTGCCCCATTTAATCTAGTTTAACGCGCTATCATGCGTTTTCTTTCAAACTCTCTGATTTTTTCAACATACTGCTGCAGACTTTGTTTGGTCAAAGCACTGCGTCTTCCATCGAGTACTTGAGCAGAAAACTCGTCAGCAATTTTGCGCGCGGCGTTGTGCATCATATTGAAGACTTGATGTGGATCTCCCTCAATGGGCAACATCATAAACAATGACACCCCCAAAGTAGTAAAGTTCTCCAAGTTATCGATATCAAACACACCAGGTTTGAACATATTGGCCAAACTAAATAATACCGGTCCTTTGCCATTGCTATTTACGTGACGATGGAAAATATCTTGATCCCCAAACTTAAATCCAAGGGTTAGCAGCATAGGTAGTAAAGCGGCTCCTTGAATGGGATTATCGTCATTTGCCCGCACATTGAGCACTAAAACCTGTTGTTCTGGTGGCTCTGTATTTTCGCTGCTTGCGCCACTTGATGGGCTTTGAGCGCTTTTTTGCGTAGCGGATGCATCAGAAGTTGCTTCGGGTTCATCAAAATCGATTTTCATCTGATCTTCACGTATTTGCGGTTCTTTGCGCTTCCGCGGCTTAGGCTCAGCTTTACTGCGTTTAACAAAATTGCGAGCTTGATCTGCAAGGCTAACTTTATTGTCTACAGGTGTTTCAGCTTTAGGCTCAGGCTCAATTTTAGGCTCGCTCTTGTGCTCAGTGTCAGGTTTAATGTTAGGCGAATCTGGGGATTTAGGCTTTGCTGTTACGTCAGGATTGGCAGCAACTTCATCGACCGCCGAAAAGTCCATTACTGAATCCGTTACATTAGGCTGCTCACCTGATTCAATCGCTGGTTGTCCACCAGGCGCTTTACCAGTCTCTAGCTCGTTTGTTCTTAGTAAAAACGGAGGAGGTTCTGGAATATCACTTGGATCAGCATTATCAATTGCACTCATACGAGAACGCATGGCGTGAACTTGTTGAGCTGCATATTCAGGCTTAGGCTGAGTGACAACTGACGAATAAATTTTAGGTTTAACTGCTTGTGAATCTACTGCTTGTTCTGTGACATCTTGTTTAATCACATCACCGGCATTTTCAGACAAATTTGTCTCAGGAATATCGTTTGTTTCACCTTGCGCATTTTTTGTGCTTAATGGCGTTTCAGGATCCGCGGCATTTTGCTGATTGGAAGCTTGGCTCACCACTCGAACCGCTCCTATGCCAAGTTCATCGAAATTATCGCCACCTAAACTAGGCTCAACTTTATCGTTAGATTTAGCCGCAGCACCCATCTCGATGACGTCTGAACTTGCGCTCGGTTCGGAATCAGTATCGATGTCTTCAATATCTTCATCGTACTCATCGTCCCAACCTTGAGTTTCTAAATTCGCATGCCCTTTTTCTTGTGCGTTTTTACGCACACTCCACATGCCATGTGCCAAAATGCCTATGATGGCTACCCCACCAATGACTAAAAATGCTAGTCGTAATTCTTCCATATGAGCTTAATACCCTATTTTTATGCTTGTGCAATCGCCACAGCTTCTTCAACATCCACTGCAACCATACGTGAAACGCCAGGTTCCGCCATAGTAACACCAGTCAAATGTTTAGCCATTTCCATCGCGATCTTATTGTGGGTGATATAAATAAATTGTACGCTTTTTGACATTTCTGACACCAATTTACAAAAGCGCCCAACGTTGGCATCATCCAACGGAGCATCTACTTCATCAAGAAGACAAAACGGTGCTGGATTTAATCTAAAAATCGCAAACACCAATGATAAAGCGGTTAACGCTTTTTCTCCACCAGAAAGAAGGTGAATTGTACTATTTTTCTTTCCTGGCGGTCTTGCCATTATGGTTACCCCTGTTTCGAGTAAATCTTCGCCAGTTAGTTCCAAATAAGCTGAGCCACCTCCAAACACCTTGGGAAACAGTTCTTTTAAGCCATTATTCACATTTTCAAAGGTCTCTCTAAAGCGAGTTCGTGTTTCGCGATCTATTCTTCGGATTGCACTCTCTAAGATTTCCAGTGCAGCCATCAAATCGTCGTTTTGGTCATCCAGGTGCTTTTTACGTTGGAATTGGATTTCATATTCTTCTACTGCCGCTAAATTCACCGCTCCAAGACGAGACACTGCAGCAATAGTGCTTTCCAATTGTTGTTGCCAGCTATTTTCTTCGGCTTCTTCTGGCATATTTTCCAACAGCGTTTTAAGGTTTTGATTGAGCTCTTCCAAATGCTCTAAAGTACTGTTAGCGCGGACACGATAACCTTCACACTCGAGCTTTTTACTTTCCAAAAGACTTCGCATTTGTTGAATTTTATCAACAATTCCTTGTTGTCCTTTCTCCGCTTCAGACAGTAAATTTTCCACTTCAGCTAAATTATCGCTAACCTGTGTTTGTTGCAATTCAACTTCAACCCTTTGTTCCAATAGGATGGCCAACTTTTGCTCTTGTTCATCCGCCGGCTGAGATAACTCAGCAAGCTCGTCACAAAGCTGGTTTTTGCGGGTCAGCATATTTGCAATTAACTGTTGAGTGCGTTGATTCCCATCACTAACGCCCTGAATTTGGCTTTGTAACTGTTGTAACAATAAGGCAAGTTGATGGGACTGAGTAGTCAGGGTTTCAACTTGATGACGTGCTTGCTGTTCCCTGTCCTGCAATTGAGCTCTTTGTTGCTCGAACTCGAGTTGTTTTACTGACATTTCTTCAAGTTGCAATTCTAAGTCTTGAACTTGCTCTGCCAATTGCTCAGATTGCATTTTTTCATCTTCTAAAAGTTGCAATTGGCGGCTAAGTTCTTGTTGCAGTTTTGATTGTCTTACCACTGTTTGTTGTTGTTGCATTTCTAACAAGTTCAGTTGATTCTGTTTTTGAATCATGTCTTGTTCAACCTGAAAAAACTCTGTTTGCTTTTCTTCCAGTTGAGTTTCCAGTTGCTCAGTGGTGTCGGCTAATTGGGCAGATACCGCTTCCAGCTCGGTCAACTTTTCATCGACGAGTTGCTGGCGAACCCCAGTTAATTCAGTGATTTTTGCTGCTCTTTCAATTAACCCCGCTTGCTTTTGAATTTTTCCTAAATCCAACCAGCCTTTGCCAAAACGTTGTCCTTTTTGGGTAACGATACTTTGTCCAGGTTTTAAAGTTGCTTGCAATGCCATGGCTTGCTCGTTAGTTTCTACCGCTATTATCTGAGCAAACCAATCTGGCAATTCTGCATTTATAATTTTACTTGCTAAGCTACCTTCGGGTTTTATCTGACTCAACTGATCAGCAAAGATCAGCTTGCCACCTTCCAATTTCAAATAATCTTCAAGATGACGTCCTTGCTTCAACCAATACCCTTGCTGCCATTCAGTAGTCACCGCCTCAACGGCTTTTTCCCAACCTGCTTCAACTTGCAGTACTTTCCATAATGGTTGGTAATCTTCACCTTTTGCCTGCAACAGTTGATCTAGGGTTTGATGTTCACTAGAACTACTTTGCAAACTTTTTAAAGCGGATATTTGCGCATCCAGTTGTTGCACTTGTCCTTTTAAGTCAAACAGTTCGCTCTGTTGTACTTTTTCTTTTTCTCGTGTGTCGAGTAAACGCTCTTTACTGTGTTCAAGTTGTTGTTTGGCATCATCAAAGCGCTCTTTTCCTTGAGCAATTTGCAAATGTAAACTATCAATTTGTTCGGCGACCACGTCCTGTTCTAATTCATCTTGCTCTTGTTTTAATTCGCTCAGCCGTTGCTCAGTGCGCATTTGCATATTCATTGTCGATTGAATTTGACTATGGCAACTTTGCACTTGCTGTTTACAACCTTGATAGGCCTTTTCATGGTCATGAAAATCATTATTCAGCAACCTCGATGCCTCTTGATGCTCCAGTAAGGTTTCTTGTGCATGTTCTAATTGTGCTTGCACTGCCTCGGACTCAGGTTCTGACTCCGCGAGCTTAACTTCAAGGCTTTCAAGTTTAGCCGCTTCTTCAGCTGCGACTAGTTCAGATTCTTCAATGGATTGATTGAGCTGTTGCAGTTCGTTTTCAATTTGTGTTTCTCGTTGCTTGGCATGCAAACGACTTTGCTCCAATTTGGTAATATCAGTGCCCAATTGGAAATTCTGCTTCTGTAAATCTGTTAATTGTTGCTTAAAATTTTGTTGTTGTTCCCGATAAACGGTTATCCCTCGCTCATCGCCTCGTTGTTTTGCCACAAAGGCTTCAACATCATTCTGCTGCTGTTCTATTTCACTTTCCAGTGCTGCTATATGTTCACTGTGTTTTAACCAGCGTAACGCGGCGAGCTCCCCTTTTAGGTTGCGTTCTTTGGCTTTTAGGTCTTTATACTTTCTGGCTGCATTAGCTTGACGTTGTAGCTTGTCTATCTGCTGCCCCAATTCTGAACGCACATCTTCTAACCGTTCTAAATTTTCTTTAGTATGTCGGATACGATTTTCTGTTTCACGACGGCGTTCTTTATACTTAGATATTCCCGCCGCTTCTTCTATAAATACTCGAAGTTCTTGGGGCTTAGACTCAATGAGTCGAGATATGGTGCCTTGTTCAATGATCGCATAACTTCTAGGTCCCAATCCTGTACCAAGAAACAAATCAGTCACATCCCGGCGACGGCACTTAGTTGCGTTTAAGTAATAAGTTGATTGGGCTTCGCGGGTGACCACTCGCTTAACAGAAAGCTCAGCGTAGTTTGCAAACTCCCCTTGTATTCGCCCGGAGGAATTGTCAAAAACTAACTCAACACTACATTGAGACACGGGCTTGCGTGCATTGGAGCCATTGAAAATGACATCAGTCATTGCATCCCCACGCAGATTCTTAGCAGAACTTTCGCCTAACACCCAACGCACCGCATCGATGACATTAGACTTTCCACAACCGTTGGGACCAACAATTGCTGTCATATCATCTGGAAACGGAATATTGGTAGGATCAACAAAAGACTTGAACCCAGCCAATCTGATTTTTTTTAAGCGCATTCGGGATAGAGGATCTTTATTATAGTTTGTATTGAATGTATCAAATGTCATCAGGTGTAACAATTGAGGATTTGTATTGATTCACTACAAAGTTATACTTAATGCCTATTTTTGAACCTAATTTGCGAGTATGAGTAAAAATATGCAAAGTAATAGTGGCGCAGGGTATTTTCTGCAGGGCTTTTCATTAATTAAAACTAAAGGCCTAAAACGATTTGTTTTTGTTCCTTTAGCAGTCAATTTAATACTTTTTTCTGTGGCCCTATATTTTTTAGTGGGTCAGATAGAGACTTCAATTCTGTATATCGTTAACATTATTCCCGATTGGGAATGGCTGAGTTGGTTAAAACAAGGTTTAGCATACATACTTTGGCCCCTTGCGGTGATAACAGTGCTACTGGTGTTTGCTCTTTTATTCGGTACCCTTGCCAATTGGATAGCTGCACCTTTTAATGGTTTACTGGCTGAAAAAGTGGAATTGCACCTCACTGGCAAAGGTTTAGGCGATTCTGGTTTACTGGATGCTTTCAAAGATATTCCGCGCACCCTAGGGCGAGAAATGGCCAAACTAGGATATTATATTCCTCGCGCCATTGGTTTCCTTATTCTGTTTTTTCTTTTGCCCGTGGCTGGACAAGTTTTGTGGTTCCTATTTTCAGCTTGGATGATGGCAATCCAATATTGTGACTATCCATTTGATAATCACAAGGTCGATTTTAAAACCATGCGTCGCACTCTAAACGAAAGCCGTACCCACTGCTTTTCGTTTGGCATTTTGGTCAGTGTGTTTTCGATGATACCTATCATTAACTTTTTGGTGATGCCTGTGGCAATTTGTGGCGCAACATCTATGTGGGTTAACCAATTACGAGACAAAGTTCCCCAGCATTAAAAAGCGTCGAAGGGTGATCGATTCTAGGTTGGTCACCTTCGACTTCTTTATGATGAGATTAACGGGTTTAGGTAGCCATCATAATAAGTGCATTAAGTGAGCGATGACTTTGTCTTCATAAAGACCTCAAAATCTTGGCTACTTAAGGGTTGACTAAACAAATATCCCTGCATAATAAAGCACGCATTTTGGGCTAAAAATTCCGATTGCACCGCCGTTTCAACGCCCTCAGCAACCACAGAAATGCCAAGGGTTTCAGCAAGCTGAATGATCGCTTTAACAATGATTTTTTCCTGGGGGTTATTCTCTAAATTACGCACAAAAGATCTATCGATTTTAAGGGTATCAACGGGTAACTGTTGCAAGTATCGTAAGGATGAATAACCGGTGCCAAAATCATCTAATGTGATACTAAATCCCGACGTTTTAATTCGCGTTAAATGTTCCAACAAATCACTTTCGCTTTCCTGCAGAGTACTTTCGGTTACTTCAATGCGAATAGCATCGGCAGGCACTTGATGCTTTTTGATTAAGTTATCTATTAAATCGAAAGTTTTGTGTTGATAAAATTGCCGATTTGAAACGTTAATAGAAAGTGGGATGCGTTCATTCAATGACATTGTCCAGTCATCTATTTGTTCAAATGCCTTGGTCAAAACTTGTTCGAAAACGTCAATAATTAAACCTTTCTTTTCCGCTACATTGATAAACTCAGTAGCGGCTAACACTCCTCGTTTAGGATGTTGCCAACGGGCTAAACATTCAACGCCGACGATTCGATTATCGCGTAAGTCAAAGACAGGCTGGAAGTAAGGTACAAATTGGTCATCAATCAATCCTTGTTGTAATTCTTGTTCAACCACACGAATATCATTCAATTCTTGGTTTAATGCTTCGCTGAAAAACTGGTAGCGATTACCACCATCGTGCTTAGCGCGATACATTGCGGCATCACCTTGCTGCAACAGAGATTCAGCGGTTTCACCATTATCAGGGTAAATGCTAATGCCAATACTGCAGCCAACCTCCATCACATTGTTGCCACTTCTAACCGGCTTCTTCACTTCACGGATGAGTTTTTCACAAACCTTTGAAATGGTTTCAGTATCTTTGATATTACTCATGATTACAGCAAATTCATCGCCTCCCATGCGCGCGATAAGATCACTTCTGCGTAATGATTTTTGTAACCTTTCTGCCACTGCACATAACAATGCATCACCCGCATCGTGCCCCATATTGTCATTCACCAGCTTAAATTTATCTAAATCCATAAACAACACAGCAAAGCGTTTTGCTAATCGTTGTGATTGACTAATTTCATGGTCGAACAATTGACTGAATAAGTATCTATTCGCTAGACCTGTTAAACTATCTCGATATGCCAGCGTCGTTAAGCTTTGATCGGGCAACGCATCAATGGATTTATTACTCAAGCGGGCCAAAAAGCAAACAAAACGTCCTTCATCAACGATGGGTGAGAGATGCAGACTGCAAGAAACAAGGTGTTTAGATTTACCGGCAATCAATACATCAAGGGTACAAACCTCTGTGAGGGCCATATTCAACGCGTTTTGCCAACTGTTAGCACTCGTTTGCCGTAACAAAAACACCTCATCTAAAGCTTCCATTGATTGACTTTTTTGATTATCACCAATGAGTTGTGCAAAGGCGGTATTGATAAACAATAGCTTACCAGTTTCATCCACAATGCCTGTTGGATCAGGTAAGAACTCATAGGCGTCACTTAACGAGGTCACATCAATTGCCATGTTTTAAATATCTCATTTTTAATTAGTCAAAATTGTTGTGGTTTAGCATTTCACAAAATGTAACGGCCATATAATGGGCGTAAAACTGAAACATTATGAACGGAAGTTTTTATACTTATACCACCAATACCCGGCTTGCTCATAATCCCCCGTTGACTCATACCATTGGGCAAAATTGACGTAAATGGGGGTTAAGCTAAGCTTGTCGTTTAACGAATCACGCCAGATTTTTAAATACAAATCAGGGATGACACCAACATCATGATGCTCCATAAAGGTAGTATGTTTTACTGGTTTATAAGCATTTCCTGTAGTTTGGTCACAAGTTGCTGTCTTGGTAAGTAAGATTTTTTCATACTTATTTTGATATTGGGCAAACTCGGTATCAGAAATTAGCGGTTTATTGGCGGCATATACCAAGTTGGGAGCTTGGCCGGATAGACATAATTTCTTCGCCACTAATTCATCTATTTCATATTCATCAATGAAGCCTGCGAAATGAGCCAGTTCATGTAAAAACACCTTATAGTCATCTTCCTTATCAAGAAACATGACACCGTTATGGACATTGGCCACTCCCCTATCGGCAATCACAATTGCATGGGTGAAATCAGTCGAACTCGCCAGTTCAGAAACAGTCTGCAACGAGCAAGAAAGGGGTTGCTGTTTTTCACCGCTACAGGCTAAATCATCTGGCGCTAGCCAAACTGGAGAATTAAAGCAAATGGGGAAAGACCTAAAACGAGGATCAGATTGAAAACGCTCAGAAAACTCATCAATTTGGGTAATTGCCTGCAATGAGCCGGCGATAAACTGTATTTTCATGGCGCACAGAGGCTGTTTCATACCATCATTTGTTGATCGTCGTTGATGGGTTTCTTGCCAGCGCATGCTTTCAATATTGGCAACCAAATCCTGTGTCAGTTTTTGAACGTTGCCCTCTTGGTTGTCACTTTGGTTAGCCAACCATTGAAAACTGACTTCAGGGCTCTGATGGTTCCATAGGAGAGCGGCGTAAACCCGAGTTAGATGCGGATTAAGTTCAGCGGCCTTGCTTAACCACTGGTTGTCTTCATCAGTAGTGCCTAATTGATTGAGCAAATAATACAGGGAGACGATGGCTTTTTTATGTCCAGATGACGCTGCATTTTCAAGTAACCTTACCTTGGCAGACGTGGTAGATGCGAATAGAGCCAGTTGGAATTGGCTCTCAGAATCACCAAGCTTTGCAGCACGGGTAAGGTAGTGTTTTTTCGTATCCGTGTCTGCAGTGTGCGCTGCGAGGAATAAAAGTGCGTCTATTGAGCCAATTTCCGCACTTTTTTGAATCCAATAAACTTGATTTTGTTCTATGGCTAGAGTCGATAATCGTTCTAAAGCCCTTGCATGTTTCTGTTTAGCAGCCATAAACAAAGGGCTGTATTGTTGAGGTTCTCGAGTGCCTAAATTATATAAAAACTTCGTCGAAAATACGCTATCGGCTCGCAATAGCATGGAAATTAGAACAAACGGCAGTAAACGGATTATCATTGTTTGAACAATAGACTTAACTTTTTAAGTCTTCTGACGCCTGTTTACGTAACTTATCTATCTCCAGCCGCGCATAACGATGTTCTACATAATCATAAATATTAGTGCTCAAAACCATTTTGAAATAATTTAACGCTAAACCGCGATCACCACGACTTTCATAAAATTTACCCATATAAAAATACACTTCACACATACGTTGATTCAATTCAACGGTATTTTTTGGGCCTATTACAAAGCCATTTAGTAATTTATTCCGAGTCACTTTGCCCAGGTAAAAATCAACGATGATTGTTCCCCAATTATCATCGGCAAGGTTTTCACGATGCTTTTCTAGTTGAGCTAACGCTGTTTCATAATTCACTTCTTTATGCGCTAAGAAAAGCCATAAGGCGGAAAAAGGATTCCCTTTGTCCTTGTTGTAAAAACGCGTGAGATCGTCCACGGCGAGCTCATTACGTTGACCGTAGTAAAGTGCAATGCCGCGATTTAATAACGCAAAGTCTAATTCTGGATTAATTTCTAAAGCAGAATCAAAAGATTCATAGGCTTCATTAAAATCCATCTGCTGGGTGAAATGGATGCCAATGGAATTATACGCTTCCGCCAAATCAGGCTTTAATTGTTTTGCCCTACCAAAATCGTATTGCGCCAATCCAGCCAATCCAACGGTATCGTAATGGGTACCCCGTAAAAATAATAACTCGGCTTTTTCTTCATTACTCAATGATGTTTGAGTCAGGATCTGGTTGTATCTTGCAATGGCAAGTTGTGATCTAAAATTTAATGGTTGAGGCTCTGGAATGAGAATACTTTCGACTTTTGAGTGCAGCGCGGAACCCGAGTTAATGCTGCACCCAGTAAGGACGATAGAAATAAAAAACAAAGATAGCAAAAGGTGTCTATTCATATTGATGGCAATGGCACTTGAAAGTTGGACAAAAAATAACAGAAATTAAATCAATTGTGATCTAAAGGTTAAGAAAATAACGCCCAAAAGAGCAAGATAAGACTCGCCTATTTAGCCTAAAATGTAAAGTCCAGCAGTGCATAAATGCGAATTATTCAGAGCTAAATTAGTGCGTTTTATTATAGTTATTCAATGTCTATTTAGATAAACACTTGTCAACAGCTTAGGTTTTATCGCAAACTATGTGGCCGTTTTAAAAATGTAAGATAAAATACTTGGAAAATAAAATACAAAAACTAATCCAGGCGGCTAAACAAGCGCAATTGAATTCTTATGCCCCTTATTCACATTTTAAAGTAGGCTCGGCAATTTTAGCGGACAATGGTAAAGTGTATGCTGGCTGCAACGTAGAGAATGCGGCCTACCCTCTTGGTCAATGTGCCGAGGCCGGTGCAATTGCGGCCATGATTTTGGACGGTGGCAAAAAAATAGTTAAAATTTTAGTCGCCAGCCCGAATGAAAAAATCTGCTCCCCTTGCGGCGGCTGCCGACAAAAAATCAAAGAATTTGCCGATAAAAATACCGAAATTTTAATGTGTGACAGTCTAGACAATATTCAATCTATTGATATGAATTCATTGTTACCTCTGGCATTTGAACTAGATTAAACCTTTTGCTTTATAAGCACTCTGCTGTTTAAGATTAGGCAATTAACAACACCACTTTTCAAAACTCGGCTTTTAAAAACTAGACTGGGTTAACATGGGAAAAATGTGGCTTTGTTGCTAAGTTTAAAAATATATTAATTAACAAGGCAAGGAATGCCATATGTTAAAGGATCTATTTCGGCAAATTGCATTTCTTGGCATCAATGAAAATGATTTGGACAACGTTAGTCATATAAAAATAGTTAACACTATTTCATTGATGGTGTTAACATTTTTAATAATCCAACTGCCTTTTATCATTGGGTTTTGGCAATATGGCGGCTCTCCTGTTCTTATTTCATGCGCGTTACATATCGTCGTTTTCATCCAAATACTGCGTTTCAATTGGCGTCATCATTTTGTATCTGCAAGATCTTTACTCATGTGTGGTTTTGTCTCCTACATTGGTATATCCAGTATAATTTGGAGTATCAACCTGCAATTTCACTTTTTCTTTTTAATTGGCTTGTTTGTTAGCCCGTTTTTATATCGAGACTGGGAAACCCGCCAGTACATACCGAACTTAATTATCTATGTTGCGTGTTTTTGTGGCATTGAAGCATATTGGCAATTCCCACGTCATGCTTTTCAGCCCAATGAATTAGAGAGATTTTGGTTAACAATGGGAACCTGTCTGTTGATCTCTGGCGCAGCTATCACTGCAAGCCTGTTAGTCTATCAAAATACTCGTAGGGCTCATGTGAGAGTCACTCGGGACAAAGCTCGCATCTCACATTTATTGCAGAAAACCTTACCTAAACCTTTAATTAAAACTCTACTGACAAACTTTACAACTAATCAATCCAGTACTCAGTTGGAACAGCATTCTTGCTCCGTATTATTCGCCGATATTCAAGGGTATACCCAACATTGTAGTCATTCCAACACACAAGAAACCATGCAATTACTGAATGCTTTTTATTGTGAATTTGATTTAATCAGTAGAAGAAATCAACTGCAAAAAATAAAGACTAATGGTGATCAGTATATGGCTGTTTGCGGCATTTATGAGAAACGTATCAATCCCGCCATACAATCATGTCAAGCAGCCAAGGCGATGCTGAAGAGTTTCAATCATCTTTGTTGTGAATTAAATTTAAACTTACAAATAAGAATCGGTATAGCCAGCGGTCCGTTAACCGCGGGTTGTGTAGGATTAGATAACATGCTTTTCGATGTATGGGGGGAAACCGTTAATTTAGCCTCACGCTTAGAAAGTAACGGAAAAGCAAGTAAAATTCTCGTTTGCCACACGACTTATTTGCATAGCCGTAGCCATATCAAATTTGAAAGTGGAGACAAGCTTAATCTGAAAGGACTTGGTACACTTACCGCCTATTTCATAAGTGACACTGAATAATAGAGGAAATCGTTAAACTTAATGTATAAATTAAATCTCCCCAATAAACACCATTTCCTAACAGAGCACTGGCAAAAAAAGCCCATTGTTATTCGTAACGCTTTTCCTAATTTTGCCGACCCTTTAGACGAACATGAACTTGCAGGCCTTGCGCAAGAAGAAGACATTGATTCTCGAATCATTTCCAAAAAACAAGGTGTTTGGTCAAATACCCAGGGCCCATTTTCTGATTTTACGCCCTATTGTATTGGTGATTGGTCGTTGCTGGTGCAATCGGTCGATCACTATATTCCCGAAGTAAAAATGCTGTTAGACAGTTTTGATTTCATTCCCAATTGGCGAGTTGATGATTTGATGGTCAGTTATTCAGTAGCGAATGGAGGAGTTGGTCCTCATATCGATCAATATGATGTCTTTATTATTCAAGGGCAAGGGACCCGACGTTGGCAAGTTGGAGCAAACAAGCACCATGAGTCCATTCAACCCGCCAAAAATTTAAAACAGATCACCGGTTTTGATCCCATCATTGATGAAATTCTTGAGCCAGGTGATTTAATTTATATCCCTCCAGGGTTTCCACATAATGGCGTAGCGCTAACATCCTGTTTAAACTATTCCGTCGGATTCCGTGCACCAACCCAGCGAGAATTGCTGGATGGGTTTGTTGATTACGCGCAAGCAAAAAATTTATTCAATCAGCGCTATAGCGATCCCGATATTTCGCCCCGTGACTCCCGTTTCGAAATTAAAGCTTCGGAAATCGAAAAAATGAAAAGTATGTTTATGCAAATGATTAATTCTGTTCATTTTGATGATTTTATCGCAACTTATTTTACGGAAACCAAAGATGTAGATATGTATGCAGCTGATTTAACAGAAAATTATTCACTAAATGAAATAATTAACTTACTCGACAATGGGGTGATATTTCAGCGTAAACTCGACACCAGAGTAATTCAACAAAAATTAAGAATAAACGATAAATATCAGACAGTTACCTGGGTTAACCAACACCGGATAAACGTTGAAATAGAACATGAAAATATGCTGTTAAGCATGCTTAATGCTAATTATTTAGATAACCAAGAGAAAATAAATTACGCTAACGGCTTAATTTTTAATCAAATATTGGCTAGACTCGTAAATGCAGGGGGTTGGTACCCTGATATTTAACAAACTTTGAGGAGAGTGCTTCAGTGACGTTAACTGTACAAAACGTTGACTGGGAAAAAGCCAAACATACATTAAGTAGGTTAAGAGAAAAGGTTTTTGTTTACGAGTGGCGCATTCCAAGAGAATGTGAATTTGATCAACAGGATATGCATGCGATTCATGTCCTTGTCTTTGACAATGAAAAACAAGAAATCGCAACCGGCAGATTAACCACAAGAGGTGAAATTGGTCGTGTTGCAGTTGTTCCAAAATTTCGTGGGCCAGAAGTCTACCGCACACTATTCGCGGCTCTAGTTGATAACGCTAATCGATTAGGATTGCAGCAAGTATACGTCCAGTGTGATTTGGAAGGAGTAGAATACTATAAAAACCAAGGATTCAACCCAGTCGGTCCAGTTTATATGGATGCCGGAATAGCCAGACAAAAAATGGCATGCTCCACCGCAGAATTTTCACTCAATAGAGTGGAATTAACACATTAATACAGCACCTTTGGTGCTGTATTTTTTTAAGTAGGATTTGCTCCTAACCTATGCTTTACCACCCTTAATTTCTTTCCACAACTCTTCTTGATTGTACAACGCATAAAGCCCTTCTGCTCGCGTCACTAGCATCTTAGCAAACTCTTTTTGAGTGGCATCAATATTTGCACTTTCTTCAATATCTTGTGCTTTTAATTGCCATTGAAAAGAGAATCTTCGCAGTACATCTCTGGCATTTTTCTCGCTTTCATAAGGCATGAAGTCGCAGGGTAGATCGCCACTTATCACCCAATAAAACCTATTGTCTAAGGCTTTTATTTTCCAAATTGCGACATAGGGTGCTAAATATCGACATTCTTCGGTGACGACAGAGTCAAAAATAACGCCATTTTCTGCCAAATGTTTATTTGCCCGTTGAAACTGTGAACGTACCCATTGAGTCATTTGCTCCTGACTCATTTTTTGAGGTTGTGTCATAACTATCCTTATCCAATTCTAATTCTGTAATACTGCTAACAGTGCCTGTACTGGATGCTTTGGCTTGAAGCCTTCGTATCTGTTCACTTGAGTACGGCATGAATATCCTGTTGCCAGAAGCGTATGCTGTGGAGTTGAATTCACCACTTGCTTCCAACTTAAGTCATAAATTCCTTTTGATTCTTGTTGATGAATTAACTCATGGCCGAATGATCCCGCCATTCCACAACAGCCCGTAGCGATGGGAGTTAACTCTAAACCAAACCAAGCAAATATTGCCTTCCAATGATCATCATTTCCAGCGATGCTGGTTTTTTCAGTACAGTGTGAAATAAGCTTAAAAGCAACATCGTTTTTGCCATGAACTTGCATTTTGTCTAGTAACTCCCGTTCAAGAGTTTGACTAGCGAGCCACTCATTTACCAACTGCACGTTGAAATTGCCGCGTTGGCTGCCAAGGATACGACTATATTCATCCCGGTAACATAGCACTAACGAACCATCGATACCTATCATAGGCAGATTTAATTTTGATACTTGATTTAAGAAATCTGCTGTATTTTTTGCAGTTTTCGCAAACTTCGCTAAAAACCCTTTAACATGTTGTGGCTTGCCATTGGGCTTGAATGGCAGTACAACCGGATTAAAGTTCATTTTTTGCAATAACTGAATTAACTCTTCCACAACTTCAGCTTCATAAAAGCTGGTGAAAGGGTCTTGCACTATCAGCACCGTTTTTGATTTTTCGGTTTCATTTAATCCAGACAACGCGTGCAAATCGAATGGCATAAGTTGCTTTTGTTCAAGCCGCGTGTCCAGCGCAGGCTCAGACAGTAAAGGGGCGTCTACGTAACCTACATAACGCTCTATGCCTTTCTTCAGCCAAGGTTGGCGTTGGAAGAAATTAATCATTGCCGGTGCTTTAGCCATCCAAGGAGCCATTGACTCAATATTGGCGGTTAATACATCTTTGGCCGGTCGCAAATAACGTTGATAATAAATGGCTAAAAATCGCGAACGAAAAGAAGGAACATCTACATTCACCGGACATTGGCTGGCACACGCCTTACAGGCTAAACAGCCCTCCATGACTTCTAACACTTCGTGGGAAAAGTCTGCATTTTTAGACTTATACCGAGTATTTTGTAAACGTTCAAACCATGAAGGACGCTCCTCGCCTTTTTCCAGTTCAATAATATTCACGTTTTTTTGGCTAAGTAAACGTAACCACTCTCTAATCATTCCAGCTCGTCCTTTAGGCGTATGACGACGATCCCGGGTCACTTTACTGGAAGGGCACATGGTTGAAGTGGTGTCATAATTATAACAAAGGGCGTTACCATTACAGCTCATTGCAGGCTCAAAAGAATTGCGAACGGCAATGGGTATTTGACTATCAAGATCGCCACGTTTCAGATCTGAAACTTTGACCAGTTCTTCGGTTGAATCAATTGGTGTGCATATTTTGCCCGGATTCATTTTATTCAGAGGGTCGAAAACACGCTTTATTTTTCGCAGCTCAAGAAATAACCCTTCTCCAAAAAATTCCGGCCCGTATTCACTACGGTAACCTTTGCCATGCTCCCCCCACATTAAACCGCCATATTTAGACACGAGGGCGACCACTTGATCAGAAATGTCTTGCATTATTTGCTGTTGATTAGGGTCACTCATATCCAAGGCTGGTCGAACATGCAAGACACCTGCATCTACATGACCGAACATTCCATATTGCAGCCCTTTACTATCCAACAACCCTCGAAACTCCATAATGAAATCAGCCAAATTCTCAGGAGGTACCGCGGTATCTTCCGTAAAGGGAATAGGCTTTTTCCAGCCATCGGCTTTACCTAATAAGCCCACAGACTTTTTCCGCATTGCGTAGATACGATTAATATCAGCTACATCATAGGTCAATTGATAACCAATGATGCCATCTACCCCCTGCTTTTGAGCGTCGTCTAGCCTTTCACATAGCTGCGCTATTTTCGTTTCTATTTGAGTTTTATCTTCACTGTTGTACTCCACCATATTCAAACCGAGTACGTCTTTACCCGGCACGTCTTGAATAAGGTCTTTGACTGAGTGCCACACAATATCTTGCTTGGCCAAATTGAGTACTTTACTGTCAACCGTTTCCACAGATGTTGCATTAGCGGCGACCATATGAGGAGCATGGCGAAGTGCTGATTCGAACGAATCATATTTAATATTAACCAAGGCTTTGCACTTGGCAATGGGCGTAATATTTAGCTTTGCTTCAGACACGAAAACCAGCGAGCCTTCTGAACCCGTTATCACACGGCTAATATCTAACTGAGTTAAATCATCTGACACCGTATGCTCTAAATCGTAACCTGTTAAAAAGCGATTTAAGCGCGGAA
This sequence comes from Aliiglaciecola aliphaticivorans, assembly GCF_054782055.1. Taxonomy (NCBI): domain Bacteria; kingdom Pseudomonadati; phylum Pseudomonadota; class Gammaproteobacteria; order Alteromonadales; family Alteromonadaceae; genus Aliiglaciecola; species Aliiglaciecola aliphaticivorans. Next base: position 51,790 of record NZ_BAAGTF010000044.1, read on the forward strand.
ACTTAGCTAAGATTTGTTCTCGTTTACCCACACAGGTTTCAATTAATTGCGTGGCAATTTCAGTTAAACGGGTGTTTTCAGCCCCTGTCTTTTGCACGTCTTCGATAGCCCTAGGCGCGGTTTCTAAAATCGTACCATCCACTAACACAGAGGTGAGCCCTAAAACATGATCACTGGTTTTACCATAAACTAATGAACCTTGCCCTGATGCATCCGTACTAATCATCCCCCCAATAGTGGCTCGATTACTGGTTGACAAATCAGGAGCAAAGAAAAACCCCAGTGGACGTAAGGCGTCGTTTAATTGATCTTTTACAACCCCCGCTTGCACTCTCACCCAAGATTGTTCAGCGTTGATCTCAAGAATCTCATTCATGTGACGAGAAACGTCGACAATAATGCCATTTGTAAGGGACTGTCCGTTAGTGCCAGTACCGCCTCCACGAGCGCTAAATCTAACCTCATCAAAATTATTTGCTGTGCGACCAATTAATGACAAATCAGCGGTAGATTTTGGAAATAACACGGCTTGCGGTAATTTTTGATAAATGGAGTTATCAGTGGCAACAGCTAAGCGGCTAGCGTAACTGTACTCAATATCACCAGAAAAGCCAGAAGACGTTAACTCTTCTAAATACATTTGATAATGATTTTCTAACGCAGATTGTGGGTCAATACTCGGTAACATCGTCACTGTTTTAAACGTCCAAAAAAGATAGGCATATTATAACCTTTTGCTTTGTGCTTTACCTAAATTCATTCGATATATTTTATAAATCGAATTCATCATAGTAGATCAACTATCTAATTGATTTATATGAAACTAAAATTAACTATGGTGCTATGCCTGCTTCATTACATTTAGCCACATTGGTGTAATTTGTTGATAATATTCAACCGTTTTATCAAATAATCTCGTACGCGCTGGTAAATTAATTAAGGTTCCAGGCAACCAAGGATCTTTCGATAAATATTCTACGACCAGTCGGCCAATTGCAAAACTACGAACCAAAATATCTTTGTCTGATAATGACTCAACACTTTGACATTCATTGACAATCAACTCATTGGCATCAACATAAAATTGATTTAATTCATCTAATGGCCAACTTTGCGAAAATAAGTGAGTCGTACCGGCATCAATATCCGTCAAATTACCGATTAGCATCTGAGGCTGCTCAACAATCGAATGAAAATGAAAAGCGGTTTCCTCTAGCAAATCACTCAAGTTGTTAGGTCTTACCCAACCTAAATTATGAAAAAACTTAAACCCAAGTAACTCTGCTTTGTTGTGTAAGCGTCGCATTATCGTGGGGCTAAATTTATGCTGTAGCTGATTCACTAACAACCATTGCCCGCTCCAATTCAAGTTACGCTTTTTCAAATCCAACCAGAATCGAGGCAGAACAAATGAGTTTTTACTTTTTGCCAGAGAATATTTGCCGTTATCTCTAATTAACTTCCCCTGCTTTGTTTGGCGGGATAATGCCATTCGCATTGAAGCTTCACTTATTCCCAACTTATCAGCAATTAATAGTAACTGTTTCGCTGAAAGACTTGTCAATTCAGATATTTGAAAACCTTTAATAGCACTCAGTAATTCTAACACTTTTTTATCGGCGCTATCTGCGTCGAGTCGTTCCATAGCAGTTTGATAGTTTAACTTCATAACAAATTATTTGCAATTTCCTTATTTTTTGTTATACCTAAATTAGGTGTTTCTTTTGGGATATTTGACCATGCTAAAACTTTCAGAACATATTTCGTCTGACGAATTAAAAGCCCTATGCCAAACTTCTGATTGGGTGGGATGGTATCGTGTTTTAACTAACTATGCATTGATTTCCATTGCAGCAATAATCCTAGTCACCTTCCCCTATTGGTATACCTTTATTTTCTGTAGTTGGATCCTAGGCGGTCGCATTTTAGGCATTGCCATCCTCAATCATGACGCTGGACATGACACTTTATTTCGCAGTCGTCAGCTTAATCATTTTGTGGGCCGTTGGTTATTAGGGGGCTTAGTATTAGTAGATTATGAAGCGTTTAAGAACGGTCATCAACAGCACCATCGCTATGCCGGTACAGCAAAAGATCCAGATAAATTATTCGTAATTAGCTACCCAGCAACGCCCGTAAGTATGTTTCGAAAATTCCTGCGTGACCTGAGCGGCATTAATGGTTTCAAGGAAATTGCCTATCAAATAAAGGTGTCTAGCTGGCACAAGCGACTTCCGAATATCCTGGTTCATAGCGTTATGATTGTAAGCTTAGTGCTTTTGGACGTATTTTGGGTGTATGGCGCATTTTGGGTAGGCTATATTTTCTTTTACCCTGCCTTGAGTAGACTTAGGATCATGGGTGAGCATGGTGCAGTTACCGATATAAATGCGTTAGATCCGCGTTTAAATACTCGTACAACTTTAACCAACCCATTAGTGTCACTGTTATTTTGTCCAAACGATGTTAACTACCATTTAGAACATCATATTCATCAAAAAATACCCGCACAAAATTTGAAAAAAGCCCATGAGCTATTTAAACAAAGAGGTATGTATGACGGTTACGATTGTCTTGAAAGCAGCTATTGGCGGGTGCTGAGAAAATGTATTTCAAAACGCCATGGTAAATCAAAACTTGCACACCATGCGCCTTCTTCCGTGAGTAATATGAGTTAAGTATCAACAATCATTAAAGAGTAAAAAGAGAAATCAATCAACACAACTTGTTACATGAGGAAACACATTTAAATTAAAATATAGACTACACTGGCATTGTATTTTGGGGAGTTTTATAAGCATCAAAGCTGATACTCAATATATCACTATTCATGCTCGTTAATGGTAAACAGAGAAAGGAAGATTATGAAAAAGACAATACGAATTGCCCTTGGCGCGGTGTTATCTGCAGTTGGAATTGTGTTTGCAATCCTACCAGGCTCTATTTTATTTTTAATAGGCGGCCTTGTGTTATTGAGCTATGACATACCTTTTGCCCGAAAGTGTTTAGCAAAGTGTCAGAACTCTATGAGTGTTAATGCACGGCGATTAGACAGGTTCTTACTAAATCGCAAATATCGCTAACCCCTAGCAAGCAAATTTTACGCAAAATAAAGGCAGGATTAACCTGCCTTTATTGTATTTATTGTCTTATTACCTGAGATTAAGCGTGTTTTTCGCCCAAATATAACCATGTTTCTACAACAGTATCTGGGTTTAGGGAAACACTATCAATTCCCTGTTCCACTAACCAAGCTGCAAGGTCTTCATGATCTGATGGTCCTTGACCACATATACCCACGTATTTTCCGCGTTTTTTCGCCGCTTTAATGGCCATACTTAAGAGTACTTTCACAGCTTCGTCGCGTTCATCAAACAAATGAGCAATAACCCCTGAATCACGATCCAGTCCTAATGTTAACTGGGTTAAATCATTAGAACCGATTGAGAACCCATCAAAGATATCCAAGAATTGATCAGCAAGTAATGCATTTGAAGGGAGTTCGCACATCATAATAACCCGCAAACCGTTTTCACCTTGCACTAATCCCTGCTCAGCGAGTAGTTCAATGACTTTTTTGCCTTCGCCTACAGTGCGCACAAAGGGGATCATAACTTCAACATTGGTTAGCCCCATGGTGTTACGAACACGCTTAATGGCCTCACATTCTAGAGCAAAACAATCACGGAATTCCTCTGAAATGTAGCGACTTGCACCACGGAAGCCCAGCATTGGGTTTTCTTCATCAGGTTCATACTGGTAGCCGCCTACCAAGTTGAAATATTCGTTTGATTTAAAGTCTGACATACGCACGATTACTTTCTCCGGTGAGAAAGCCGCCGCAATGGTAGAAACCCCTTCCACAAGCTTTTGAATATAGAACTCAACTGGTGATTCATAACCCGCAATCATTTCAGAGATTTCATCTTTCAACTCTTCAGGCTGATTTTCAAAGTCCAACAAGGCTTTAGGATGCACACCAATCATTCGGTTGATAATAAACTCTAAGCGCGCTAAACCTACGCCTTTATGGGGTAATCTTGCGAAATCAAATGCACGGTCAGGATTACCGACGTTCATCATGACTTTCAATGGAATATCTGGCATAGAATCAATGCGTGATGTCACCACATCAAACTCCAACTCAGCATCGTAGACATACCCCGTATCACCTTCGGCACAAGAAACGGTAATCTTATCGCCAGTTTCTATGGAATCAGTTGCATTTCCGCAACCCACCACGGCGGGTATACCCAGTTCACGAGCAATGATAGCCGCATGACAGGTTCTTCCACCCCGATTGGTGACGATAGCTGACGCCTTTTTCATGATGGGTTCCCAATCAGGATCTGTCATATCTGTGACTAGCACATCCCCTGGAAGAATTTTACCCATCTCATCAATTGAGCTTAGTACTTTGGCTTCACCTGCACCGATTTTATGGCCAATTGCGCGACCTTCAGTGACAATCTTCGCTTTGCCTTTCAATTGGAAGTTTTCAATGACTTGAATATCTTCACGAGAACGCACAGTTTCCGGACGAGCCTGAACAATATAGAGCTTGCCGTCAGTGCCATCTTTTGCCCATTCGATATCCATTGGACGTTTATAGTGTTTCTCAATGATTTGAGCTTGCTTGGCGAGTTCCATGACTTCTTGATCAGTAAGAGAGAACTCCAAACTTTGAGATTTGTCGACATCAACAATTTCAACTTGTTTACCGTGGGACAAATCTGGAGAATAAATCATTTTAATTAGTTTGCTACCCATATTGCGACGCACAATAGCAGGTAAGCCTTTATCTAGGGTTGGTTTGTGCACGTAAAACTCATCTGGGTTTACGGCCCCTTGTACAACCATTTCCCCTAAACCATAGGAAGATGTAATGAAGACTACGTCTTCGAAACCCGACTCAGTATCAATGGTAAACATAACACCAGAAGAACTTACGTCACTTCTTACCATACGCTGGATACCAGCAGATAAAGCAACCCCTTTATGGTCGTAACCTTGGTGAACACGATAGGAAATAGCACGGTCGTTAAATAGCGATGCAAATACATGTTTAATGGCAACAAGTACTGACTCATAGCCTTTAACATTCAAAAAGGTTTCTTGTTGACCTGCAAAAGAAGCATCTGGCATATCTTCAGCCGTTGCAGACGAACGCACTGCAAAAGAAGCCTCTTCACCAGCATCTCCTTGTAACTTTTCAAATGCAGATTTGATTTCACTTTCGAGTTTCGGTAAAAACGGGGTTTCAATCACCCAGTTGCGAATATTTTCACCTGCTTTGGCTAGCGCTTCCACATCGTCAACATCTAAGCTGTTCAAAACATCATGGATACGACCTTCTAGTCCACTTTGTTCCAAAAATTCGTTAAATGCATATGCGGTTGTAGCAAAGCCCCCCGGAACTTGAACACCTGCATTAGACAGGTTTGAAATCATTTCACCCAATGATGCATTTTTACCGCCAACGCGATTCACATCATCCATTCCCAACTGCTCATACCAAAGTACATATTCTTGCACTGCTAACACCTCAAAGTTTTTTGTCCTGGGCTCGATTGCTAAGGCGCAAACGAAATAAGTTTTATCGCAAAATAGTGTTCAGATTGGTGCATACGAATTTATTTTGTTCACCTTCTGGCTTTTTGCGTCAGGGATTTTAGAATGGTGTAAAGATGAAAGTAAAATTTAATTTCTTTCTGTAATAAAATTACAACATTGTTAAGGAATTGTAGTGAGATCAGCTTTTTACATATCTGATGGCACAGCCATTACCGCAGAAGTGTTTGGCCATGCTTTACTGTCGCTTTTCACCGTAGAATTTAAACATTACACCGAACCTTTCGTAGAAACTGAACAACAAGCTAAAAAAGTATTAAACAAGATTTCAGAGGAATTTAAGGAGACCGGTTTACGCCCATTGGTATTTTATACCATCGTAAACACCGATATTCGAAAAATGATAGCTAAGTCGGTGGGGATTAATTATAACTTCCTTGACCAATTTGTAGCTCCCCTAGAAAAAGCACTTGGTGTTCCGTCGATGCCAGAAAAGCATCGAACTCATAGTATCCATGAAAAGACCTATGACAATAGAATTGATGCAGTCAATTATGCGCTAGCTAACGACGATGGCTCTAATGTAAAAGACTACAATGAAGCCGATATTATTCTATGTGGGGTATCTCGCTCAGGAAAAACGCCTACCAGTCTATATTTGGCATTACAATTTGGAATTAAGGCGGCAAATTACCCTTTCACCGAAGAAGATATGGGCGATATTTTGAAACTTCCCCCTGCATTGAGACGTTTTAAAGATAAGTTGTTTGGGTTAACCATTGCCGCAGAAAGGTTGCACTCAATTCGTTCGGAGCGACGAGCAAATAGCCGTTACGCCTCGATGAAACAATGCCGCATGGAATTGAGAGAAGTGGAAAACTTATATCGTAAGGAAAAAATTCCCTTTTTGAATAGCACAAAATTCTCCATTGAAGAGATGTCAGCTAAGATATTGGCAGAAACAGGTATTCAAAGGCGCAAATATTAGGACGTTACTGTATGTTTACTCATTTTGATCCAAGTTTGCTGACGTTTCTGAGACAATTGGCTAGGGCCTGTTGATCTTTCGTGATTGGTTTTTGAGCGGCATGGTAAAGAGTTATAATTTGTTTCGCCAAAAATAAACTAACAACTCAATACCATGCCGAGACTAATGCTAACTGATCAGCGGTG
>NZ_BAAGTF010000045.1:0-95027 GCF_054782055.1 Aliiglaciecola aliphaticivorans
AAACTCTTGAATATTCAATAATGTCATCTTAGGTGCCTGTTTTGGTGTTTTTTTATTTTTTGGTAGAAACAAAATAACGCAATTACAGGCACTTATCTTCTTTATTTGTGGGGATCCCTCAGGCTTCAGCCCGTGGAAAAGGCGCACTGGCATAAATTCCAGCCTACATTCTTAATGGTGTAGCTCGGGCTTTAGCCCGTGTAAAAGGCGCACTGGCATAAATTCCAGCCTACATTCTTAACGGTGTAGTTCGGGCTTTAGTCCGTGGAATGGTTTATGACTTGATTAATTATCTCAAGGGGCATAGTGGCGGGTAGCGGCTTTCAAAGCGCAGTATAGAAAAGTTATGCTCAGGGGCTCTCAGATAATAAATCTTGCCTCGTGCCAACACCATTTACAAAGCTAAATCGCAATGTAACTACTGATAATGACTATCTTTGGTGTATAGCTCGAGAGTCTTAAGGATATATAATCGTTAGGCCGTCTGGTATCTCTGTATCAGGTGGAAGATATGTTATGGCACTCTCTGTTTTTAATAGGTATTCTAGCGCCTTTTGAGGTGTTTCTAATTCCATAGGCGGCTTACTTCTACCTGTAAACTTCATTTGCGCCCAATAAGCCTGAATACGAGATTCAGTAAGCCCTACAATTTTTGTATTAAATTCAATTCTCAATTGATTGCCTGAAGGTAAGTTGACGGCTTTAAACTTATTGCTTAGGGATCCTCCCATAAATATGTGTCTAATTTGTTGTTTACTTAAAGTTAATTCTTTGTCTTGGGTATTAATAACAATGATAAAATCAGGATCTTGGTCTTCAGCATGGGCTTTTACACCCAATAGACAAGAAAGTATTAAAAGTAGCAATGCTACATAGATGATGTGTGGTGTTGGTATAGGTCTCATTTAAAACACCCACTCTAAACCAACAAGGTACAAATTAGACTTACCGTCGAAGGTCGTATTTTCATCCGTGTCGAAAAAAGAATTAGAACCGTTATCTTCTTCGATGGTTGTAAATTCTGCCTTCAGAGCGAGGTTTGATAGTACGTCCCACCTTGCTCCAAGAGTCCAACTTTGCATATCTGTTGCTGCTGAGGTAAGAAAAATATTGTTGTACGCTTCCGCCAATTGGTCTAAGCCAGGATCGTATCCAATAGGTATCTCCTGTAATGGTGATTTAACCTCCCCTTTACTATCAGCAAAGGTTAAATGAAAGGTAAAATGTGCGTAATTAAACCCACCAGTAACGTAATAACTTTGAATTTTCGGTATGAAATCTAGGTCGGTTTCAATATTGACCCATTCAGATCTAATAAAATAATCTAAATTGTCGTAAACAATTCCAATTTGCTGAACTTTAGCTACTCCTTTAGTGTCAAGAGAGTCAGCACTTTGAACAAAGTTGAGGTTATAAAGTGTTTGTTGAAACTCAGTTACTTCACTAATATTTAACCCTAAATTCCCCTGATAATGTGCGATCCTAAATTCAAAGTTATTTTTGTTTAGCTTGCCGATTAGTCCTCGCAAATTACGGGCAGTAAAACCTGTTTGATTGTTATTGAATTCAACGTCACCATCTTCTTGACCTATGTAGGCTTCAATACTTAATTCAACATTACCGGTATTAAATTTGTAAATTAAATCTGCTCCCTCAAAGGTGCGGAACAAAAAGTTATCGTAAACTTGGTAAGGAAGATTTATCCAAGGATAAGCAAAGCCAACGTCAGTGTAATCGCTCATTGAGAAAAAGGGAGCGCGTAATTTACCGAATTTGATTTGTAGGTTATCTGTTGCTTGGTAGGTTAAATAAAGCCATTCGATGCCTGAGTCTTTATCCTTATCGGCTCTTGCTATAAGTTGCGTTGTAGCGGACCACTTATCACTAAATTGATATTCAGCTTGTAAAGCGATTAAACTGGATGGCTCGAAACTGATACTATCATCATAACCTTTGAAATCAGTATTCTCTTCATCTAAGTATCCGGCAATAACCCTAGCATAGCCAGAAAAATTAAGTTCATTCGCCATGAGTGGTAAATGACTAATTGAAAGAAATAATATAAAAAATTTTAAAATAATAGGTCGCATCAACAAGTTCTATCCCTAGTCATTTCCGTTTTTGTATGGTTAACGTATTGATTCAATAGTAAGTCTAAACTATCTAAAACAAAGAGCTCTTTCAATTTTCCTTCAAATCATTCTTCAATTATCTACTATTATCTTAAAAAATATGTAAATTTGTTTCATTTAAATGATCAAGTTCAAAGGTGTAAATCATTCCGTTTAATCGGAGGAGTTGGGTGATTTAATTTTTATTAACTATTCAATTCAAACCTATAAAACGAGTAATCATTTAATATTCAATAACGCAAATTTCCTGAAACAATCTTTGTGCGTTTTCAAAGGCATCAGGAAGTTTGGCTAATGGCATTGGTTTTGCGAAATAATACCCCTGCATTTCATCACTGCCATTCAAAATTAAGTAATTCGCTTGATCAGCGGTTTCTACCCCCTCACTACAAATTTGTAACCCGAGCCTATGACCCAAATCTAAAATGGTTTGTAAGACTACGGTGTCTTTGCCCGAGCTATCGTGCTGCATTACAAACATTCGATCAATTTTCAGCGTGTCTATTTCAATTTTTGTCAGGTAACTAAGGGAAGAATACCCTGTACCAAAATCATCTAAGGCGATGGAACCACCCATTTTTCTGATATTGCTGAAGAACTGATTAGCACTATCAAAATTTTCAAGGTAACTCGATTCTGTCATTTCAAATTGAATATTTTGAATATTCACATTATATATAGATAGATTCTTTTTAATAAAATGGATGAAATTGCGGTCTTGTAAATCGTGGCTTGATATATTCAAAGATACAACCAAATCATGGTCAACCAGGCTCTGTAACACACTCATATCCTGAAACACTTTTTCCACTAGCCAGCGGGTAATCGCTTTCACTTTACCGCCTTGTTCTGCGATAGGTATAAATTCGGCAGGTGATATGTTGCCCAACTCATCATTTTTCCAGCGCAACAGTGCCTCTAAACCCTTTATTGAACCTTGGGAGGAGATTTTCAGTTGGTAATGAATGTCAAATTCGTCTTTCGCAATGGCATTTGTAATAAGATTGGCTATTTGTACTTTTCTGCGGTTTTCCTCTAACATTCTTTTGTGGAAAACAGTGTAAGAGCCTTTGCCTTTTTCCTTTGATGCGTACATAGCAATATCAGCGTTACTGATAAATGTATTAATATCAAACTCTGCGTCAGTGGCTTTAGCGATACCAATACTCACACCCGTTTGAATATCCCAACTGTTAATCTCGATGGGGGTTAACATTCCCTCGATTATACGATTGGCAATATTTACAGCTATCAGCGAATTATTTAGATGTGGGATCATAATCAAAAACTCATCGCCACCTAAACGCGCTAAAATATCACCCGGTCGAAGAAAGCTTTTGACTTTAGTCGCTACCGCTTTAAGTAATAAATCGCCAGTTTCGTGACCTAAGGTGTCGTTAACTCCCTTAAAACCATCAACGTCGAAAAACATGATCGCTAAATCTTCATTTTCTCTCTGACTTCTGGCTAATTCTAGTTTTAATATTTCCATAAAAAAACATACGGTTAGGTAAGCCAGTTAAGGTGTCATAATTAGCCAAATGTTGCATAGAGTTTTGTTGCTCAATCAACTTCTCTGTGTTTTGTTGATTGGTTTTTATCTCTGCATTTATGGTTCCTAAGAGCTTGTTAATGTTGCGACCCAATTCTGATACTTCGTCATTACCTGTCACTTTATACTTCAAGTTATAATCAGTGGTTTTTTCCACTTTTTTCGTAAACTTAGTAAGGTTTAGTAGCGGCTTAAATAATTGCTGATACCTTAAAAAGGATATGATCATTGCCAAAGCGACCACTAATATAACGAACGGAATGGCACTATAAAAAAGGCTTTTTTTGCTTTCCCTTAAGGGCCGCTGATAATCTTGAACGATTAATAAAAAACCTACCGGTAGTTTTTCCTCGCCAATGGTTTTTATTACCGTTAAGCCTTCATCGGTAATGGTAACCTCTCGGGGTAAATTCTGTGGAGAGACGGAAGTTAATTCAGGTGTAAAGTTTTTTAAATTAAGGTAGTCGGGGTGCACATAATATTGAATGATATTCCAATTAGCATCAAATACATTCACAAACTTGATATGTTCGTAACGATCAAGTCCAAGCAATTCAGTGGTTAATGAAAAAAACACTTCGCCTTCATCGTCATCTTCGGTGAATATTGACAGAATATTGTCTGCCATAACCGACTACATGGCGTCTAAGTTTTGTTCTACGGATTTTCGATAAAGATTTTCGTGTTCATTTATGGCTAAAAAGAAAACTGAAACTGAGCTAATTAAAATTGAAATGACAATGATAATAACAAACTTGAATCTGATACTATAGAACATCTAGCGGGCTCCCTGCCTTTTCAAATTTAAAATAAGCGAATAGGATAGTCACTTTGGTTTATAGCTAAGTTCAGACTAGATAACATAATGCCATGCACTAAAAGTATCACTAATTCAAACTTCGAATTAATACAAATTTTGTTAAGTTAGGTGGAAAAGTAATTGTATTTTAGAACAAATTTTTACTAGATGCTACACGCTTTCATTACGCTTAGTTATATTAATCTTGAGAAAAATGCTTGATGGAGCGATTAGCATCAACATCTCTATGTGGGGGACCTGGTTTTTGACCCACTTTTTTTAGGGTTATTTTTATACTCTGTCTAATTTGGCTTGTCGATTCTGGTCAAAGTAGAGCAGAGCGTAAGATAAACTTCATTATCAAGATGATTGCTTTTGCCGAGATTTATCATCTTGAAAGTTAACTTACCAAACATTAAAGGTGTTTTGGATTTCAATATAAACGATTTTAAAGAGGATTTAATGGCTTCACCTAAATTTCATAATGCGGCTCGTAAATACCACAGATGGCTAGGCTTTTTTTTAGCAGGCATAATGGCAATTTATGCCGTAAGTGGCACCTTGCTGATATTCCGTAAAACAGATTTTTTAAAGTATCCGCAAGTAGAGCAGCGCCAGTTAGATAAAGGTTTGAGTGGCAAAGCTTTAGCTAAGCATATTGGTATTAAAGGATTTAGTGTAGAACGCGAAGCCGATGGTTTGGTGATTTTCAATCAGGGGCAATATAACAAGCAAACGGGACAAGCCACTATTCATAAAATGGATTATCCAGCCCCCCTAGCTAAACTGGTTAAATTGCATAAGGCGACAACAGGTAGCCCACTGTTTTTCCTGAATATTAGCTTTGGTGTGGGATTGTTGTTCTTTGTTATTTCGGCATTTTTAATGTTTATGCCGAAATTGCCTATGTTTAAAAGCGGCGTTAAAATTGCTGCTGCAGGAGCATTGTTTGCAATTTTAGTCGTTATATTTGGATCTTAGTCAATCCCTTCCTAGCGGGGTATTTAGTTTTTCCTTAAAATAATTATTCGAGCAAAAAGTGCATCACTATGGTCAATTAGGTCTAAGTGATGCATTTCATTATTTTCGATGGAAATATTTATCGGGCTAAAACTCTTCTGTGAATCTGCATCTAAGGATTTAAAAAAAGCTTCTTTTGCACACCAAATGCGATAAAAGTAGCTTTGCTTTTCCATTTCCTTGAGTCTTTGCAAATGAAGATATTCAGTCTTAGTCATAAATAACTTAGCCATTTGTAACAGGTTTTTTCTCGCTTTATATTGTTCCAGATCGATCCCTATTGGAAAGTGCGAAACTGCAAAATTAATGACGTTATTACTGTGGGATAAACTGTAATTTAATGATACTGGTAAATTAGTAACTACCGGAAGTGTGTTTGCGCTATCGACTATTGACCAATAATCAAGCGGGACATCAAAAACTTGGCTAAACGCGCTTCGAATAAGTGCTCTGCTATAGAGGTATTCTCGTTGTTTTTTTGTATGGCTAAGGTTATTTAGCCTTATGTATTCCGATGGAGATAAATATTGTAGAACGGTTGATTCGATATCTTGTTGCTGATTTTCAACTCTGGTTTCCCAAAGTTGAAAATCGACATCTTTTTTGAAATTAATTTGCAAGTTCTACCACTTCACCCATCAAGGCTACACCTGCAACAAATGCACCCGCATGGCATTCATATTCTGTTTCACTAACCACTGTATTCTTTTTATAATAGCTGGCTATATTGATCACGGCGTTACCACCTTCCTTTTTGGCTCGCTCTTGCAAGGTTAATAGCGCTGACAACAACACCCATTGGCAAGCTTCATCATCGCTTTTATTAAACGCATTGGTTTTTTTATTTGTCGGGTAACTGCCTAAGCTTTTTTTCACTTCACCATGTGCCTGCTCGCCAAAATAAAGAGCAATATTAGGATCTAACCTCTGTTTAAAATCAGCTGATTCCATCGCTTCTTGAATTGAATACATATGTTTGGTGTCTCGCGCCATCGTATTTGACGCCATTAGTATCAAAGATAAACCTACTACAATGTTAAAAATTTTCATGTTGTCCTAATCTCCATTTGGGTTATTTTCGGATGTTTAATTACACAGTCACAGTGAAATCCCTGACTTACCGCGAAAGGTTAATTAGAAAGGAATTCACCGTCAACTGTTTCACTCCAATAAACTTTCTGCACTTCGTTGCAATAATGAGTCAGTGAAGTAAAATGCTGGCGAAAAATGACTAATTTACTTGCGATAACTGCACACGGAGATTTATTTGGCGGGTTTTACGTTAGAAGCATGGACAGCGCTAGCTCCATCTCTGGAAACTAAAGAGGATTGGACTAAGTGGTTATCTGAAAATACTGATATTGCGGAACATCAATTGAAGGTTAACTTGAAACATGTACCTATGATGTTGCGACGACGCTTCAACACCTTGGGTAAATGTGCCATGGGTGCCATTCACCAGTTGGGGCTTGAAGATCCTAATATTCCTTGTGTTTTTGCCTCGCAACATGGTGACACTAAACTCACACTCTCATTGTTAGAGGGGATTGGTAAACATGATGATATGTCACCAACGGGGTTTAGTTTAGCGGTACACAATGCCGTCAGCGGCTTGTTTTCAATTATTCATCATAACAATCGTGAAATAACCGCGATAGCAGCTATGCAAGGTTTGATTGCCAGTGCTTTGTTTGAAGCTATCGGCCAATTGCAAATATCCGAAAAAGTCCTTTGTATTGTTTACGACATGCCTTTGCCTTCGTTGTATCAACCATTCAGTCAAAGCTCGGAATTTCCCTATGCTTTAGCATTGGTGTTGAGTCGAGACAACGAAAATTCATTATCATTTACCTATCAAAAAGAGGGGGAGGCTGGTCAACATTTGTATTCGAATCCGAAAAGTGAATTACAAGGATTTATGGCATTTTTACTTGACCAATCCGATGGTTATCAATGTCGAATGAATGGCTCCACATGGGCACTACAAAAGACCGTTAATCATGCTGGCTAAATTAAATTTTGCGTGGCGTTGGTTTGCCACTGCTTTTAGTTTTTTTGTGTTCGGCGTTGGGGGGATTATCATCCCGGTTATTGTGGTGCCTGTCTTATTTTTATTACCTGGTACTCGATTAAAAAGAGAAGCGAGAGGTCAGAAATTTATTCATATAGCCTTCTCATCCTTTATTAAGTTAATGAGATTCTTAGGGGTATTAACTTATGAAATTCACGGAGCGAAAGAACTCAGACAGGCTAAGTTAGTACTTGCTAATCATCCAACTTTATTGGATGTCGTGTTTTTAATTGCACTTATCCCCAACGCTAACTGTGTGGTAAAAGGTGCATTATTGCGTAATCCGTTTATGCGCGGGGCCATTCGAGCTGCGGGGTATACCATTAATAATGGTGAAGCAAATGATGTTCTCATTGATGCAAAAGAAGTGTTTAATAAACAACAAATTATGATTGTATTTCCAGAAGGGACTCGAAGTGTTCCGGGGAAGTCCCTTCAATTAAAGCGCGGAGCAGCTAATATTGCTATCAGAACCAATGTTGATATAACACCGGTCATAATTAGTTGTGAGCCTATATCACTTACTAAGCAAGATAAGTGGTATCATATCCCGTCAAGTCCCATGCATTTTAATATATCGGCAAATCCAATAATTAAAGTGAGTGACTTTCAGTTATCAAATAGCACAAAAAATGCGAGGTTGCTGACTGATTATTTAACTAAATATTTTAATGCTGAGGTTGGAGTTAATGACAGCGTTGCAAACTGAATTAAAAGAAATGATTATAGAATGTCTTGATCTTGAAGATGTAGAAGCAGAAGAAATTGATAATGACGATCCATTATTTGTTGATGGTCTCGGACTGGATTCTATTGATGCATTAGAAATAGGATTGGCGCTACAAAAACGCTATGGAATTAAACTTGATTCGAATTCGGAAGAAACCCGAGCTCACTTCGCCAATGTGAATGCCTTGGCTGACTTAGTAAAAAATCACAGAACAATATAAAGTAAGTCGATATTATGAAAAAACAGGAAGATACTTTTCAAAAAGTTGTTGCGCTTTTTGAGGAACTATTTGAATTGGAACCAGCTAAGGTCACCCCAGAATCAAATTTGTACGAAGACCTTGATATAGATAGTATTGATGCCGTCGATTTGGTCGTAGAGCTACGCAAAATGACAGGTATCAAAATAAAACCAGAGGATTTTAAATCTGTTAGAACCGTAAATGATATTGTTGAACAGGTAAATAAATTAACGGCCGAATAACTGATGAAAAAACTTTTAACCTTAGTGGTTATTATATTGAGTATCAGTTATCCATTTGTTGTTTATTTCGGGTTACAGAAAATTGAAGGGAAATGGTTGATTCCTTTTGTGTTTTCAATACTAGCTCTGCGTTGGTGTGCATCTGGAGAGTCCTCAGAACGTAACGTCATTCTAATCACGTTATTAGTAATGGGATGTGTCATCATGTTTGCAGGCCAACAACTTGGCCTGAAGTTTTATCCGGTTATGATGAATTTGAGTTTTTTTGTATTGTTTGCTGGCAGTCTTTTTACCGCCACTCCTATCGTCGAAAAGTTCGCACGTTTAAAAGAACCTGAATTACCCAATAAAGCTGTCGTTTATACTCGCAAGGTCACAGTCGCTTGGAGCATATTTTTTGTCTTTAATGGCTCAATAGCGTGTTTTACTGCGCTATTTTCAACGGATGAAGTTTGGATGTTATACAACGGGCTAGTCGCATATGTGCTAATGGGGATCTTGGGTATTTCTGAATGGCTTATTAGGCAACACGTTATTAAGGCCTAGTATGTCAAAAAAGTTTTCTTTATCAAATTGGACAGAATCACGTCCTTATCAAAACGTTGCAATCCGTTGTGGAAACGAATTAACCTGCGAAGATTTTAAAGCTAACGTTTATCGTTGGCATCAGACGTTGTCACAATATGTGGGGCAACGTTGGGTTGTATATCACAGCGATCCTTTCGAATTCTTATCCATTGTTTATGCACTTTGGTATCTCAAAAGAGTTGCTTGTGTTCCTGGCGATAACCGTCCAGCCACAATCTCTCGATTACTAAATGACGCAGATGGCGGCGTTGGTGAAATGGAGAATAGCATTACTCTGCTGCCCGCAGGCCAGAATGCAGAAACCCTTAACTTTCATTTTACCGGCATTGATAAAGAACAAGTGGCAGTAGAATTGTATACTTCGGGTTCCAGTGGTGAGCCCAAGGCAATAGCGAAAACCATCGGCCAACTCGAGAGCGAATTACAAAGCCTAGAACAGCAGTTTCCTGCTGTTCCCGGAGCTAGGATATTGTCTACCGTTAGCCATCAACATTTATACGGGTTGACCTTTCGGTTATTGCGTCCTTTTAGCTCAGGCCAACCATTTTTAACTGAATTATGTGAGTACACCGAAGATATATTCAATAACGCTCAACACTTAACTCAATATGTGCTTGTTGCCAGTCCCTCTCATATTTCCCGGGTAAACGAACTCTTAGCTTGGTCATCAATGAAGGCAGAATGTTTAAACATTTTTTCAGCCGCTGCGCCGTTGAAAAAAGCCGATGCATTGCGTATGAGTAAATTGCTAAATGCACCTTTGGTGGAAATTTATGGTAGTTCCGAGACTGGGGTGATTGCGTGGCGAAAGCAAACCGAGTCAAAAGGAGAAGCTCGTTGGCAGTGCGTACCTGATGTTTCTTTTGAAATTGAACAACAGGACTTGGTTAAGGTTTGCTCTGACTTCGTGGATAAGTCTTCTCCCTATCTCAACGATCAGCTAAAAATTCACCCTGATGGTAGTTTTGAATTAAAAGGCAGATCAGATCTCATTGTCAAAATCGAGGGAAAACGAGTTTCTTTGAATGCCATTGAAAGTGTATTGAGCCAACATGAATGGGTTTCAGAAGCGAAAGCTTTTTCCATTGCTCGCAAACGAACTGAAGTTGCAGTTGTATTAATACTCAGTGAAACCGGGCAAATACAATTAATGCACTGTGGCCGCCCCAAGGTCATTAAAACATTACGCACTTTATTGCTGCAAAGTTTTGAAACAATCGTAGTGCCCAGACGTTGGCGATTTGTTGATACAATGCCTTATAATTCGCAAGGTAAGATCACTTTGGCTTCCTTGCAAGCTTTAATGGAGCAGCCTGCCTTGCTTAAATGGCCAATTATTAAATCTATTGATAAAGACACAGCAGAAGTAAAGATTGCTTGTGTTATGCCTAAAGAACTCGTTTATTTTGACGGCCATTTTGAACAAGCCCCTATTTTACCGGGTGTTGTGCAGGTGCACTGGGCGCAAAAATATGCTGCAGAGTATTTTGTTATTTCAGGTCGTTTTAGTCATTTAGAGGTGATTAAGTTTTCGGGTGTTATTCAGCCTGAAGATAAGATAGATCTGGTGTTAGTGTTTAATTCCCAAAAGCAGAAAGTCAGTTTCTCTTATCGCTCAGATAAGGGGCTTCACTCAAGTGGACGAATTTGTTTTGCGTAACGCTGAATTTAAACCTGCTATTTTAATCCCAGTGTACAACCATGAAGTGGCTGTTGTCGGTACCTTGAGTGACGTGCTGAGGTTTGGTTATCCTGTGTTACTCGTTGATGATGGTAGTCATGAAGCTTGTGCTACAGTGCTTCGGCAATTAGCTGAACAATATAGTCAACAAGTGACATTATTATCGTTACCGCAAAATGGTGGAAAGGGGCATGCTGTGAAGTCTGGCCTGCGTCATTTAGCTAAAATGGGGTTTAGTCACGGCTTGCAGGTCGATGCTGATGGCCAGCATAATTTAGCCGATATTCCTGAGTTTATGGAGACCGGTGAACATCATCCTAAAGCTCTCATTGCTGGTTATCCTCAGTACGATGAAACAATTTCTAAAGGTCGGTACTATGGCCGCTATCTAACCCATGTATGGGTGTGGATTAACACACTTTCTTTTACAATCAAAGATAGTATGTGCGGATTCAGGTTATATCCAGTCAATCAATTTAATCAGCTGTTGGAAAAAAATCCTTGCGGTAATCGCATGGACTTTGACACTGAAATTATCGTCCGCTGGTTATGGCAAAATGGACAGATAATTAACTTACAAACCAAAGTCAACTATCCAACTGACGGCGTTTCTCACTTTAATTTAGTCCACGATAATGTGTTAATAAGCTGGATGCATACACGACTATTCTTTGGAATGCTTGTGCGTTTGCCTAAGCTATTATGGCAGAAATTTTAAATGCAAAAGAATATTACCCATTGGACCCAGGTTCAGGAAAACGGCACCGTATTAGGGATTAAGATTTTACTCTTTATCTATCGTTTATTTGGTAGAACAGTGTTTAGCGTAATACTTTTGCCAGTTATGGCGTATTACTATTTAACCAATAAAACAGCGAGGCACTCGTCGCAACAATACCTTAGTTACTTGAAACCATTTTTACCCCCTGATCAATTCTCACAGTTAAATAGTTTTAAGCATTTCATCTCGTTTGGGAACATGTTGTTAGACAAATTATTAGTTTGGATGGGACGAATAACCCCTGACGCAATTGTATTCGAGACTCCTTCAGTGGTTGATAGCATCAAAGCATCAGGTCAGGGGGCCTTAATAGTGGTGTCCCATTTAGGCAATATTGAAGTCTGTAATGCCCTGCGGCAAAAACTCGATGAAGTGAAATTAACCATTCTTGTGAATACCGAACACGCCGAAAAGATTAATTCACTTATGCAGCAATTAGACAGTAATTCCCATGCGGAATTGCTGCAAGTCAATGACTTATCACCAGCCACCGCCATGATGTTAGCTGAGCGAGTGGCACGGGGAGAGCTGATTGTCATTGCCGGTGATCGCACACCAGAGCATGCTGGACGAATATCTAAGGTGGACTTTTTAGGTAAACCTGCTCATTTACCCCAAGGAGCATTCATTTTAGCGAGTTTGTTAAAATGTCCTGTCTATCTGTTATTTTGTTTAAAGCAGCGAAAAAACTATCATATTTATGTGGAAAAATTTTCGGAGCAACTAAAGTTTGCTCGTAAAGAACGTCAACAACAATTAGATTTAGTGGTTCAAAATTATGCAAATAGATTACAACATTACTGCATAAAAGCGCCTTTGCAGTGGTTTAACTTTTTTCCTTTCTGGCTATCGGATAATAAAACACCTAAATAATAACTGCTAAGCAATAGTGCAGGTTTAACCGGCACGAGTGATTTAACAAGGAACACCCAAATGATAGAAGCCCAGGTCGAAATTAGCATACCTTTTCATGATATCGATGTGATGCGCATAGCTTGGCATGGGCACTATGTTAAGTATCTTGAAATTGCGCGCTGTGCGTTGTTTGATAAAATGGCTTACAACTTTCCTGAAATGGAGCAGTCGGGTTACGCTTGGCCTGTCATCGACCTGCACATTCGTTATGCATCGGCTCTGAGTTTTCAACAACAAATTATCGTTAAAGCAAAAATAGTGGAATGGGAAAATAGGTTAAAAATAAACTATCAAATTGTTGATAAGGAATCGGGTAAACGCCTTACTAAAGCATCTACGGTGCAAGTGGCAGTGGAAATTGAAAGCAAAGAAATGATGTTTGAGTCACCCCCAATATTATTTGAAAAATTGGGACTCTCAAAATGAAAAACACCCTATTAGTGTGCTTCTTTATTAGTAGCTTTACTTTTTGGCCGAACAACGTACTGGCTCAATTTGATATTAACGCCCTCAATGCTATTTCAAGTTCCCCTGAATTTTTGCAAGGACAGTTTGTACAGCAAAAGTATCTGAACGACTTTGATGTGAGCCTCGAATCGACAGGTGAATTTGACTACCTTCAGGGGCAAGTTGTTCACTGGCATACACTCTCTCCGATTCAAAACTTAGTGACAATGACACCATCTAGCATTGTAAGTCACCAAGATGACGTGGAAGTGATGAGCTTGCAAGCGGAATCTAATCCTGTTGTTACCTTGTTAAGTGAAGTGTTCTTTTCAGTCTTGACTTCAGAATGGCAAAAGTTAGAAAACTACTTTGAGTTAAGCGGTGAAATTGACCAGCAAACTTGGTCGGTGTCGTTAACGCCAAAAGACACAGCCCTTGCGCAAGCCATTAGTCATGTTGAATTGAAAGGTGATATCTATTTACGTTATTTAAAGTTCTATGAAAGTAACGGCGATTACACTGAAATTCAATTCGACCAATTGAGACAACATAAGTGAAATTTAATTGGCAAAAGGCGGCAGCCTTAATTTGGACTGTGGTGATTGTTAGCCTAATGGTTTGGACGTTCAGTCGTCCACTGGCATTCGATTCAAGTATTATGTCACTGTTGCCAAAATCAGAACAACAACCCCTTGCTCAGCAAGCAATTGAGCAAACGTCAGCCAGATTTTCCAAACGTCTATTATTGTTACTTAGCGGTGAAGATGAAACTAAGATCATCCAATCTGTGTCTGCTTTAGCCCAAAATTTAACGGCTTTATCACCGGTGTCTGAGGTGCGCTGGCAAGTTGAGAATAACCAGCTGGCAGATTTACGGAACGAACTTTTTTCTTATCGTTTTGTATTACTCGATTCTGCTAGTCATGCAGACTTACAGGCTGCGAATTATGAGAAATTTGAGCGGCGTACGTTGGCGAACCTTTTTAGCCCTGTTAATGCCAGCAAGGTCGAGCTAATTGAAGATCCTTTTGGCTTTTACGGACAGCTTAGTCAACAGCAAACCATTGATATCAACATTCAAATTAGTCATTCTTTTCTTAAGGTTAAAAACACAGTTCTGCCAACTTACTTACTCTTAGTCACGTTTAACCAAGAACCTTATTCGTTGCCCATACAAGAAACGGTGATGGGGTTTATATCAGAACAACGTCAGGCATTAGCAGAGAATAATATTTCATTGACCAGCTCAGGAATGATTTTACACGCTGCGGCTGGAGCAGATCAGGCAAGGACGGAAATCTCAAGTATCGGTATAGGCTCGCTGATTGGCATTATTCTCATACTGCTAATTGTATTTCGTCGTTTCAAACCGATTTTGCTGATGTTACTTCCTGTATCTATTGGCTGCTTAAGTGCTATTGCAATCACCCTATTGGTTTTTGAACATGTGCATTTAATCACTCTTGCCTTCGGTGCGGGGTTGGTGGGAGTATCTATCGATTACGCTTTGCATTTTGTCTGTGAAAGGCAATACTTTGATTCACATAAAGTGCTCGCTAAAATTTTACCAGGGTTGCTTCTTGGTCTATTGTCCAGTGTTTTAGCTTATGCAGTGCAAGCATTTGCACCTTTTCCAGGGTTGCAGCAAATGGCTGTGTTCTCCGTCGTTGGCTTAATTACTTCCTGGCTGACCGTGGTCTTGCTGTTCCCTGTTTTAACCATGCAAGATGCCAAAATGAGTTTACCCCTTGCAGACAAATTGTTCCTGCTACGTAATAAAATTCCTCGCTTTAGTACTCATCCAGTGAGTTTGGTGTTGTTATTGGCAATAACAGTGGTTGCCCTTGTCATTGTATTCAAAGGTGCTGCACAAGATGATATACGGCTTCTTCAGACTTCACCTGCATCATTACTTAAGCAAGAAAAGGCCATCCAGGCCATGCTTGGCACAAATAGCAGCACACAGTTTATACTTGTAAAAGGGCAAACTGTTGAGGCTTGTTTACTCAAAGAACAGCAGCTATTTACGCAATTAAGTGCGTTACGCCAAGACAAAGTTATACCGAGTTTTCAAGGTTTATCGACCCATCTACCGGCAAAATCCACGCAACTTCAAAACTATGAGTTAGTGGCAAATCTTTATGGTGAAAAACTACCTGAACTGTTTAAAAAGCTAAAGTTTGATGAGAGTAAGTTAGTCGCCGCTTACCAGGCTTTTCGTCAAGCTGATGGCCAAGTACTCACCCTTGAACGTTGGTTGGAAATGGAAAACAGTGCGCCATGGCAAGATTTATTAGTCAATGATGAGTTTAACAACAGTGCAACCATTATTCGCTTTTCTGGCTATCTTAACCAGCAAGCTAAATCAAACATAGAGCAACTGATTGGGGCAGACGAAGACCTTATATTAATTGACCAAGTCAGTAATATTTCAGATGTGATGCAACAGTACAGAGTACAAGTTACCCAGTTGGTTTTATTGGCTTATGTGATTGTTTTGTTCATTCTAGTATGGCGATACCGCTGGCAGGTATGGCGAGTAGTCTTACCTCCTTTTTTAGGATCGATTTTGGCCTTGGCAAGCATCACCTTAATTGAAGGTGGGATGAACATGTTTCATTTGTTAGCCCTTATTTTAGTGTTAGGCATTGGTTTGGATATGGGCATTTTTATGGCAGAGTCGGGGGAGAGTAAACATACTTGGTTAGCTGTCTCCTTGTCTAGCTTTACAAGCTTGTTAGCATTTGGTTTGCTGGCTTGGAGCAACACCCCAGTGTTACATCACTTTGGCTTGACTGTGCTCATCGGTTTAACCCTTGTTTGGTTAATCACGCCTGCTATGCGCGTGCAAAAACACAATATTTAGATTTTAAGATGATAAAAGTTCACTCAATATTAATTAAAACAATGGAGATATTCGGTAGTGCAAAATAAAATGGATACATTCGATATTGTAGTTATAGGTGCAGGACCTGCTGGAGCGGTTTCGTCAGCGCTACTGAATCAAAAAGGGTATCGAGTTTTAGTATTAGAAAGACAGCACTTTCCGCGCTTTTCCATTGGCGAAAGTTTGTTGCCGCAATGTATGACATACTTGGAACAGGCGGGCATGTTGGAGGCAGTGGAGAACGCCAATTTCCAGCATAAAAATGGTGCAGCCTTTTGTCGTGGGGACCAATATGAATATTTTGATTTCCGCGAAAAGTTCTCAGACGGTTGGGGGACGACCTTTCAAGTACAACGAGAATCATTTGATAAAATACTCGCCGATGAATCTGCCAAACAAGGGGTAACCTTTCGTTACGGGCACACACTCACTGCGTGTAACACCAAAGGCCAATTGAGTATACTTAGTGTTGAAACTGATAGCGGGGAAAACTATCAAGTTCAAGGGCGCTTTGTGTTGGATGCCAGTGGCTTCGGCCGTGTATTGCCTAAGCTATTGAATTTGGAAAAACCATCAACCTTAGGCACACGAAAGTCTATCTTTACCCACATCAAAGATAATATTGATGCCCCTGAGTTTGATCGTAATAAGATTCTTATTACCGTTCATCCGCAATACAGCGATGTTTGGTTTTGGTTAATCCCTTTTAGTAACGGCAGAGCTTCTGTTGGCGTGGTGATCCCGCCAGCACTTTTAGAGACGATGACGAGAAGCCCTGGAGAATGTTTACAACAGTTAATTTCAGAAGCGGGTAAATTAGCCGAGTTTCTCAAAAATGCCGAGTTTGATACCGAATTTCGCACTTTGGGCAGTTATTCTTGTGACGTCACTAGCTTATATGGTGAAAATTATGCATTGCTGGGTAATGCAGGAGAGTTCTTAGACCCTATTTTTTCATCAGGCGTTACTATAGCGTTGACCTCTGCCAGTTTGGCTGCAGAGGCTGTTGATAGGCAACTGCGTGGTTTGCAACCCGACTGGGAAGAGGAATACGCGCAAAAATTAAAGGTGGGAGTGAAAACCTTTAAGGAATTCGTTGAAGGATGGTATGACGAGCGTTTTCAAGATGTGGTTTTCTCAAATCAGAAAAGCGGCAATATCACACGCATGATCAGTTCTATTTTGGCTGGTTACGCCTGGGACACTAAAAACCCTTATGTGCATAATCCAAGCCGACTAACGACTTTGGCACAAATATGTCAAAACGACTGATTTTTGTTCTCTGTCTGAGCCTCATGTTGGGGGCATGCAGCCTGTTCAATAGTAGCGCGAAGCGGGCATTTCCTTTGCTGTTGTTACCGCCAGTAGATGGACCTGAATCGGCGGTTTATAAACAACGTTTAGCACTGAAATCTAAAACTAATAATAGCAAGTTGCTAGTGGTATTGAAGATTGAAAAATCGGAAATTAAATTACGCGGACTGTTGCCAACTGGTCAGTCTTTGTACGCGATGCAATATGATGGCGAGAAGTTAAGTCAGCAAAGTCTTGGTGACAACAAACTGCCTGCTCAAGAGGTGCTGAGCATGTTACAATTTGCCCTTTGGCCCGAACAGGCTTTACATAAATTCTACCAGCCCGATAAAGGATGGTTATTAGAAATTAAGCCCGAATATCGTACGTTGTCACTTGATGGAATGATTAAATTAAGAGTGGATTATTTGGCTAATCATCAGTTGATATTAGAAAACTATGCCCATCAATACACTGTGGAAATTGAAACCTTGGAGTACAAAAGGTTGTGATACAGGATAAATGTTACCTCAATGCTTTAGGAATATTATGTGCCGCTGGAAATAATGGTGACGAGGTAAAGCGTAATCTGCAGACAGGTAATGTCAATTTAACAAAGTCGGATCGTTATCATCGAGGTCCGGCGCTTCCTCTTGGTTTGATTGAAGGGAAACTACCTGAAATCCCATTAACACATAAAAAATGGCACAGTCGCAATAACCAATGTGCCTACGCAGCACTTCAGCAAATAAGAACACAAGTTGATCATGCTATCAGGCAATTTGGTGAACATCGTGTTGCCGTTATTATTGGTACAAGTACATCGGGGATTGCTGAAAGTGAGCAAGCAATTGAACAGTGGGTGACAACGGATACCCTTCCTGAATCTTATGATTATGGTTTGCAAGAAATGGGCGCTCCAGCACAATTTATTGCTGAAATAATAGGTGCTCGAGGACCTGTATACGGAATATCAACGGCCTGTTCTTCAGGAGCTAAGGCCTTAGCCACTGCTCGTAGGCTTTTATCTGCTGGGTTATGCGATGCGGTTATTGCAGGTGGTGTTGATACTATGTGTCAACTCACTGTTCAAGGATTCAGTTCTTTACAAGCAGTGAGTGAGGACATTTGCAATCCTTTCAGTGTCAATCGAAAAGGGATTAATATTGGTGAAGGAGCGGGGCTATTTCTAGTTAGCCGGCAGAAAATTGGCGTCGAATTGCTCGGTGCAGGTGAAAGTAGTGATGCTCATCATATTTCAGCCCCAGACCCGGCAGGCAAGGGGGCAATCCAATGTATGCAAAAAGCCCTTGAAGATGCTCAATTAGACCCAACTCAGGTTGACTATATTAATCTTCATGGCACTGCAACCGAGCTTAATGACCAGATGGAATCGGTAGCTGTTAATGCTATCTTTTCTACTAATGTGTTGTGCAGTTCTACCAAGCCATTTACCGGGCACACTCTCGGTGCCGCTGGTGCGGTTGAAGCGGGAATTTGTTGGTTGATGCTAGCAGATGAAAGTACACAACCCTTTATGCCAGCCCACTTATGGGACAAGCAAGCCGATCCAGAGTTGCCCCAGTTATATTTCGCTGACCGAAATTGCCAACAACCTACATCCATAAATTATGTGTTGAGTAATTCATTTGCCTTTGGCGGCAATAATATTTCCTTGATATTAGGGCGGGCTTGATATGGAAACTTATAATATTTCTGAGTTTGTGCCTCACTCGGGTAGAATGAGCTTGTTAGATGAAGTGCTTGAATTTGGTGATGGCTGGTTAAAAGCACGGTTACAAATTAAACCTGAATCCATGTTTGTTGAAAAACAAGGGGTTTCAGCAGTCGTCGGTATTGAGTATTTAGCGCAAGGTATAGCCGCTTATGCAGGCAGTAAGGAACGGCAATCTGGATTAAAACCTAAGTTAGGATTTTTATTAGGCTGTCGAAAATACCAATCCAGTGTTGACTATTTTCCTGTTGGTAGTGTGTTGACCATTGAAGTGCAATTGGAAATGGAAGCAGACAACGGCTTAAACGTATTTAATGCAGTATTGCGCGGCAATGGTTTTGAGGCATCGGCAAAGCTGAATGTGTTCCAGCCTGACGATGCCGAAGCATTTTTAAAAGGAGAGTCACAATGACGGATACGGTACTAGTAACGGGATCTAGTCGGGGTATTGGTAAAGCCATTGCTTTAAGGCTTGCTAAACAAGGTTTTGATATTGTGGTCCATTGCCGCGATAACGTAAAACTTGCTGAAGAAGTGGTTGAGCAAATAATTGACATGGGTCGTAGTGCTAGAATTATTTGTTTTGACATCGCAGATCGGCAGCAAGCTAAGCAAGTGTTGGAACAGGATGTTGAAGAATATGGGGCATACTACGGTGTTGTATGTAACGCCTCTATCGCCAGAGATAATGCCTTTCCTGCAATGCCAGCCGAAGAGTGGGACTTAGTTGTCCACACTAATCTAGATGGATTCTACAATGTCTTATACCCTGTAGTTATGCCTATGATTCGACGCCGTAAATCTGGCAGAATCGTTACGCTGTCGTCTGTTTCAGGAGAAATGGGAAATCGTGGTCAAGTTAATTACAGTGCATCGAAAGCTGGAATTATTGGTGCTACCAAGGCCTTAGCGGTAGAATTAGCAAAACGTAAAATAACCGTAAATTGTGTAGCTCCCGGTGTCATCGATACTGAAATGACCGAAGGTTTACATATGGATGAAGCAATGAAAATGATCCCAATGCAGCGCATGGGGAAAGTGGAAGAAGTGGCGGCCGCAGTCGGGTTTTTGATGTCTGAAGATGCAGGTTATGTCACTCGACAGGTAATCTCTGTCAATGGTGGAATGTATTAATGAATCGAGTTGTCGTAACAGGAATTGCAGGTTTTTCGCCGATTGGAAACGACTGGGAAACCATCTTTGGTCGGTTAAAGTCGGGTGAAACCGGGATTGTGCAAATGCCCGAATGGGATATTTATGAAGGGTTGAATACCCGACTGGGTGCTAAGGTCGATTTTAGCGTACCTGCCCATTATTCTAGAAAAGATTTACGTAGTATGGGGCGAGTCGCGCAACTTGCGGTGGTCAGTTCTGAAAATGCCTTAATTGATGCAGACTTGCTTAATGCGGATGTATTAACCAGTGGCCAAACGGGCGTTTCTTACGGTTCATCTGCTGGGGACACAGGAGCTATTGCCGATTTTGGAAACATGTTGCTGCACAATAACTGTGATGGTTTGAATGCCAATACCTACATCAAAATGATGTCCCACACCTCACCGGTAAATATCGGTATATATTTTGGGTTGAAAGGCCGAGTTTATACTACTTCTAGTGCCTGTACTTCAGCTAGTATGGGGATCGGGCAAGGTTATGAAGCAATTAAATTTGGTCAACAAAAAGTGATGTTGGCGGGTGGTTGTGAACATTTGTGTGCAACCGAAGCTGCGGTATTTGATACGCTTTATGCAACGAGCACAAAGAATGATACTCCACAGCAAACCCCCAGACCTTTTGATAAAGATCGAGATGGTTTGGTGATCGGAGAAGGCGCATGCACCTTGGTGCTAGAAGAATATGAGCATGCTATGCAGCGCGGTGCAAATATCTATGCCGAACTGGTGGGTTTTGGTACTAATTCAGATGGCCAGCATATTACTCAACCTTCAGCGAAAACCATGGAGCAAGTCATTCGCTTATCCCTTGAAGACGCGGGGCTTTCTCCACAGCAAATTGGTTATATAAGCGCTCACGGTACCGCGACAGATCGTGGTGATATTGCTGAAACTCAAGCCACATCAGCTGTATTTGGCAAACATACTCCCATCAGTTCACTGAAAAGCTATACCGGACATACCTTAGGTGCGTGCGGAGGATTGGAGGCTTGGGTCGCGATTGAAATGATGCGTAACAACTGGTTTCATCCTACAGCTAACCTTGAACATGTTGATGATAGTTGTGGTGAGTTAGATTATATTGTGCAGCAAGGAAGAGAGTTCGAAACCGATTACATTATGAGTAACAATTTTGCCTTTGGTGGAATTAATACTTCTCTTATTTTTAAGCGTTGGAACGCTTAATTAAATTAAGGTAAAGGCACTGCTGACTTACTATGTGTTAGTAACAGTAATTAGGAATTATGGGACTTAAATCATTCTTATCTATTTTTATTGGCTTAATCGTTGCGGCGGTGGCCTTGGTTTGGTTTAGTCAAGAAAACTATGACGATGTTTTTCATGCCGAGTACGTGGGAAGCGAAGTGTGTGGTGATTGCCATATTATTAATTATGACGCATGGTTGAAATCGCCCCATCACAATATTACGCATGCGCCCAGTGAAAGTACGGTGGTGGGAAATTTCAATAATGGTACGTTTTACTTAAATACCGACCCCAATAAAACCAGTCCAGCGGTGAAATCTTTCCGTCAAGGTGATGAATTCTATTTAGCTCTTAAGGATATTGATTCAGAAAACTACAAGCCGTTTAAAATCGATAAAGTGATCGGTTATCAGTATCGACAAACCTATCTGACTCAAGAGGATGGTGGGGTATTAAGGCGTTTACCTGTGCAATGGTCTGTGGCCAGAGGTGAGTTTTTTGCTTATTGGAACGAGCAGGAACAAAGCCCAGAAACAGTCCATGACTTATGGGAGCAAATGAAACCACTGAATTCAGCTTGGAATTTATATTGCGCCCGTTGTCATACCACCAACTTACAACAAATAAGTAAAGACAGGGCTCATACCGTTGCTAATGTTAAGTGGACCGAGGATGGGGTTGGATGTGAGGTCTGTCATGGACCTGGCAGTGAGCATGTTGATTATATGCAAGATAAACCGATTAACCGTATGATGTCTTTGGTTAATCTAAAATTATTCAATGAACCTGTTCCCTACATCATGAACGCCGCGGATCATTCGCAAGGCGTTGCATTGAGTGTTTGTGCTCGTTGTCACGGGGCTGACATTTTACGTAAACGCATGGATGCATACCGTACTTATTCTCCAGGTTATGATCATGCTGGTAATTTAAATGATTTATCCGAATACTTTACCGAAGCTGAGACAGTTCCTGGTCGTACTTTTCCAACACTACAAGTTTGGCCTGATGGTCGTCCCAAAGGGTTAGGAACATTGTTTCGTTCCTTTGCCGACTCTGCACATTACGAACAAACTGATATGCGATGCTATGACTGCCATGATCCCCATGACAATAAACAGCCTGCTAAATTTGGAATTTTAGAAGCTTCCGAAGTCAGTAATCAGTTCTGTTTAGACTGCCACCAACCCATACAACAAAATTTGGCAACTCACACCAGGCATGCGCCAAATACTAAAGGTTCTTTTTGTTATGATTGCCACATGCCCAAAAACTTGCTGAATCAGGTGTCTGGAATAGATTACTTCGTGCGCAGTCATAATGTTGGCACTATTCCCAATCCGCTATTATCAGCCAAAATGGGGTTAGCCAACTCTCCGAATGCATGTAACGAATGTCATACTCAACAAACTGCTGAATGGGCAGTGGAAAAAATGCGCGCATGGGGAATGGATGGGCATTTAGTCGATACTGATTTGCATTTAAATCGAAATGCTCATTCTGATATCACCCACTAACCCCGTTATTTGCATCTATGAATGGCCAAAAGAATGTCCTTGAGAAGAGTTCCATTCGCTCGCGGTGATTAACCTAGAAACATTCAATCTTGTGTTTTAGCGTTATTGCTTGCTGGATTTTTGCTGTCGTTGATACATAAATACCCAACCGCCAAAGAGTCCCGCCAGAGATTGCGCAACTATCCCCAATTGGGTTCTTGCTCCAGCGATTAAGGTTATGTCCATAACAGGTTGCATGGCGGATAAAATCGCAAACATAGCCACTGCACCACTTAGCGGGTATAACCATGGGAGTGGTTTAGTAAAGAGACGATTTATCCAATAAACACTTAAAAATGCCAGTAACAAACCTACAAAAATGATGACTCCATATGAGGGAAACAGACCAAGAATATCTTTACCTGAAGCAGACAACCTGGTTTGCCAGTTGATCATCACATCCAGTTTGATTAACTCGTGAAGAACAAATTGTGTGTGAAAAAGGCTCGCTAAAATAAAGCAACTGAGGGTCGCAGCAAGAAAATCCAATCCAAGTTTAATACTTTGTTTCATAGGTTAACCTTATTGTCGTCACGTTACCTAGTGTGGACCTTGAGATGAAATGTAACAACTTTCATCCCCACAATAAAAAATAAATAGGATCTGCTAAGTTCGCATTTTTTGTTTTTGTGAGTATATTTATAATTGATTTTAAGAAAAACACAGAATTTATTGCTGTGGTTTTAATCTAAGGAATGGTTTGTGAGCATTCGATTTTTCACCTTACTAGTCGTGTATTTGTTATGGGGTACCCCCCCCGTGAATGCTAAAAGCCAGGTAAATTTAGATGCATTTTTGGTTGAAGAGGTTGTGTCTGAGTTGAACTTCCCCTGGTCTGTTGCCTTTATTTCAGATAATCAATTCCTAGTCACAGAACGCTCTGGAAATTTGCGGCAAGTAGTGAATTTTACTTTGAGTAAACCCATAGAAGGGCTTCCCCAAGATATTTACGTGAAAAGCCAAGGCGGACTCTTGGATGTTGTGCTCCATCCGAACTATCAATCCAATGGTTGGATTTATCTTTCCTATTCGGCGGGTAATGATGAACGTAATACTCTCAAAGTTATTCGGGCTAAATTGCGAAACAATCAATTAGTCGATCGCCAAGTTATTTTCACTGTAAAACCTTTTCGAAATACACCGGTTCATTATGGCGGGAGATTGACTTTTTTAGGGGATAATTCCTTGTTAATTAGCTCGGGGGACGGTTTTGACTTTCGCGAAAATGCCCAGCGTGTGAATAATCAGATGGGCAAAATACTACGGGTTTTGGATAACGGCGATATCCCTAAAGATAACCCTTACATTGGTGAAACAGAAAAAAATCTCGCCCAATCTGTGTATTCCATAGGTCATCGTAATCCTCAGGGGCTAGTTTACGATCCTATCCGTAATCTTGTCTTTTCAAACGAACATGGTCCCGCTGGTGGGGATGAAATAAATATTATTCGAAAAGGTGATAACTATGGCTGGCCAGTGATTACGAATGGCAAAGATTATTCTGGGGCAATTATTAGCCCCTTTAAAAAATATCCAGGGATGCGCCAACCATTGGTTGATTGGACGCCTTCTATCGCGCCATCCAGTATCACCGTTTATGATGGCATGATGTTTCCGCAAATGCGCGGAGATCTGTTAGTCACAAGTTTGAAATCGAAAGAACTGATTTGGGTTCAAATGCAACAAAATAAAGTGGTGGGTCAGCAGTCTTTGTTCTCTGAGTTAGGTTATCGATTGCGTGATGTTAAAGTACATCCTGATGGTTCTTTGTATTTACTGGTTGATGCCGAAAAAGGTAAGATACTAAGGGTGACAGCGAATCATTAAGAGGTATTTTGCAAAGAATTTGAAATAATTAAATATGATTGATATATATTGATTTCATGTATGCTGGCTATAAATAAATAATCGTTGTGAATAATTCAATTTTTCGACGTTTACATTTATACTATCGCCACATTTCTCTGTATTCATAATTTAAAAGGACCAAAAAGTGTTAGAAGCTTATCGTAAACACGTAGAAGAGCGTGCCGCTGAGGGTATCCCCGCTAAACCATTAAATGCAGAACAAGTTGCTGGTTTGGTTGAATTACTAAAAAATCCTCCTGCTGGCGAAGAAGAGTTCTTGTTAGAGTTGTTATCTGAGCGAGTTCCTCCTGGTGTTGATGAAGCCGCTTATGTAAAAGCGGGTTTTCTAGCTGCTATCGTAAATGATGAAGCTACGTCTCCGTTGATATCAAAAGATGCAGCCATTCAATTACTGGGTAATATGCACGGTGGTTATAATATCGTAACCTTAGTGGCTGCTTTAGATAATGAAGATTTAGCTGAACTGGCCGCTGAAGAGTTGAAACATACTTTGTTGATGTTTGATGCTTTCCATGATGTTGAAGAAAAAGCAAAAGCAGGTAACAAGTATGCGAAAGAGGTTTTGCAATCTTGGGCTGATGCAGAATGGTTCACATCTCGTCCAGATCTACCTGAAAAAATTACTTATTCCGTATTTAAAGTTACCGGTGAAACTAACACTGATGACTTGTCACCTGCGCCTGATGCATGGTCGCGTCCTGATATTCCTTTGCATGCCCGCGCTGCTTATAAAATGACCCGTGATGGTCTAACGCCAGAAGTACACGGTGAAATTGGTCCACTTAAACAAATTGAAGAAGTGAAAGCGAAAGGTCACCCTGTTGCTTTTGTTGGTGATGTAGTCGGTACCGGTTCTTCACGTAAATCTGCAACTAACTCAGTACTTTGGTTCTTCGGTGAAGACTTGCCTGGTGTTCCGAATAAACGTGGCGGTGGTGTTTGTATTGGCGGTAAAGTTGCGCCAATTTTCTTCAACACAATGGAAGATGCAGGTGCCTTAGTATTTGAAGCCGATGTTGACAAAATGAACATGGGCGATGTGATTGATATCTACCCACTAGAAGGCCGTATTACAAATTCAGAAACCGGTGAAGAACTTGCCAAGTACGAATATAAGTCTGAGGTATTGTTAGACGAAGTTCGCGCTGGTGGCCGTATTAACTTGATCATCGGTCGTGGCTTAACTGAAAAAGCACGTGAATCCCTAGGTTTAGGTGCCACAGATTTATTCCGTAAGCCAGATCAACCAACTGATACGGGTAAAGGTTATACTCTTGCACAAAAAATGGTCGGTAAAGCATGTGGTGTTGATGGTATTCGTCCAGGCACGTATTGTGAACCTAAAATGACCACTGTTGGCTCGCAAGATACTACTGGCCCAATGACGCGCGATGAACTTAAAGATTTAGCTTGTTTAGGTTTCTCTGCAGATTTAACTATGCAGTCTTTCTGTCACACCGCGGCTTATCCTAAGCCGGTTGATATCGACACTCAGCATACCTTACCTGATTTCATTATGAATCGTGGTGGTGTATCGCTTCGTCCAGGTGACGGTATTATTCACTCTTGGTTAAACCGGATGTTATTACCAGATACTGTCGGTACTGGTGGTGATTCACATACTCGTTTCCCAATGGGGATTTCTTTCCCAGCAGGTTCTGGTTTGGTTGCCTTTGCTGCTGCAACTGGAGTCATGCCTCTTGATATGCCTGAGTCTGTATTGGTGCGTTTTAAAGGTAAAATGAAGCCAGGTATTACCTTACGTGACCTTGTTCATGCGATCCCTCTTTACGCTATCAAGCAAGGTCTATTGACCGTTGCGAAGAAAGGTAAAGTGAATGCGTTCTCTGGTCGTATTCTTGAAATTGAAGGCCTTGACGGACTGACAGTTGAACAAGCATTTGAATTGTCTGATGCCTCTGCAGAACGCTCTGCTGCAGGTTGTACTATTAAATTGTCAGAAGAGTCAATTGCTGAGTACCTAACGTCTAACATCACCATGCTACGCTGGATGATCAACGAAGGTTACGGCGATCCTCGTACCCTTGAGCGTCGTGCACGTAAGATGGAAGAATGGTTAGCGAATCCTGAGCTTATGGTAGCTGACAAAGACGCTGAATATGTTGAAACCATTGAAATCGATCTTGATGAAATCAATGAACCAATCTTATGTTGTCCAAACGATCCAGATGATGCTAAAACATTATCTGACGTTGCTGGCGAAAAAATTGATGAAGTGTTCATCGGTTCATGTATGACTAACATCGGTCACTTCCGTGCTGCTGGTAAACTACTTGAGCAATACAACAAAACCTTGCCAACACGTTTGTGGATTTCTCCACCAACGAAGATGGACAAAGCGGTATTGATGGATGAAGGTTATTACAACATCTATGGTCGAGTAGGTGTACGTACAGAAATGCCTGGTTGTTCATTATGTATGGGTAACCAAGCACGTGTGTTGGCTAATTCAACTGTACTATCCACCTCTACACGTAACTTCCCTAACCGTTTAGGTGATGGTGCTGATGTTTACTTGTGTTCTGCTGAACTTGCTGCTGTAGGGGCTATCGTTGGCCGTATTCCTACTACTGCTGAGTACATGGAATATGCGAATAAGATTGAGTCTATGTCGGGTGACGTGTTCCGCTACTTAAACTTCGACCGTATCGAAGAGTTTAAGAAAGCTGAAGATGCAGCCAAAGACAAGATCATTCCAGCACTTAATATTGCATAACTTGCGTTGCATGATTAATAGTGCATAGGTATTTATTACCTGAATAAACATTTTAAAACCGAACGTAATCTTTGATTCGTTCGGTTTTTTTATGCATTCTAGTTGGCCCAAAGAGGGTTGTTTTTGGACGGCGATAAAGGTATCTCAGTTGTTTTCCTTACACAATTCACAGATGGCTCTTTGTCTATTGCATACTCCCTATGGGTGGGAACTATTTAATCAACATGGGTTCCTACATTATTGATCTTGGTAAAAAATTGGGAAAAACAATGAAGATGATTTTATTGCTGCTAGCGGCATTCAGCTTAGGCGCTTGTAGCGCAAGTTCAACTAAAGAATTTTTAGGCCACGCAGCTGCAAATGCTGCCGATACTCAGGTAGGATATAACCAACAACAGTGTTTTACAGTGAAAAGCCAGTGTGTTCAGGGACATTATGAGACCTGGGAGACAAGTGATGGCGTTGAAGGATGTTCATGCAAAAAACTATAACTAAACATGTATATGCGGCGGCCTTGTTTCTTGGCTTGTCGCTACTATCATTTGCTAGTCATGCTGTTGAGTTTGACGAAGCAAAAGTGCAGATCCGTGAAATTGCGTTGGCGGTGGAATATGCTCACTCGTTTGAACAGCGCGCCACAGGATTAATGCACAGAAAGTCTTTGTGTGATAATTGTGGCATGCTATTCAAATATTCAAGACCTCGTATTGCGGGTATGTGGATGAAAAACACCTTTATCCCACTCGATGTTGCCTTTATTGATGACCAAGGAAAGATTACCGACATACGAGGGATGCAACCCCATGACTTAACGTCAATTAATTCATCCACTGAGGTGCTTTATGCGCTGGAAATGAATTTAGGTTGGTTTGCAAAACACAATATTAACGTAGGAGACATTGTAGAAGTCGCCATTCCTAAATAGCGTTAGTGTTGTTAGGTGTAATCAAGGTTTTATTCAATATTTTCATTGCGGAGGAATTCGATGAAATACAGGGGCAGTTGTCATTGTAAAGCGGTCCAGTTTGAAGTGGAGTCTGACGACCATGTTGAAGTCGAGGATTGCAATTGTTCAGTGTGTAGCAAATTTGGATTTTTGCACTTAATTGTCCCCAAACAGCACTTTAGATTAATTTGTGGTGAACAATTTTTAACTGAATATAGATTCAATACCGGCGTCGCTAAACATACCTTCTGTAAAGTCTGTGGTGCTAAACCATTTTATATCCCTCGTTCTAATCCTGATGGAGTCGACGTGAATGTGCGTTGTTTAGATAGCAAACCTGCAAACATCACCATTGTCCCTTTCGATGGTCAAAATTGGGAAGACAACGCCGCCAAACTCGCCCACAAAAGTAAGTTGAACTAGTTGTTCTGTATAAGCTCGTTTCCTGACTGACTTCCATTTGCAGACATTGAGATATTTATAAGTTGATTTTTGAATTATTATTTGAAATTAATAAATAACTATTCAGTTAAAAAATGCATATTCAATACAAAACTAATCGAAGGAAATTGCAATTTATTGCTTTTAAATATGTGTATATCTGGTAATTTACAGCGATTATTTTCAAAGAGGATCAAGCGTGACAATTCCTGACCTTAATATCGCCAAGTTTGGTGGCACAAGTGTGGCAAATTATGCCGCAATGCAAAACTGCGCAAAGATTATCGCAGCTAATCCATCTACCCGGGTGGTGGTAGTGAGTGCGTCTGCGGGGGTAACGAACCATTTAGTTAGTCTCGCTAATACGGCGTTAACTCACGCACAAATAGCCAATACTATAGAGCACATCAAAACCATTGAAAATGCAATTGTCGCTGAGCTTGCACAGCCCCAGCAAGTCACGGAGAAATTGAACTCGTTATTTGATGCAATGGAAAAAGTAGCTTATCACGAAGAACTGTTACATCGGGATGATTTGAAAGACAAATTACTGTCTTTTGGTGAACGTATGTCATCTTTATTGATTACAGAAGTGTTAAAAGAGCAGGGCGTACAAGCAGAGAATTTTGATGCCCGTAATGTGCTGCGTACAAATTCTGTGTTTGGTGAGGCGGTTCCGCAAATTGAGCAAATTAAATCCTTAGCAAGCCAAGTGATGAAGTCGGAATTATCACAAAAAGTGTATGTCACTCAGGGTTTTATTGGTGCCGACGAGCAAGGCAGAACAACCACATTAGGCCGCGGCGGAAGTGATTTTAGTGCTGCGCTTCTGGCTGAAGCTTTGGATGCGGTTAGTTGCGAAATTTGGACGGATGTGGTCGGCGTATTCACCACAGATCCTCGAATCACTGATGCTGCTCGACCGTTACCAGAATTGAGCTTCGATGAAGCGGCCGAAATGGCTAACTTTGGGGCAAAAGTACTGCATCCCGCGACGATGGAGCCAGCCTTACGTAAAAACATTAAAGTGTTTGTTGGTTCAAGTAAAGAGCCGGAAAAAGGTGGAACCTGGATTGTCAGAGACTGTGATAATGAACCTCCTTATCGGGCTATTACACGTCGTAAACAACAAGTAATGGTGACGGTAAAAACCCCAAAAATGATGCATGCTCAAGGTTTCTTGCAGCAAGTATTTACGATCATCGCTAAGCACAGTTTAAGTGTTGATTTGGTCACCACATCTGAAATCGCAGTGTCATTTACATTGGATAATCCGACTAATTCAGTTGCCGAAAAGCTGAATCGCGAAACCCTTGATGAGTTGCGAGATTTCTGTGAAGTGGTGGTTGAGAGCGATTATGATCTAGTCACCGTAGTGGGTAACAATATGCATAGTGCTGCCGGTGTTTCAGCCAAAATATTTTCATCGGTGAGGGATTATAACTTGCGCATGATTTGTTATGGCGCCAACCCCCACAATATGTCATTTTTAGTCCATCAAGATGACAGTACTGAGATTGTCAAAGAACTGCACCGTTCGCTGTTCGAATAAGCTCAATCTGTTTATCAATTTCCATAAAAAACGCTGCTTCTTAAAGCAGCGTTTTGGTTTCAATGAAGACGGTCTTTTCAGTATTCTTCCTAGTGTTATTTACACTCTAAATTGTTGAATAGATGCTTGCAATTCTTCTGCTAAGCGCGCGACTTCTTCACTTGATTCAGCCGTTTGTTGAGCCCCCGTTGACGTTTCCTCTGCAATGCCCACAATATTCTCTAATTTCTCACTGATCTCTTGTGACACGACATTTTGCTCTCTGGCTGATTGCTCTATCTGACTGCTCACATCATGGGCTCTATGCACTGCTTCTGTAATTAAGTCTAGTGCTTGAGTGGCTTTTTCTGTTTCATCAACACACACTGTGGCTTGTTCTTTGCCCTGGTTCATCACCATCACAGCTTTTTCCGCGCCAGCTTGTAGCACTTCTATCATGTCATTTATTTCTTGCGTTGATTTTTGCGTTCTGCTGGCCAGAGTTCGCACTTCATCTGCTACCACGGCAAACCCTCTACCATGTTCTCCGGCGCGAGCCGCTTCTATGGCAGCGTTTAGTGCTAAAAGGTTAGTTTGGTCAGCTACTCCGCGGATAACGTCCAAAATCCCGCCGATACTCGCGCTATCTTGGTGAAGTTTATTAATGACGTTTGCAGCGTCATCTACATCAATCGCCAGCTTTTCAATGGTCATCTTATTGTTTAAAGAAATACCTTTGACTTTTTCCGCTTCTTTATCAGCGTGACGAATTTGGTTCAAGGTATCTTCCGCGCTTTGGGTAACCATTTGAGACGTACTGTGCATTTCAGTAGTTGCCGTTGCCACTTGAGCAACTTGAGATTTCTGGTTCTGAATGGAATGAGTGGTTTGGGCGGTTACAGTCGAGGTTTGCTCAGATGCAGCGGCAAGTTGAGAGGCGCGTGTACTTATTCCACTTATTAAGGTTTTGAGGCTATCGATTAGGTTATTTACACTAGTTGCCAACTCCCCAAACTCATCATCGGAGCTATCGTCTAATTTGCGGGTTAAATCACCTGAAGAGACAACATGTAATACGTCATTGACCTTCCCTAAGGGCACGGTAATGGCTCTTACGCTAGCCCATGCTATCCAGGCTGCTAATACCGCTGAGACAATAGTTAAGACTATGATGATGGTTGTTGCTAAGGATACACGATTGGCCACTTGCTCTTTCATGGCGTTGGTTTTTTCGTCAGCAACTTTCAATAGCGCATTTAATTCTGCAATGGCTTCTTGAATATTTTGTTCAGAAGCATTCAACGCTTCTGCAGATTTTATTTGATTGTTTAAGCGCGTAATTTGCGTGTTTAACAAGCCATCAGAAGCGGTTACCGAACTAATGACAGAATTCACTAAATTAGTGATTTCTTGCATAGTGCCACTGTCATCACGGTTGCCCACCAATGATTGCATTTCTCCTAACTGTTTAGATATTTGTGCAACAACTAACTCTACTTCGTTACCAATAGTGTCGGCGCGAACCAAGTTTTCAGTCTTAATGTAGTCTGCACTGACAGTTAAGAGCGACAGTAATGAGGTTTCTAAGTTACTTCCTATTTCTGCAGCTTTACTCAATTGGTCATCATTTTGAACACTTTCTAAATCGGCAAAATCAAGCAATAAGGTGGATGAGTCATCTGAATTATCTTCAACTGTTTCAACTATTTCCTCTAACCGGGCTCCTTCGTCTAAATAGGCCTTACGGTTTTCAAACATGTTAGTTACGTTGCTATTGTATTGCTGATAAATACCATCAACATTTTGCACCGCTTGACTAAACCTAGGGTCCTTACTAACTTTACTTTTAACCATAGAGACTTCATTTTTGAAGTTAGATTCACTAACCAGCAAGTTCTCCAATTGACTATTTAAGGCATCAGAATCTGTTTCATAAAATCCCGCTACAGTAAGCCTACCCATATTCAAAAAAGAAATTTTAAGTTGATTACTGGCATTTAAGGTGGGAATGGCTAATGTATTTACTTCGTCAGTTGCCGAATCAATGGAATTAAAGTTTATTAGCGAAGAAATACCGATTACCAGAAGTAGAACAGAAATAACGGCAAACCCGCCTATTACCCTTAATGCGACTGATATTTTCATTTAGATATTCCTCTGGTTTCGTGATCTTATTATTATTGTGTTCGCACAGATCATACTTTTAACAATTGCGATTTTAGTGTGCCAAACTTTGATATAAAAGTCATAAACTACTTAACTATGCAAATCAGTTTATCACTGGTTTTGACTAAACATAATGACTTTATCAGTTGATACGTACATAAAACGATGACTAAGTATATTTCTCAAATCCGTTTTAATAAGCGCTGTTAACTATTTTTAAATTATCAAAAATAGTTAAATTCTAAGCATCTTGTAATAACTTACTGAATTGATTAGTAAATTAAACTCTATTTCAATTTATCGACATAATGTTCTGTTTCTTTAGAAAGGAATTATGAGGGGGATTAAGTGAATGGATTCGTCTCATTTTGAACGCTAAATTTCTGTTCGTTTTCAATGCAATATAAGGTCATGGTGTTGCCCCAAACATAACCTGTATCTAGGGCAATATATTGATTAGATTGGGTTTGCCCCATTAAGGTTGCCCAGTGACCGAAAATAATACGTTGATTCTTATTGATATTCTCATTTGGGACTTCAAACCAAGGTTTCAAAGAGCTGTTCTGTTTAGTCGGTGAACATTTTGTCTCAAATTCCAAAATAGCCGATTTTTTTAGGTATCGCATACGGGTAAAGGCATTGATGATAAACCGTAATCGCTGTGTATGCTTTAATTGTTCATCCCAACGATCTGGCTTAGCGCCATACATGGATGCTAACAAACTTAAGTAATCTGGGCCTGCGAGAATAGTGCTAACTTCATCGCTTAACTCTATTGCTTGTTTAAATGACCATTGGGGATATAAGCCAGCATGGCTCAATAAGGTATCTTTGTTGATGCGTAAAGCCAAAGGCTTTTTTCTCAGCCAGTTAGCCAATTCTTCAGCGTGTTCTGATTGTAATAGTGGACCTAAAAAATCGCTGCGTTTCGCCTTTTTCAATTGCCCTAATATGGCAAGAAAATGTAAGTCGTGGTTGCCCAAAACCGTTTCAAAAGCTCCACCAAGGGATTTTAAGAATAGCAGGGTGTTAAGTGAATCAGGCCCTCTGGCGACAAGATCACCTACGGCCCATAATTTATCATGGTTTGGGTCAAACTGTATTTTATCCAATAATTGCCGTAAACCCGAATAGCAACCTTGAATATCACCCACGACATAATTAGACATATAATTTGT
Source organism: Aliiglaciecola aliphaticivorans (assembly GCF_054782055.1). Classification (NCBI taxonomy): domain Bacteria; kingdom Pseudomonadati; phylum Pseudomonadota; class Gammaproteobacteria; order Alteromonadales; family Alteromonadaceae; genus Aliiglaciecola; species Aliiglaciecola aliphaticivorans. The sequence continues at coordinate 33,920 of NZ_BAAGTF010000045.1, forward strand.
ATAAAGTTTGAATGATGATTAATTAAGAACGTTGCTATCAGCTAGCCTAAATACTTTTATGGGTACTTTGAGCAGCTCATCATTTTCAGCACATTTGAATTCATAGTGGCCTTGCATAGTCCCTACGGGAGTGTCTAAAATGGCACCGCTGGTATATTGGTAAGATTCTCCGGGTTTTATTAACGGCTGCTCACCCACCACGCCTTTACCAGCAACTTCTGATTTGTCACCATTTCCATCCGTAATGAGCCAGTAGCGGTTGCGCAGCGTCACTTCATCTTTACTATTGTTAGTGATGGTTATTTTATATGCAAAGGCATATTTTTCCTCGGTTTCTGGAAATCTATCTTCAAGATATTGAGTTTGCACATCGATGCTAATATCGTTAGCGTCCATTATTCTAAAGTTCCTTGTTGAGAGAGGAAGTTGGCTACAGTTGCAAAATCAGCAAGACTTAGGTTTTCTGCTCTTAGTTCCGGATTAATTCCCAGGTCTTCAAGTTGTTTTTCTTCTATCAATTTTTTCAAACTATTGCGAATGGTTTTTCTGCGCTGATTAAACGCTTGAGCGCAGACTTGATTCAACATTTTTTGTTCAATTACTTGTACTGGCTTTTCGCTATGCGGTAATAATCTTACCACCGCTGAATCAACCTTTGGTGGCGGGTTAAACGCTCCTGGCGGTACATGCAAAACAGGTATCACTTGGCAGTGATATTGTGCCATGACAGATAACCTACCGTAGTTCTTTTCACCCGCTTTAGCGGCTAATCTATTCACTACTTCTTTTTGCAGCATAAAGTGCATGTCTTTAATTTTATTTGCAAAAGAGAATAGGTGGAACATCAAAGGCGTGGAAATATTGTAGGGTAAATTGCCAAAAACCCGCAGAGGATTTTGCTCATCACCTAATTCAGAGAAATCAAATTTTAAAGCATCTGCTTCTATCACATTCAATTTTTTCGAAATGAATGGGTGAGATCTCAGTCTATCCGCCAAATCTCGGTCTAATTCGACAACGTTAAGTTTACTTATATGCTCACACACAGGTTCGGTTAAAGCGGCTAAACCCGGACCTATCTCAACTAAGTTTTCTCCATCGACGGGATGAATCGCAGAGACTATTTGATCAATTATATAGGCATCGTGAAGGAAGTTTTGACCAAAACGTTTACGCGGAGTATGGCCTAAATGTTGTTTACTCATATACGTTTTACTGCCAATTTTAGGGCGTCATTGATGGCACATTCGAAGCTTCCTGGATTGGCTTCGCCTTTTCCAGCCAAATCTAATGCCGTTCCATGGTCAACTGATGTACGAATAAAGGGTAGGCCTAAGGTGGTATTAACCGACTTACCAAAGCCTTTGTATTTTAACACTGGCAATCCTTGGTCATGGAACATGGTAAGAATAACGTCAGCTTGCTGCATATACTTTTCTTGAAACATAGTGTCTGCTGGTAAAGGACCCGTTATCTTCAGCCCTTGCTCACGTAACTCATCTAATGCAGGTATAATTATATCGATTTCTTCGCGCCCTAAATGTCCATCTTCACCTGCATGGGGGTTTAAACCACATACAAAAATATGCGGCGTGGGTATGCCAAATTTAAGCTTCATATCGGTATGCACAATGTGCAACACTTTATGTAACCTTTCACGGGTTATCGCCTTTGCCACATAAGCTAACGGGATATGAGTAGTGGCTAATACAACTCGCAAGCCTTCTGTGGATAACATCATAACCACGTCTTGGGTGTTTGATTGGCTGGCAAAATACTCGGTATGCCCACTGAAGGAAATACCAGCCTCGTTAATAATGCCTTTATTCACCGGACCTGTGACAACCGCGTCAAACTCTTGATTCATGTTTTTGGCGCAGGCCTGGCGTAAGGTCTCCACAACATATAAGCCGTTTTTAGCATCGAGTTGACCAGCAACGACTTTTACTTTTGTCGGAATATCAATGATGTATAGTTGCCCTGGCCCTTGCACCTGGGCAACACCATTTTCATAATCAAGCAACGTCAAAGGCAGATCAAGCATTGCTGCTCGTTCAGTTAACATGTTCCGGTCAGCAAATACGACTAATTGAGCGTCCCACTTTTTTTGTGCTAGCTGAATAATAAGGTCAGGACCAACTCCCGCGGGTTCTCCTGGCGTGATGGCTATTTTAAAGGGCAATTATTTAACTTCCTAATTCAGATGAGGTCTCTAACACTTCGATATAAGCAGCATCGCGCATCTCTCTCAACCAAGCATCGGTTTCTTCAGTAAATTTACGATTAAAAATAAGCTGATAAGCTTTGTCTTCTTTGCGCTTGTCGGTGGCATCATCAACTCGCTTATCGATCAGCTGCACTAAGTGCCAGCCATGTGAAGAGCGAAACGGTTGACCAATTTCATCCTTTTCTAATTTACTTAAGGCATCTTTAAACGCGGGTACATAGATATTAGGGTCATTCCAGCCTAATTCGCCCCCTTTAATTGCCGAACCCGGGTCGGCAGAGTGCTCTTTCGCAAGGTCTTCAAAAGTCGCTTCACCGTCAATAATTTGTTTACGGAATTCTTCTAGTTTTTCCTTGGCTTTTTCATCACTTAATATTACCGAAGGTTTAATCAGTATATGTCTGGCATTTACTTCTTGTACTTTTACAACTTCGATACCACGTAAATCTTTCACTTTTAAAATATGAAATCCAGCTCCACTTCGAATCGGCCCAACAATTTCATCTTTGCCTTTATCTTGCACGGCTTCTGCAAAAAGAGTGGGCATGGAGTTGATATTCATCCAACCTAAATCACCGCCCTCTAGCGCCTTAGAACCCGACGATGAAGCGATTGCAATTCGTGTGAAATCAGAACCACTGTTGAGTAATTCTAATACTTTATCTGCGGTTGATTTCGCTTTGGCAATATCTTCATCTGTAGGCTGGGGAGGAAAGCCAATTAATATATGTCCCAAGTTGTATTCCGCTTGCTCCGCACCTTGCTCATCAATTAACTTCACTAAGTTCTCAATTTCTTGCGGTGTGATATAAACTCTTCTACGTACGTTTGCACGTCGCACTTCTTGGGTGATCAACTCTTTACGAATGTCTTCACGGTAGACTTCAAAAGGAATCCCATCTTTGGCAATGGCGGCTCTGAATTGATCCATTGATAAATTATTATTCGCTGCAATCCCCGCGATGGTTTGATCGAGCTGAGGATCGCTTATTTGTATCCCCATTTTTTCAGCCATTTGGGTTTGCAAATTATCTGTGACTAATTTTTCAATGGCTTGGGTGCGCAGGGCGCGATCTGAAGGTAGAGTTTGATTGTTGGTTTCTGCATTGCGCTTCACCTGTCCAACCAAAGCATCTATTTCACTTTCTAATATGACTCCTTGATCAACAATAACGGCTACTTTATCTAGCGAAACCTGTTGTGCCACACTTTGAAAGCTAAGAAGTGTGGTTAAAGCTATAACGACGACTAATAATTTCATGTTTATTACTTTTACTCAAAACGTTGTGAAAATGTCCGCAATTTGGACATTATATCTGTTATTAATTTATCAGGTAAGATTGGCGATAACCAAAAAGACCATCTTCGAGCATATCTCGGCGACTCGAGCTAGCTTCGCCACCGGTAAATTTAAAGCTAAATTTCAAATTAACACTGGTCTCAAATTCCTGTGTATCTTGTATTCCACTGTCATCAAACCGGTTGCTTAAGTAACGCTGACCAACAATGCTGACTGCCCAACAACATGACTCGTACTGAATACCGGTATAGGTTTCAATGGTACGTTGGGTGTTCAAATCTTTATACCATCTACCTACCCAGTGCCAATTTTTAGCCAATGGCCAACTTGCCGTCACACCCATTTGATCGATTTTTTCGCCGGATAAATTACGCACAAATCTGTGATTCAACTGAAATATTTTATCTTCACTTAATTGATATTCCAATGAAATACTGCTGCGCTCTACTTTATCAGTTTTAGTGGCAATCTGTATTTCTGAATGGGCAAACCATTTACTGCCTATTTTCCAATCTAATTCAGAAGCTAGGGCAGATTGATCTTCATCTTTACTGGCTGCGACTACACGGTTCTCTTTGAGATAGAAAATTTGACCTAAACTAAGGGCAAATTGTTCCCGACTATTTTCATCTAATATTCTTGTTGTTAACCCCACGGTCACCTGATTGTTATCACTAATTCGGTCTAGGCCAGTAAATTCCTGTCCACGAAATAACCCATTAAAGTCATTTAAAAGGCGAGTTGTATCATAAAGCCCTATATCATTCTGGTCTTCATAACTGGTATATAAGTATTGAATTTTAGGTTCTAAGGTTTGTCTTAATTCGTTATCGAACCACTCAATATCCTTTTCGAAATGTAAAGCGCCATAAACCCGACCTTGGGTCAAAGAGCGATTAGTGCGCTTTGCCAGCTCAGTTCCTTCAATGTTATCTTGACGATAATAGGTATTCAATAAAGTGGCTTCTGCTAAAAACTCCCCCCAATGGGCCTGCAAAGGCAAGGCGACGCTTGGAGCTAAATGTAATCGCGTTGCTTTGGGTAAGTCTGACTGCTTATTTTCAAAATAAGCAAGTTCTGAGTTAATTCGAAATTCTAATCCAGCAAACATATCCGTTTGATAATTCAGTTTTAGCTCAGGTAGCGCGCGATAATTGGTTGGATGATCACCAATAATTTCAAAATCTCTCACGTGAAGGGAGAAATCTAACTTATCGCTGTAATAATTCAGAGCCATTGTTTGGTATAAGTGGGTGTCTGCTCGATTATAAAAATCTGAGCCAAAGTCCACAATATAGTTATCGTCACTCAACGCATTGTAATCAATGTTTAAGTGCCAATTGTTTCCGATGCTGGTGGAATTCAACAGTCGATAAAAGTATCTGGCATCACTATCACCGGTACTTTTATCATCATCCAAATATTCGATATTGACTTGTCCAGTACTTTGCTCAGTTAGATAGCGAAATTCGGTTTTTAACATTACCCCAAGGTCAGTCATGACCCGAGGTGAAAAGGTAGCGTCGTAATTTTCCGCAATATTCCAGTAGAACGGTTGTTCGTAATCTAATCCCGTTGTGCTAGAAGTGGTGATCTCTGGAAATAATAATCCGGTTTGTCGTTGGTCCGACACCGGAAAAACAAAATAGGGTAGATAAAAAACAGGAATGTCTTTCAAGTAAAAGACAGTGTTAATCGCTTCTCCCCACAAGGCATCTTCTTCAATTTTGATGCTGCTAGCATTTATTTTCCAATCTTCATCACCTTCCGGGCAGGTTGTGTAGCTGACATCAGTTAACTCAATTCCCACTTGTTCATCAATATCGATTACCCCGGCGGCACCTCTGCCTCCGAATTGGCGTAAGTGATATTCGGTGTTATTCATGGACAATTGACCAGAGGTTGTGTTTAACCGAACATCGCTGCTTTGCACGACCATTAAATTGTCGTTATAACTCACATCCCCAGAGGCCTTTAATTCTGTATTATCTTTGTCTATGGTTGCATTGTCGGCCAGAATACGGGCTTTTTCGTTATCAATGACGATATCGCCCTCGAATGTTGCATACCGGTTTTGTTTAATTTCAGCGCGGTTGGCTTTGACTCTAATTTGATCGGCTAAAATAGATTGGTCAGCAATAAACTCTTGTGTATTAACTTTACAAGAAGATATTGGCTGTACTTGAGCTGCAACACTCCCAACGGTGCATGTTAGGAGGATAGAAGTGATATGGTTAATTTGCATACAGGGTCTAAGTTAAATTGCCATGTAGAGGTCGATAATCGACATTAAAAGTGTAAATTTTAAGTACTTGAACACGATTTACTAATAAACTTCCCAAAAAATACACCACAATGGATTTCCTTTGATCTATTATGCTTTCGCATTGGCTATATTTATACCACAAATATGAGGTAAAACGTGACACAAATAGTGCAAATTAAGCAGGCATTGTTAGAATGGATAAATTCTTCCACCGCGTTTAAATGCCAGAACATAGAAATGATTTTTGGTGATGCAAGTTTTCGTCGCTATTTTCGATTTTGGGATGAAGTCAGTCATACCTCAATTATTGCGGTAGATGCTCCACCAGAATTCGAAGATAGCTCAAAATTTGTCAATCTTGCCAATGCCTATTTCCAACATCAAGTTATAGTGCCCAAAGTGCTAGCGCATGATCCCAAACGCGGTTTCTATTGCTTACAAGACTTTGGCGATATGCAATTCAGCCAAGGATTAAATTTGGATTCGATGCATCCACTATATACTCAAGCACTTAATCAAATTCCTGCAATTCAATCCTGTACGGTGACCAACGGCCAACCTTTACCTTTGTACGATGACGAGTTGCTAGGAAAAGAAAAGTACATTTTTACCCACTGGTTAATTGAGGTGCATTTAAACATCAAGCTAACAAAAAACCAACAGGATACAGTGGATAAATGCTATGAATTTTTGCATCAAACATTTAAATCTCAACCGCAAGTAGGGGTGCATAGAGATTTCCATAGTCGTAACTTGATGTTATTGGACAATGGCGATATTGGCGTGATTGACTTTCAAGATGCGGTGATTGGCCCTATTACTTATGATGCGGTATCGTTATTAAGAGATTGCTATCAAAAATGGCCCAGGGAATTAGTCGATTCTTTACTACGTGAGTTTCACCAGCGTTTTTATGGGCAATATCAATGGCAAGATTTCTCCCGTTGGTTTGATCTTACAGGCTTACAACGACACCTTAAAGCGAGTGGAATTTTTTGTCGACTTTTCCACCGCGATGGCAAAAATGACTATTTAACGCATATTCCACGAACCTTAGAATATATTCTCGAGGTGGGGAGCCAGTATGCAGAGTTAACGGATCTGGTTGCACTAATAGAAAACACAATTAAACCTAAATTATTGGAGTTATCTAAGTGAAAGTCGCGATGATTTTGGCTGCGGGCAGAGGTGAGCGAATGCGGCCGCTTACGGATACGACTCCTAAACCTTTGTTAAAGGTTAGAGGGAAAGCGTTAATCGAACTTCACTTGGAAAAGTTAGCCGCTGCTGGCTTTGAGCATGTGGTCATCAACCATGCCTGGTTGGGTGAGCAAATTGAACGCTATCTAGGCAGTGGCGAGCGTTACAATCTGCGTATTCATTACTCAGCAGAAACTGACGCACTGGAAACTGCCGGTGGAATAATCAACGCATTGCCAATCATTAAAGCCTGTTTGCGTGAACAGCGTTACTTTGCAGTGATAAATGGGGATGTTTACTCTGATTTTGAGTTTAGTTGTCTACCCGATGGGTTAAATGGCAGCAAAGGCCATTTGGTTTTAGTCGATAACCCCCCACATAACGTAAAGGGCGACTTTAGTTTAAATGAAAACACCGTTGTGCGTCAGTCACCAAAACAATTCACTTTTAGCGGAATAGCTGTTTATGATGTGAATTTATTCGCTAACCTTGAAGGGCGTAAATCATCATTGGCCCCGCTTCTTTTTGACTTAGCAGATAAAGGCCAACTTTCAGGTCAGCATCATTCTGGTATTTGGTTTGATATAGGTACACCACAACGTTTAGCACAAATTAATAATATGGAAGGGTAATAATGCCGATTTGGGGAAGAGTGTTAGGAACTGTCTTTGGGTTTATGTTCCGAGGCCCGATAGGAGCACTAATTGGATATATCATAGGCCACTTTTTTGATAAGGGATACAGTCGCGATTTCAATCAGATGGGAGGCTTCAGTCGGTTTTTTACCAGTCAAGATGAACTGAAATCCCAAGCGATATTTTTTCATGCGTTATTTTCCCTTATGGGGCACATCGCTAAAGCTGACGGCCAAGTGACGGATTCTGAAATTCGCATGGCCACGGCCCTGATGGATCAAATGAATCTACAAGGGGATACTCGCAAGGAAGCGCAACAAGCTTTTCGTGAAGGCAAAGCAAATGACTTTCCAGTGGAAGAGGTGTTGCGCGAGTTTAAAGCGTCTTGTCATGGTCGCCGAGATGTCTTACAAGTCTTCTTAGAGATTCTCATTCAAGCGGCCTTTGTGGATGGCAAATTAGATAAAAAAGAACAGCGTGTATTGGAAAGTGCAGCCCGTCATTTAGGTTTTAAAGAACATGAGTTTCTGTATTTACTTTCCATGTATGAAGCGGAAATACGTTTCCGTACGGGGCAAGCAGGCGGTAGCCGTGGTCGCACTCATTCTCAGCAACCTCATTATTCCCAACAACAATCGTTAGCGGATGCTTATAAAATATTAGGGGTGAATGAAAACGACGACGGACGGACGATCAAAAAGGCGTATCGCAAACTGATGACCGAATATCACCCTGATAAACTGGTGTCTAAAGGCCTACCGAAACAAGCCATTGAAATAGCGAAAAATAAGGCCCAGGATATACAATCGGCTTATGATTTGATTAAACAAGTCAAAGGGTTCAAATGATATGAAACAACCTTGGGTGTTTTTGTTGCAAGTTATATCTTCCATCTTACTCATTGGTGGAGGACTGGCAGGATGTGCAACAACGACTACTCAACCCACACAGGTTATGACTCCCAAGATCGTACTTGATTTCGATACCGCAAATATGAGTGAAGACAAAAAATACTGGTTAGAGCAAATAAATCAGTTTTTTATGGCGGACGTTAATACGGTTATTACACCATATAATACCCAATTGGAACGTTTAAATTCTTGGCCAGAAGAGGATTTTTGTAGCCCCCAACATCAGCACGCTATCAATGAGCTTTTGGCCCTAAATAATACCAGCTTAATGGCGTATCGAATGGCACTGCATTGTGCTGATGAGGCGTTAAACGAAGAGCAAGCTCTGCAGATTAGGCATAAGATTGATCTTATCTCCGCTTTATTGTTGCAATCAGGAAGTGGCAAAACGCCTCAAGAAGCAATCACGATTCGGGAGCTCTACGAAGCTCAAATCATCTTTAATTGGATGGGTATCAGTGTGTTTGATATGGAAATGATTCGTTTGGCGAATCAGGTTGTATTCAAAGTGCACGCAATGGATAGGATAACCTCAAAATATTCAGTCTATTATGTGGAAAACACTGAATTTTTTGCCCGTCAACAGAATCTACTTATCCCACAAAATGGAAAAAGTAAAAAGCTCGCTAAAATACAAATGGAGAATCGTTTCCAAACAGGAAGTATCGCGGCGTTTCTTTGGCAATTTAATACCTGGCTGAAGAATGACCATCCTGAGTTAGTGATTCAATCGTTGGAAAACGCTGAAAATTTAGGTGCTGTTGCTTCAGTTGCCTTGGCTAACGCGTATTTGCATGAGCAAAATTACAATGAATTCGAATTTAGAATGGACGATTTGCTAACCTTTTCAGAAAACGGCTTTTTGAATGCCAGTGCAGCACTTGGACAATATATGTTATCCATCCAAGATCCTTTCGAAATGGAAGAGGCTGCTCATCTATATCAATATAATGTTAAGACCCTAGGGGCTGAAGAAGCAACCAATGCATGGTTAGATGGGTTTTTAAATCAACCCAACCATACCCAAGCGTTTGATTATTTATTAGCTAATTTACCTGAAGAATACTATTCGTATTGGCGTAATGCTATCAATGGCTACAACACAACATTTGGACTGATCACGCCTTTAGTTAATCAAAAGCTGACCTATTTGCTGCAACGTTTAGGGGAGAAATATCCACGGGCAAAATTAGACTACGCCCACATTTTGTTGAACGGAAACTGGAACAATCAACAAGACAGTGAAACTGGTTTGGCAATTATTGAGCAGTTGGCTGAACAAGGTTATGCAAAAGCCCAATTGGACTATGGGATCTTGTACACGTTTTCGCATTTTGGTCTCAGCAAAGATCGAGAAAAAGCAGTCTATTGGTATCAGCAAGCGGCGCAACAAGGGGAGCCTAACGCCCTGTATAACCTTGGTCTTGCTTATCGGTTTGGTCGAGGCGTTGGCCAAGATTTATCTCAAGCCATTGATTATTTTGAAAAATCCCTCGACGCCGGGTTTCAGTTGGCGGGCTGCAGATTAGGCGACCTATACGCTGATGAGATAGAAAAGCGTAATTACGATTTGGCGGCATCATTTTATCAAGAGGTTATCGATGATCCCCAAAGCAACGCTCAAGAAATTGCCAGTTGTGCATATGGTTTAGCCTTCATTGAAATTGATCATCACAAAAATATTGCTCAGGGTGTGCAACGCTTTAAGCAGGCGGCTAGGTTGGGGGATAAAGATGCCTTGTTTGAGTTGGGTATCATATACCGAGAGGGTGAACTCGTTGAAAAAAACCTCCAGCAGTCCATTGCATATTACGTGCAAGCGGTCAATCGTGGCAGCTTTCGAGCCGCGGCGAATTTAGGCTATTTGTATGAGCACGGAGAAGGTGTAGACGTTGATTTAGAAAGAGCGGTTAATTTTTACCAATTCTCTGCGCGAGGAGGAAATTCAACGGGGCAAAACAACTATGCAACTTCTTTACGTTATGGCAAGGGAGTAGAAAAGGACCTCGATGAGGCAATCAATTGGTACCAAAAAGCGGCAAGCCAACGAAATGGTTTTGCGGCGGAAAATCTGGCTGATATTTATTATCTAGGAGAGCATGGCGAATCCGACTATCAACTCGCCTGTGATTACTATGAAAAAGCGGTTGAGTTCGGTTTAAGTAGTGCTCTATATGATCTTGGCTATTGCTATTTTTATGGTGAAGGTCGGGAGCAAAACATTGATAAGGGATTGCAATATTTAGAACAAAGTGCGGCAAACAACAATCAAAGTGCATTGGTTGAATTAGGTTATATATACGCAAGTGGTGAGGAGGTCGAGGTTAATCCGCAAAAGTCGGAGTCTTATTATATTATTGCCTATGGAATGCAAAATTCTGCTGCAGCGTTTGGGCTAGCGCAATTGCATGAACAGGAAAATGGACTTAAAAAAGATTTGGTGTTGTCTACAGTGTTTTATGAACAAAGCGCCAAATGGGGATCGGTAGAGGGGATGTTAGCCACAGCCAAAGCCTATATTAATGGAGTAGGCACAAAATCTGATCCTCAAAAGGCTAAGCGTTGGCTCAAAAAGGCTGTGGAAAAAGGCTCTGAAGAAGCCAAATTACTGCTTAAAAATTTACGTTAAATGGTGTTAAGGAACAGTAAGTGACAGTACAAGATCATCATTTGACACTTATTGAGACCTTTATCGACTCCATTTGGATTGAAAAAGGGTTAAGTGAGCACACGTTAAGTGCTTATCGCTCAGATCTGTTGAAGTTTTGTATTTTTGCTGAAAAGCAGGAGGCTAACTTTAACCTTCAGCAATTTAATAAATCTGACATTGATCAATACTTAGCCTATCAATACGACTTGAATATGTCAGAACGCAGTATCGCGCGTTTTTTAAGTAGCTTACGGATGTTCAATATTTATTTGTTGCAATCCAAGTTACGAGAAGATGATCCCATTGCCCAAATGCGTAACCCCAAACTCCCCCAATCCCTGCCTAAAACCTTGAGTGAAGAGCAGGTTGATGATTTGCTCAATGCGCCAAATATAGATAACCCCATTGAGTTTAGAGATAAGGCCATGTTGGAAGTTCTTTACGCCACGGGGTTACGAGTATCGGAATTGGTTTCCTTGCGAATGGAACAAATGGGCTTACAGCAAGGCGTAATTAGAGTAACAGGGAAAGGTAACAAAGAAAGATTAGTGCCCCTAGGTGAAGAAGCCATTGAATGGTTATTGAGGTTCATTAAACTAGCTCGGGGTAACTTATTGAAAGGGGAGTCTGATATTGTCTTTCCGAGTAATCGTGGCCTAATGATGACCAGGCAAACGTTTTGGCACAGGATTAAACATTACGCCCTGGTAGCAGGTATTCAAACTCATCTTTCGCCCCATACATTACGCCATGCGTTTGCGACTCATCTACTGAATCATGGTGCAGATTTGAGGGTTGTACAAATGTTACTAGGACACAGCGATTTATCGACCACACAAATATACACTCACGTGGCGACGCAAAGGTTACAAATGCTGGTGGAAGAGCATCATCCAAGAGGATAGATCAGTAAACTGTATTCATTGCTTTCCAAATACAGGATATGCGTTAAAAAGGTGAAAATATATGCCAAGGTGTACTTTGCTTGCATTGGATTATAGCCGCTTTCGTTATAAACTACGGGTTAATCTTGAACACTCAAAATTAACTGTTTAGATGCAATTTTTTATGCATATCGTAGGTCTATATCTTACAACGCAGTGAATAATGGTTAATTAATAGGAAGGTAAATGAAAAACTGGATAAAACCACCGCTAATTTTGGTGACGTTGAGTATTGCAGCAGCATCGACTTATGCAATGATGCAAGACAAACAGAATTCGTCGGATAGCCAAGATAGCGCTAACGTAATAGTTGAACAACCAGCCGAAATGATGCCTAAAGTTGACTCACAAGTTAATGCTGCCTCGGCCAGTACTGACTATGCTCAAACGAAACAAAAACTAGAAAACGTGTTAGGCCTTAAAGTATTAGCCATAGGTGACTCACCGATTCCTAATCTAGCTCAAGTTTCTACTAATCAAGGGCTATTTTACACCGGTGAAAATGGCAAATATTTAGTAAGTGGCCGCATATTTAATGTGGATGCTGGTATGCGTAATGAGACTGACATTAAATTATCCGAATTGCGTTTAGAAGGGGTTTCAGATTTTTCCGACGAAGATGTTATTGAGTTTAAAGCAAAGGATGAAAAGTACGTAATTAATGTTTTCACTGACATTACTTGTGGATATTGTCGTAAGTTACATCGAGAAATTGATGATTATAACGACAAAGGTATTACCGTTCGTTATTTAGCGTATCCTCGCGGTGGTCTTAATACTCAAACATATTACGATATGGTTGCAGTGTGGTGTGCTGATGATAAACAAAGTGCCCTTACAGCGGCAAAAACCGGTGCCGATGTAAATGGTTCCACCTGCAGCAATAAAGTTGCTGATGAATATGCATTTGGTACGCGTGTAGGCGTAAATGGGACACCAAACATCATTTTACCTGATGGTTCTTTGGTGGGTGGTTACATGCCAGCTGATGCCTTACTCCAAAAATTATCACAAATCTAATTTAATCTTGGGGCTCAAAGCATTCGCTGTTTTGAGCCTTGTTTCTGTGTTACTTCTGCCATATCAAACAACGGTAACTTATGCCTGCCAAAATCGTCCGTCGCCAACCTGTCTCTGATTCTCATCTAAACCACATTTCCCAACCTATTATTCGACAAATTTTTGCAAGTCGAGGAATAGAAGATGCAAGTCAGTTGGATAAAGGTGCAAGGGCTTTACTCCATTATCAAAATCTTTCAGGTATCAATGCCGCTGTTGAAGTACTTAGTGACGCTTTGGAGCAACAGCTTAAAATTATCATCGTGGGAGATTTTGATGCCGATGGTGCCACAAGCACAGCATTAACCATGCTGTGTTTGGCTAGAATGGGAGCCCGTGATCACGCTTACCTCGTTCCTAATCGATTTGATTTTGGCTACGGTTTGAGCCCTGAAATAGTCGAGGTTGCCCATCAGCAAGGTGCGCAATTGATTATCACAGTTGATAACGGTATCGCTTGTTTTGGCGGTGTAGATAGAGCGAAAGAGCTGGGCATTAAAGTGCTGGTTACCGATCATCATTTAGCTGCTGACCGTCTTCCCCAGGCTGATGCAATCGTCAATCCCAATCAACCTGGCTGTGAATTTTTATCTAAAAATTTAGCCGGAGTGGGGGTCGCATTTTATTTAATGTTAGCCCTAAGAAATCATTTAAAACAACGTCAATGGTTTGCGGAAAAAGCTATTCCTGAACCTAATTTAGCGGAGTTTTTGGATATTGTTGCATTGGGGACAGTGGCGGACGTGGTGCCTTTGGATAGTAATAATAGAGTGTTAGTTTACCAAGGCTTACAACGTATTCGCAGTGGTAAGTGCCGCCCAGGTATCACAGCTTTAGTGGAAGTGGCAGGGAAGAACGCAGCGACTATGGTATCTAGTGATCTGGGATTCGTACTCGGGCCGCGCTTGAATGCAGCAGGCAGATTAGATGACATGTCTTTGGGAATCGAATGCTTATTGGCTGCAGATCAGGCTAAAGCCAGGCAAATGGCCGTTGAGCTCGATTCACTAAATCGAGAACGCAGAGAAATTCAACAATCTATGCAAGACCAAGCGTTAGCCAGTTTAGAAAGCTTGGAAATTGATGGCGACCAATGGAAAAATGGGATCGTTGTATATCAAGCAGATTTTCACCAAGGCGTTATTGGCATTGTTGCGGGTAAAATCAAAGAAAAATACAATCGTCCTACCATTGCATTTGCACATCAAGACGATGACACCTTAAAAGGCTCAGCCAGATCAATCACTGGTCTACATATTCGCGACTTGCTAGAAGAAATCAACAGTCGCTATCCTGATATGATTGTTAAGTTTGGTGGTCATGCTATGGCCGCTGGCTTAACAATAGCCGCTAACAAGTTTGCCGCATTTAAACAGGTTTTCGAGCAAGTTAGTCACGAATTATTAAAAGATCGCGATTTAAGCGGGCAGGTTCTCAGTGATGGGGAACTTTCACAGCAAGAATTCTCCCTTGAGTTTGCGCAGCAGTTAAAAGATTGCGGACCTTGGGGGCAAGGATTTCCTGAGCCTATTTTTGATGGCGTTTTTACACCTGTCGATCAAAAATTATTAGCTGGCAAACATCTCAAGCTTATGCTGAAAAGTGAGTCAGGGGTATTAGTGGATGCCATAGCATTTAATATTGACCCAGATCTTTGGCCCAATCATAGCTGTAAGCAAGTTCAACTTGCTTACAAGTTGGATATAAACGAGTTTCGAGGGCGAGTGAATTTGCAATTAATGATAGAAGCGTTAGAGCCTATTCTTTAAAAAAATTCTGTTGCTTTTGCGCCAACATGGCTTCAATGTCTTCAATATCAGGTAGTGACGTACTTGTATTATTGGTTTCTGAGTTTTGTGTTGCAATCACTTTTTCTTCATTTGACCATTCGCCCAGATCAATAAGTTGGCAACGTTTACAACAAAATGGTCGGAATAAACTTGATTCATTCCATTCTACTTTTTTTGAGCAAGTGGGACAGCTTACTACCATAGTAAATTTAAACTCCTAACAACTGGCAATTTTAAACGGGATAGACTCATGCACTTGACTACTGCCATTTTCATTGGCGGTAAATAACATAAATCGAATTGCATAACGGTATTTGTTGCCACTTAACATGGGGTAATAACCTTCATCGGTGATACTTTGGATGCGAATTAATTCACTTTTATCATCTGCAATGCCTTGATAAAAACCCTTTTCAGCCGTGATGTCGGTAAATCTGCCACGTTCACGTAAAAACGCTAAGGTGATATCGATAGCTTCATTAATTAAGTTGAATTCTTTTAACCAGTTATCAATATCGGTGCGGATCAATTCTAACGGTTGCTTTATCCAGTAATGTAAATTGGGTAAATCAAAACTACAGGTACCGCCGGGTATTGAAAAACGCTGTCTAATTGAACTTAAAAACTTATCTTCTTTCAGTGAAGCGCCCACTTTCTTAGAGTGTTTAAGTTGATCTCTAAGGTGAAGTATTTTTTGTAATGCTGCCTGGAGTGCTTCAGAGTCAATTTTTGGATGCTGTGACCAAAACACTAAGTTTTTTTCATGAACTTCAATGTCTTTTAAAATGTCACTGCGTAAATCCAGTCGCTCTAAGAGGTCGAGTAACGTAAAAAGAGCCTCAAAAAAACTCATAAACTGCCAGTCTTCTTGGGCTTGTGCGCTTTGCTTGAGCTGAATAAACAACTGTTCAAGACGGAGATAAGTCCTGACTTTTTCGTTTAATGGAAACTCATAAACAGCTAATGACATTGATTATCCTAAAGAATTTATACGCAGACGGAAGATTTATTGTTCTTAAAAAGCAAATCAAAATAGTTAGAACTGACTATTGAATGATTATTCTTATTGGGAACTACACCGCAAAACGCGTCAGATTTCAACCCCAAGATAATAAAGTTGTAAATCAAATGACTCTAGAAAATACAGGAATAAGGGTTCTCAATCTGAAATGCAGCGTTAAGCACTATAACTTAACATATTTTCGAAAGGGTTAAGTAGTTTGTCTAGCAATATAGATGTTTGCTGTAAATTTAACTTAAACCACAACAGCTTGATTGTTTGCCAGTACTAAATATTGTTGGTGTAATTGCTCAACTTGTTTTTTTAAGTCAATTATCAGTCCGTTATTATCGATCACGTCGTCAGCATGGCTTAAGCGTACTTCGCGGGATACTTGATTAGCCATTATGTTTTTAATTTGTTGGCTGGATTGTTGATCTCTGTTCGACGCTCGTTGCAATTGAACATCTTCGCACACATCAACTACCAAAACCCGATTGACCATTGCCATCATATTATTTTCGACTAATAAGGGGACAGCAAGAATGCAGTAGGGCGATTTTGCTTGCTTTAATTGGCGTTGCATATTCTTGCGGATCATTGGATGCAGCAGATTGTCTAGCCAGACTTTCAACTTAGGATCAGAAAATACCACCTCTCTTACATACTGCCTATTTAAATTACCATCTGCTAACAACGATTTTTCACCTAACTTTTTGGCAATAACGTGCAGTGCTGGACTGCCTGGCTCTACCACTTCACGAGCGATAACATCAGCATCAATGACGTCAATACCCATATCAGAAAATATATCGGAAACGGCTGTTTTGCCGCTACCTATACCGCCAGTTAACCCAATTACGTAATCACTCATGCTAATGCCCAACTCCAATACCAGTTAGCGATACTTTCACCATAAATTAACGTTAACCAACCAGCAATTGCTAGGTAAGGCCCGAAAGGGATATGGCTACCTTTATCTTTTCCCTTAATCAATAAATAACTAATTCCGATTATTGCGCCCACAATGGATGAGAGCAGAATAATGATGGGAAGATACTGCCAACCTACCCATGCACCTAGAGCTGCTAGTAATTTAAAATCACCATAGCCCATACCTTCTTTGCCAGTCAGTAATTTAAATAACCAATAAACACTCCATAAGCTTAGGTAACCCGCAGCAGCGCCAATGATCGCGTCCTTGGGCGTAACAAATACGTCCATGGTACTCAGTATCAGTCCCAACCATAAAATAGGCAGAGTGATTTGGTCGGGTAACAGCATTTTATCGATATCAATAAAGATTAAGGCCACTAAACACCACGTCAGCAAAACTGCAGCAGCGGCTTGCCAACCAAATCCAAAGTGCCAGGCGATAGCCACACTGGTTAAAGCGGTGAAAAGTTCTACGGCAGGGTAGCGAATTGAAATGGGGTTTTTACATTGGGAGCATTTTCCCCTCAAGAACAACCAGCTAATAACCGGAATATTTTCCCAGGCTCGTATTTTATGTTGGCATTTGGGGCAAGTAGAATCGGGTTTGACTAAATTGAATGTTTCTTGGCTAGTTTGCTCAGACGTTTCTGGGTGAAAGTACTGTTGATATTCTTGTTTCCAACTCCTTTCCATTATTACCGGTAAACGATAAATAACTACATTTAAAAAACTGCCTACTAATAAACTGATAATAAAAACGAAACTAATAAAAAATATGGGTGACTCGGCTAGTAGCTCAAACATCGCAGGCATATATAGGTTCTTATTAAAGTGAAAGTATTTTTTCTAAGCTTGCCAGAAAAGTGTTTAGGTAGAAACCTTTCTAGCAAGCATATTACGAATTATATAACGTGACGCTGACTTTTACTAAACCACGTTACCCATTTGGAAGATAGGTAAATACATCGCCACAATCAAACCACCTATCACCACACCTAACACGGCCATAATCATCGGTTCTAATAAACTGGTTAAACCATCAACCATATCATCTACTTCTGCTTCGTAAATGGTTGCAATTTTACTGAGCATATCATCCACAGCACCGGATTCTTCGCCTATGGCAATCATCTGTGTGACCATATCTGGAAACACCCCAGTGGCGCGCATTGCCGTATTCATTTGCATACCGCCAGCAACTTCCCGCTTAATAAATAAAATCGCATCGCGGAATACGGCATTCCCAGACGCGCCTGCCGCTGAATCTAATGCGCCAATCAAAGGCACACCCGCAGCAAAAGTAGTGGCAAGGGTGCGGGTAAATCGCGCAATGGAGGCTTTTTTCAAAATTTCGCCAATCACTGGAATTTTTAGGATTTTCTTATCAACACTGTCTCGTAAATTTCGTGACTTTTTATGGGCGCGAATAAAGAGCACAGCGGCAATGGCTACCCCCGCGGCGATAAAAATACCGAAGTCTTGCACAAACTGGGAAATTGCCAACACGAAAAGTGTAAACGCAGGTAATTCTGCGCCAAAACTACTAAAAATCTCTTCAAATTGCGGCACCACAAATACCAGTAGGATAGTCGTAACGATAAAAGCCACCACCACAACTGCAATTGGGTAGAACATGGCTTTTTTGATTTTTGATTTTAGGGCTTCGGCTTTTTCTTTATATGTTGCAATGCGGTCATAGATGGTTTCCAGAGCCCCGGATTGCTCCCCGGTTTCCACTAAGTCGCAATATAGATCTTCAAATTGCTCAGGGTGTTTGCGCAGGGCACTTGATAACGGATTACCTGCTTTGACTTCATCGGCAATCTCGGTAAGCATTCGGCGCATGCTTTGTTTTGCATGGCCTTGGGCTATCATGTCGATGGTTTGAATTAAGGTAACACCGGCACCGAGCATAGTGGCTATTTGCCGGGAAACCACACTGATATCCTGGGCAGAGACTTTGTCTTTTCTACCAAACAAGGGTTTGGCTAGCTTTTTAACCTTGGTGGCAGAGACACCTTGGCGGCGGAGCATATTCTTCGCTTCAGATAAAGAAAGTGCGCTAATTTCGCCTTTGCGATTGTGGCCTTTTTTATCTACGCCAATCCAAGTGTAAACTTCTGCAGTCTTTGCCATGATTCGAACCCAATTATCTTAATGTTGAGACGAAAAAGCCCAGATAACCTGGGCTTTACATTATTTTTGTTAGCTATGTTTTAGCAAAGAGTTGCATCACTACAAGTAGCTACCCATGTAACTTTGCCTGCAGCATACGAAGCGTCTAAGGTATAAGTCTTACCCGCTAAATCACTACCCGTTTTTCCTTCAGTTACAATATCGCCATTAGTTGTTGTTAAGCCTACATCTGCTGCGCTTACAGCTACGTCATCAGGGATACCATTTGAACCACCATCACAAGTGTCTAAACCGTTATTAACTTGTGCACATACTTCAACGGCTGATTTCGCTGCTGCTGTTGCATTAGTTACTTCAGTAAATTTTGCTTTTTGTGTGTAACCTTGGTACGCAGGTAATGCGATGGCTGCAAGAATACCGATAATCGCTACAACGATCATCAATTCAATTAGTGTAAAACCTTTGTTGTTAGTCATTTGAGTCATTTTCATGGTATTTATCTCCTGCACCAATTAGTGCGATTTAAGTTACTGTAAAATAGTTAGTTAAGTTGTTTGTTGCCACAACAACGTTTGCGTTTGATGGCGTCCTCGTTGAATTCATAATCAGTATAGAACGAGATCCGTTACTGACAAGTATGTAGAAACATACTCAAGTCTCGTTCATCAAACAAAAATACAGCGCTTAAATATTTAACTAATTGATTCTAAGGGATAAATCAATAGACTTGACATCCTTGGTTAATGCCCCTGATGACACAAAATCTATACCTATACCCCGTAAGTTTTGCAATTTTTCTTGGGTTATATTGCCTGAAACTTCCAATTTAACGGTTTTTTGATTGATCAAAACTGCTTGACTTAGCATTTCGTGATCAAAATTATCTAACATTACAATATCAGCTCTTGCATCTATGGCTTGTTTAAGCTCATCAAGGCTTTCCACCTCAACTTCTACTTTCGCTTGTGGCTTGTTTTGCCGCGCTTGTTGCACTGCATTAGCAATAGAACCGCAAGCAAGTATATGGTTTTCCTTTATTAAGAACGCATCAAATAAACCGATGCGGTGATTTTGGGCTCCTCCACATTTCACTGCATATTTTTGGGCCAGGCGCATACCGGGAATGGTTTTACGTGTGTCTAGTAAGGTGATACCGCTGCCAGAAAGTAAATCAACATAGGCTTTAGTTGTGGTTGCAGTACCTGATAAAGTTTGCAAAAAGTTCAGTGCCGTGCGCTCAGCGGTTAATATGGAGCGGGCAGAGCCGGACAGCTCGCAGAAGATTTGATTGGCGGTACATTCATCGCCATCGGCCACTAACCAATTCACGGTGATGTCAGGGTTGACTTGGTTAAACGTCTCTGTTGCCCATTGAATTCCACAAATAATGCAGTCTTCTCGGGTTAAAATAGATGCCTTGACCATAACATCGTTGCTAATTAACGCAGCAGTAATATCTCCATCTATGGGGCCTAAGCCATTTAAGTCTTCGTTAAGCGCTTGCTCAACATCTTTGGTTATCAAATTTTGATTCATATAAAAGTCACACAAGTAAAGTAGTGGCAGATTAGCCTAGGGGGTAATCTATTCAGTATTGTTAATGTCGCAGTATCAACCAATCACCGCGTTGAGTAAATTCCAACTGTTTGAGTACACTCATACCTAACAGTATTTCATCACTTAACATGCCGGGGTTGATACTGGCACGAACGTTGTTTATTCGAATTGAGCCTAAATCCAGTTGTTGTATATTTGTTTGTGCTACTGTCACGTTGCCATTGGCCGTTGAAACTGTATATCTTGCACCGGCTACCAACCCTAATTCATTTGCCAGGTGAGCAGGCACAGAAACATTGGTTGCTCCGGTATCCAATAAAAACGTCACAGGTTGATCATTAATCAGACCACTAGCGACATAGTGTCCCATTCTATTACGCTTAAGCTTGACTTCAACCGCACCATTGTTGAGTTGACTTTCAGGATTCTGATTGGGATTGATTTGTTTTTCTAATCGATCACCGAAAAACAGCGATAGCAGCAACAGGCCAACTATCCAAAAGGCGAAAAACATCCATTTTCCTATTTTAGTGGAGTTTTCCGCTGGTGATTGATTTTGTTCCATTCTATACCCTGCTATGCTGCTTCTTTATCGCTTTTAAACTAACGGCTTGTTTTATATATGGTCTCAGACACCAGATTGCAAATACACGCGGGTTGGCTTGACTCGGTTAAACGCTCAGAATGTGAACATTTTGATTGTAGACCAGATCCCAATGATATCAGTCTATTGGTAATCCACAATATATCATTGCCGCCAGGGGAGTTCGGTGGCCCGCATATTTTAGATTTTTTTGCGGGTAAGCTTCAGCCGCATATACATCCTATGTTCGAACAAATTTACGAAATGCGCGTGTCTGCTCACCTGTTAATTCGCAGAGATGGTCAAATCGTCCAATTTGTAGGCTTTGAAAACCGTGCCTGGCACGCAGGTGTCTCTTCCTTTCAAGGTCGTACCAGATGCAATGATTTTTCCATTGGCATTGAGTTAGAAGGAACAGATAATACCGCATATAGTGCACAGCAATATGCGGCGTTAGTTCGAGCAACACACGCCATCGTTGCTCAATATCCTTTAATTAATTTGTCTAGGATAGTTGGGCACAATGATATTGCTCCGGGGCGAAAAACGGATCCTGGTGTGAGCTTTGACTGGGGCAGGTATCGACAACAGATTGGTTTTTTTTATAATTCTTAACCCTGTTTCTCTTGATTTTTAATGCAATCCACAGTTTTTTTAAATGAAGATAATTAACAAAAGGAAGTTCCATGACATTAATAAGCTTAATTGTGGTTTTAATGGCAGAGCGTATAGCCACCCAAACTAAATATTGGCGAGAGAGTTTTTACAATGGAATATACCAAAATTTCTTAACCCGCAAAGGTATCTTTTCTGAAGATATGACCAGTATTACTTTTTTAGCGGCTGTGTTAATCCCTGCTTTTTTCATTCTGGTGCTGCTAAATAGCCTGGATAACTCGTTAATTAGATTAATTCTCGATACCGCTATTTTAATGGTATGTATCGGTTGCCCAAAGTTGCGGGAAATTTATAAATGTTATCTGCAAGCGGCAAATAGAGGTGATTTTCAAGCTTGTTCACTGTATGCGGATCAATTAGGACACAGCGGTGACAGCCCAAGGTCATTTGGTCAAGCCTTAGTTTGGTTGAATTACCAGCATTATGCAGCTGTCATTATTTGGTTTGCCATTCTGGGCCCTGCTGGTGCCGTGATGTATGTAATAGCAAGAAGCTCAACAGAAGCTTATAAAAATGAATATCAGCAAGACCTCACTATCGCTGAACAATTAATGGCGGTACTTGATTGGCTGCCTGTCAGAATAACCACCTTAGGATTACTTTTAATGGGGCATTTTTCCAAAGCGCTTCCCATATGGTTAACCTATTTATTTGACCTTAGTATTTCAGCTAAAGAAATGTTATGCAGTGTTGCTGATGCTGCAGAGGAAGTCGAATGTGATAAATCAGACTATACTGAAGAACCTTGTACTCTGGTTCGATTAGCAAAACGAAATGTAATGTTTTTAGTGGTGTTAATTTCGGTGTTGTCCCTTTCGGGTTGGCTGAGGTAAATTAACTGCACTTTGCGCCAATTTGCGGATTGTGGTCTGACCATTCATGAAAAGCCTTTAAAAATAGGTTGTTTAACAACTTTCGAGTTTTTTTAACAGAATGTTTGAAAAAGTTTTTCAGGTAAAAGGTTTACGTAATTAAATAACTAGTCTAACCTATTAGGTAAAATGGTCTTACCAATTTTAGTGTGTGGGTGTAGCAGAAGCGTTTTTTGCTAATTAACACTATGGCGAGCCCTAACACTTTTTGAGGAAGCACGCGCAAACATGCAACGCATACAGTCACGAAAACTTTCTGATGTGATTACTGAAGAGTTGGAATCAATGATCATTGACGGCCGTTTATTAGCCGGGCAAAAGTTACCATCTGAGCGTGAACTTGCCGAGAAGTTTGCTGTTTCTAGGCCGTCCTTGCGTGAAGCGATTCAAAATTTAGAAGCCCGCGGTTTATTGTTGCGTAAACAAGGCGGCGGTACTTTTGTCAAGCGCAACTTAACTGCATCGGTTACAGATCCACTAATGGATCTCATTGCCAAACGACCAGAAACTCAATTTGATTTATTAGAATTTCGTCATGCTTTAGAAGGCATGGCGGCTTATTATGCTGCCTTGCGAGGGCAACCAGAAGATTATATCAAACTCGAAAATGCACTAGCCTCGATTTCAGAGCTTTCTAAAAAGTCAGACAAAACGGATTTGTCCAAAGCCTTGGTGGAGTTTTATCTTGCCATGGCCATGGCTTCACATAATTTAGTGTTAGTGCATGTTATGCGTAGTTTGAAATCAATGTTGCAGGAAAATATCAAAGCGAACTTTGAAATGTTGGCAATTCGAGATGATGTTACTGACATAATTCATAAGCAACGTGAAAAAATATTAGCTGGCATAGTTTCTCGTAATCCAGAAACAGCAAGACAAGCAAGTAATGAACATTTGGCGTTCATTGAAGATATTTTGTTAGAGATCAATCGACAAGATACCCGAGTGCAACGGGCACTTAGAAGAATTGAAATACAGGAATAACCTTTTTGGCAAAGTTAATTTTGCTAATTTATGTAATTTACTTACTGAACTGAAAGAAAAGAATATGAAAATAAACTATTCTTTGTTTTCTCGGTCAGTAAATTTATCTTTAAACTAACTAAAGGAAAGCACCATGGCTGATATGATGCATCCGGATGTGGATCCACAAGAAACCCAGGAATGGATAGAAGCCCTAGACGCAGTACTTGAAGAAGAGGGTGTAGAACGCGCCCACTACTTATTAGAAAGCTTGATAGAAAAGGCTCGCCGTAACGGTGCGTACTTACCCTATACAGCGACAACTGCCTATATAAACACCATTCCCGCAGGTCAAGAACCGACTATGCCCGGGGATCAAACGATTGAAGCTAAAATTCGTCAAGCAATCCGTTGGAATGCAATGATGATGGTTTTGCGCGGCTCTAAGAAAGATTTAGAGTTAGGTGGCCATATATCAAGTTTTGCATCCTCAGCTATGCTTTATGATGTGGGCTTTAACCACTTTTTCCGCGCACCTAACGACAAGGATGGCGGCGATTATTTATTTGTTCAGGGGCATGTTTCTCCCGGCATATATTCGCGAGCTTACATCGAAGGTCGTTTATCGGAAGAGCAGTTAGATGGATTCCGTCAGGAAGTGGATGGCAAGGGGATTTCTTCATACCCGCATCCTAAATTGATGCCAGATTTTTGGCAGTTTCCAACGGTATCTATGGGCTTAGGTCCAATGCAGGCTATCTACCTAGCCCGTTTCTTAAAATACCTTACCAATCGTGGACTAAAAGATTGTTCAGAACAGCGCGTATGGTGTTTCATGGGTGATGGTGAAGTGGATGAGCCAGAAAGTTTAGGTGCTATTGGTCTAGCTTCCCGTGAAGGTTTAGACAACTTAACATTCGTTATTAACTGTAATTTGCAACGTCTAGATGGACCTGTTCGTGGTAATGGAAAGATTATCCAAGAATTAGAAGGGACATTCCGCGGTGCGGGTTGGGAAGTCATCAAAGTGATTTGGGGTCGCTATTGGGATCCGCTTTTAGCGCGTGACACTTCTGGAAAGTTACTTGATGTAATGAATGAAACGGTAGATGGTGAATACCAAAACTACAAAGCTAAAGGAGGCGCTTACACCCGTGAGAACTTCTTTGGAAAATACCCAGAACTGAAAGAAATGGTTTCAAATATGTCAGATGACGATATCTGGCGTTTGAATCGTGGTGGGCACGATCCGGTTAAAGTTTATGCTGCTTATAAACGCGCTTCAGAAACCCAAGGTCGTCCGCAGGTAATTCTTGCCAAGACCGTTAAAGGTTATGGTTTAGGTTCTGCTGGTGAAGGTAAGAATATCGCCCATAACGTTAAGAAGATGGATATCGATGCGGTTCGCCAATATCGTGATCGCTTCAATATTCCGGTTGCTGATGAGGATCTTGAAAACTTACCTTATTACAAGTTTTCTGAAGATAGCCCAGAGTTAACTTATCTTAGACGACGCAGAGAAAAACTGTTTGGATATATGCCAACCCGTTTAGCTGACAGCACAGAAGATTTACCTGCGATACCGTTAAAGTCTTTCGAAGCTATCACTAAAGGCTCTGGAGAGCGTGAGATCTCCACAACCATGGCCTTTGTTCGCGTCTTGACTGTTATGCTCAAAGATAAACAGATTGGTAGTCGTATCGTACCTATTATTCCTGATGAAGCCCGTACTTTTGGTATGGAAGGTTTGTTCCGCCAAGTGGGTATTTATTCTAGTCAGGGACAAAAATATGTTCCTCAAGATGCTGACCAGGTGGCCTACTATCGTGAAGATAAAAAAGGTCAGGTGTTACAAGAAGGGATTAACGAACTCGGTGCTATGGCGTCGTGGTTAGCAGCAGGGACGTCATACTCGACCAATAATTTACCTATGATCCCAGTCTACATTTATTACTCTATGTTTGGTTTCCAACGTGTGGGTGATATGGCGTGGGCAGCCGGTGATAGTCAGGCAAGAGGATTCTTGGTAGGTGGAACCGCTGGCCGGACGACACTCAATGGTGAGGGCTTACAGCATCAAGATGGACATAGCCACGTGCAAGCGGCTCTGATTCCAAACTGTGTGACTTACGATCCGACTTATGGTTACGAAGTGGCCGTTGTGGTACAAGACGGTTTACGTCGAATGGGTGAAAATCATGAGAATGTTTTCTACTACTTAACGGTAATGAACGAAAACTATGCCCAGCCAGAAATGCCTAAAGGGGCAGAAGAAGGCATCATTAAAGGGATATATTCTCTAGAAAAAGTAGGCACAGCGAAGAGTAAGAAGAAAGTTAAATTACTTGGTTCTGGTACTATTTTGTTGCAAGTGCGTGAAGCTGCGCAATTGTTGAAAGATAAGTTTTCTGTAGCTTCTGAAGTATATAGTGTGCCTTCATTTAATGAATTGGCCCGTGATGGTTTAGATTGTGAACATTACAATATGCTTAATCCAGACAAAAAAGCTAAAGTACCTTATATCACCAGCGTACTTGAAGAAGGATTCGAAGGTCCTACTATTGCCGCTACTGATTACGTTAAAAACTACGCAGATCAAGTTCGTGCATTTGTTCCAGGTCAATATAAAGTGCTAGGTACAGACGGGTTTGGACGTTCTGATAGTCGTCCTAACTTGCGTCACCATTTCGAAGTTGATGCTAAGTTTATCGCCTTAGCTGCGCTAACGGAGTTAAGCAAAGCCGGTGATATCGATAAGAAAGTTGTACTAGAGGCTATCAAAGAGTTTGGTATTGATGGCGACAAACTTAATCCGCTTTACGCGTAATTGGGAGGACTCAAAATGTCAGATTTAAAAGATGTATTGGTCCCCGATGTGGGCGGTGAAGAAGTAGAAGTTATCGAAATTTGTGTCTCGGTTGGCGAAGAGGTTGAAGCTGAATCTTCCCTAATAACGGTAGAAAGTGATAAGTCCAGTATGGATATTCCTGCGCCGTTTGCAGGCTCAGTTGCCGATATTTTGGTAAAGGTTGGCGATAAAGTCAGTCAAGATACTTTGATAATGAAACTTGCTGCTGAAGGTGCTTCGTCAGAAGCACCAGCGTCTGATGCAACGCCAGAAAAAGCACCAGAATCAACGCCTCAAACGTCCCAAGCTGCAGCGAGTTCAAGCAGTGAAGTGATTGAAGTTAAAGTGCCTGATATTGGCGGTGATACCGATGTGGACGTTATTGAAGTACTGGTTGCTGAAGGCGATGAAATTGAAGCTGAAACCGGTTTAATTACGTTGGAAACTGATAAGGCCACAATGGACGTACCATCACCTGCAGCGGGTGTGGTTAAGTCCTTAAAAATTAAAGTGGGCGACAAAGTTTCTGAAGGAACCTTAGTACTTGAGTTAGCAACGCAAGGTGCATCAGACTCAAGCGCTGAAGCCGCGCCTGCAGCGTCAGAACCTGCATCCGCGCCAGCTCAAGAAGCAACTGTTTCAGAAGAGCCTGCAACAGAAGAGGCAGATTCCGGTGAAGAAACGACGTCTGTGATTGATGTTAACGTCCCAGATATTGGTGGCGACACTGATGTCGATGTGATTGAAGTACTAGTTGCAGCTGGTGATGAGATTGAAGCTGAAGCCGGACTGGTTACGTTGGAAACAGATAAGGCTACGATGGACGTGCCGTCACCCAAAAGTGGTACGGTAAAAAGTGTTGAACTCAAGGTCGGTGATAAAGTGTCTGAAGGTAGTTTGGTTATTACCCTTGAAGTCACTGAAAAATCAGCGCCTAAGGCTGCGGCCCCTGCTCCTGCACAAAAAGCTGCGGCACCTGCTGCCCCAGCTCAAGCAGCGCCTGCAAGTGCTCGCAAACCTCCAGTTCCTCATCATCCTTCTGCGGCGGATAAAAAGTCCAGTGGTAAAGTGCATGCTTCACCCTCGGTACGACGCCTAGCAAGAGAGTTTGGTGTCGATTTAACTCAGGTAACTGGTAGCGGTCCTAAGAAACGTATTTTAAAAGAAGATGTTCAATCTTTTGTTAAATATGAATTATCACGTCCTAAGATGACGCCAGGTTCATCGGTAGGAAGCGGTTCAGGTGGTTTGCAAGTACTCGCTCCACCTAAAGTGGATTTTGCTAAGTTTGGTGAAGTGGAAGAAGTTCCTCTTACGCGAATTCAGAAAATTTCTGGACCGAATCTGCATCGCAATTGGGTAACGATTCCACATGTTACTCAGTTTGAAGAAGCGGATATTACTGAGTTAGAAAAATTCCGTAAAGAACAAAATGTCATCGCCGAAAAACGTAAACTCGGGGTTAAAATAACACCGCTAGTGTTTATGATGAAAGCGGTAGCTGATGCGTTAAAGGCCTATCCAGTATTTAATACATCATTATCTGAGTCTGGTGAATCTTTGATCCAGAAAAAGTACTACCATATTGGTATTGCGGTTGAGACGCCAGGAGGACTTGTTGTTCCTGTTGTGCGTGATGTAGATAAAAAAGGTATTGTCGAAATATCTCGTGAGCTTACTGAAATTAGTATTAAAGCCAGAGAAGGCAAACTGAAAGGCCCAGACATGCAGGGTAGTTGTTTTACTATCTCTAGCTTAGGTGGCATTGGCGGTACGGCATTTACGCCTATCGTAAATGCTCCTGATGTGGCTATTTTGGGTGTCTCAAAGAGTGAGATGAAACCTAAATGGAATGGTAAAGATTTTGAACCAAGACTTATGTTACCACTATCATTGTCATACGATCACCGTGTGATCGATGGTGCTGTGGCTGCACGCTTTGCGGTGCACCTAAGCAATGTGTTAGCAGATCTTCGTCAAATTCTACTTTAGCTAGCAATATAGGTGCGCTTATATATAAATAATGTAAAAGCGCACTTTTTTGATATTTTTCGTGATTAGTCGTGCTTTCCTTTGCTAACATACTGTTGCGAAGGTAGTATTTTACAGGTCTGTCAGAATAGAATTCGAAATTTGAGGTCATAATGAGCGAAATTAAAACTCAACTGGTTGTGCTAGGTGCAGGACCTGGTGGTTATTCCGCAGCTTTTAGAGCTGCCGATTTAGGTATTGAAACAGTCATCATTGACTCCCGTGAAACCTTAGGCGGAGTATGTCTTAATGTAGGCTGTATCCCTTCTAAAGCGTTACTTCACGTTGCCAAAGTTATTGATGATGCAAAAGAAATGGCATCCCATGGTGTAGTCTTTGGTGAGCCGAAAATTGATTTAGATAAAGTACGCAGCTGGAAAGACAGTGTAGTAGGGCAACTTACTAAAGGTTTATCAGGTATGTCGAAAATGCGCAAAGTTAAATTTGTGCAAGGTTACGGTAAGTTCACCGGTTCTAATACCCTTGAAGTAGAAGGTAAAGACGGTAAAACCACCATCACTTTTGATAACGCGATTATTGCTGCGGGTTCTGAGCCAGTTTCTCTTCCTTTCATTCCAAATGATGATGATCGTGTAATCGACTCTACCGGTGCATTGGAAATGAAAGACATTCCAGAAAAAATGCTCGTTTTGGGCGGCGGTATTATTGGTTTGGAAATGGGGACCGTTTATCGTTCTCTAGGTTCGCAAATTGATGTGGTTGAATTTTTAGACCAGTTGATCCCAGCTGCGGATAAAGACGTTATCAAAATCTATCAAAAATACGTTAAAAACAAATTTAACGTGATGTTAGAAACCAAAGTGACTGCAGTTGAAGCTAAAAAAGACGGCTTGTATGTTACCTTTGAAGGTAAACAAGCACCAGCGGAACCAGTCAAATACGACAAAGTTCTTGTTGCCGTTGGACGTCGTCCAAACGGTAGTTTAGTTGCTGCCGATAAAGCGGGTGTAAAAGTAGATGAACGCGGTTTCATTAACGTTGATAAGCAAATGCGCACTAACGTTAGCCACATTTATGCAATTGGTGACCTTGTTGGTCAACCTATGCTTGCTCACAAAGCGGTACATGAAGGTCATGTTGCTGCAGAAGTGATTGCTGGTAAGAAGCATTACTTTGACCCTAAATGTATTCCTTCGGTTGCTTACACTGACCCAGAAGTCGCTTGGGTAGGATTAACTGAAAAAGAAGCGAAAGAGCAAGGCGTAAGTTACGAAACGGCTACTTTCCCTTGGGCTGCTTCTGGTAGAGCTATCGCTTCAGGTCGTACTGAAGGTATGACTAAGATGATATTCGAAAAAGATTCTAATCGTGTTATCGGTGGTGCAATTATCGGTATCAACGCAGGTGAAATGTTAGGTGAGATTGGTCTAGCCATTGAAATGGGCGCTGATGCTGAAGATGTTGCTTTGACAATTCATGCTCACCCAACGTTGAATGAGTCAATCGGTTTAGCCTCTGAAATCTTCGAAGGAAGTATTACTGACTTGCCGAATCCTAAAGCAAAGAAAAAGTAATGCTTTAACGGATATTAAGAATGCCAGTCTGTGTTAAGCATACTGGCATTTTTTTATGTCTGATGTATTTTAGAAGGAGCGGTTTATCTTAGGAATAGGTCTGTAAATTAGACCCTCAATAAGCTAGATTCATTTTTAAAATCAAACCTATTTAAAAGGAAATACGATGTCTCAGGAAATCAAAGGTAGCTGTCTATGTGGAACAGTAACCTGTGAGGTTCACGGCCCATTTAAACGCTTTTATCAGTGTCACTGTGATCGCTGTCAAAAGAAAACAGGCTCAGCTTTCGCCTCACTCATTTTTACCGATCCTGATAATGTTCAATGGCACAGCGGTAAAGACAACATAAAACGTTTTGATTTGCCAAATGCAGTGCGCTTTAGCAATGTGTTTTGTACCGAATGTGGGTCTCAGGTGCCTTATTTAACCCGTGATGGCAGTCTGTTGTGCATACCCGCAGGATTTTTAGATGGGGTTCCTGATATCACTCCCCAAGCCAATATATTTTGGGAAGAGAAATTTGCTTGGTACGACGAAGGACAAGCAGCACCTAAATTCGCACAATATCCAGAGTAGCCATAGGCTCATTTAATCTCAGATCATTTCGATTCTAATCGGTATTTCACCTACTACTGCATAAAGGTGTAAACTATAGGAAATGATCTGAATTTATCTAAATAAGCCAATATTGTGGATCAACTCGAGTTTTTTGACATTCCTAGCCCCTGTATTGGTGTTTGCCAATCGGGAAAAAGTGGCTATTGTTCAGGATGTTTTCGAAGTAGAGACGAAAGGCTTTATTGGAATCAAGCTACTCCTTACGCAAAACGTGTCATTGTCAAAGCTTGCCAAAGGCGTAAAGCCATCGCGAAACGTAAAAAACAAGCCAATCTTAACACCACAACACCGCAACAAGGGGATCTTTTTGATTAACCATCCTTGGGGGGCGACTCAGGCTGCATTTGACTAATCCGCTAACTTCACAATACTGTCAATAATTTGCTCCCACGCTTCCTCTGGCAAGGTGTGTCCCATTCCTTTGATAATCAACAGTTCGCAGTTATTTATCGCTGCAGCGGTTGCGATTCCACACTCTACAGGGACTAACGGATCATTATCACCATGAATGACAAGGCTAGGTAAGCTAATTTTGTGCAAAGCTTGAGTGCGATCGGGTGAGGCTAGTATTGCGCAGGTTTGTCGCCATACTCCGTCTGGATTGAACGAGCGCTCTCTGGCGTGTTGTAATAGTGCTGCAATTTTAGCTTGGTCAAACTGGTAATGTTTACCGTGGAGCATTTTCCACAGTCTTACTGAATACCTCAGATAGGCTTTGGGCTCTTTAGGAGGCGGTTGCAGAATGCTGAACATGACCGACTTTTTCGGTTTTGGCAGCCTGCGGTTGCCCGTAGTCGACATAATCGAGGTAAGACTGGCAACTCGATTTGGATAGTCAATTGCAATACATTGGGCAATCATCCCGCCCATGGATACCCCAACTAAATGGCAACGCTCAACCTTTAGATGATCTAATAATGCTACCGCGTCGCCAGCCATAGTATGCAAATTATAAGGGACGTGAAGTTTCTTACCGAACAACTGATTCGCCGCCACTGAAAAAAGAGTCGGCTTTTTTTGATTTTGCAAAATGGTACTTCTACCAATATCGCGATTGTCGAAGCGAATTACCCAATACCCTTGGTCCACTAGTTTTTGACAAAAACGCGGATCCCAATGGATCATTTGAGTGGCTAGCCCCATAATCAACAACAAGGGTCTATCGTTAGGGTTGCCAAAGGTTTGGTAACACAAGGTAATTCCATTTACGTCTGCGAATCGTTCTTCGCTGCTAATTACTTCCCTCAAATTTATGCCCTATCAGGATTTGGAAACAGTACTTTATGAAAAACGTTTTGTCTAAAAGGCTGCCAGTGCCCTTCTTTTTGCGCTAAGCGGTTTGCGACTATCCATAGCACACGGGAATTATGACCTAACCCCATGTGGCTACCTTTGACTTCAATATTTTCTGAAAGCGCGTGCAGATGTTCGTTGGCGTTCATACAAGATTGCCAATGAGCCACTCCATCACTGCGGGAGAAAATAGCAGTACTGGGAACCTCCGGTGGAGGAATAATTCGTTTAGCTGCATCAGGTTCTCGCTGGCTTAGATCACCATTAATTAATTCAAACATTTTAGCTGCAACCGGCGCAGAGCCTTGGGGACCATTAAATGGACTACCCAGTGAAATCACTTGGCGTACACAGTCGGGTATCGCTCGCGCAATTTCCCTCGCGAGAATGCCGCCTAAACTCCAGCCTACAAGGCTAACTTTTGCATCATATTTGACATGTAATTCTATGACTTTATTCAACAATTGGTCACTGACGATATGTCGTCCACCAACAATATGGGTCCCCAGGTTTCTGCCTAACCCCCAACCATGGGGTTTATAACCTTTCATTTTAAGGAAAGTGCGTAAAGGTTTGGTGGAAATATCTGAGGCTAAAAAACCGGGTAATACCATCACTGGATGTTTATCACCGCGGGGGGCCTGTAACAACAGTGGCATCATCAAACTGGTTGTTCCGAATTCGAATAGCGCACGTCCTTCGGTGAGCATATGTCGTTTTTTAGGACGGTTGTTAGCTATTGTGGCTAATTCGTTGTTCATATAAATTCCCTACTTCTTTGGTATTTAGCGCGCCCATTACTTTTCATTTAATAAAGCGTTAAACGCAGCCATTTTCGCTTGCTTTTTATGCACGGCAGCTTCCAATTCATTTGCGGAATCTAATATGCATTTGGTTAAAACATCGATGTCAGGCATCAAGTTCGCGGAACTAGTTGGACTGATAGTAATAGTTCCATCGTAACTTAACACCGGCATAATTAACCCCATACCATCAAATATAGGGGCTGTGCCCATATTGGTAATGAGTTTATGTCCACCCAAATAAAGTGGAACATTTGGCCCAGGAACATTTGTAATGACCAAATTAAAAAACGGTTTGTGCCATTTAGCTAAAGCTGCTCGAGTATAAAACCGCGACGCCACGCCCGCTAAACCAAAAGGAATTAAGTCGGCGTAACCCATTAAACTTTTTGCGTCTATGGCATCTTGGTACAACTTGCCAACCAAGGTGTTTATATGGATTTTTTCCAATCGTTTAATTGGGTCTTCTAGGTTAGTTGCCAATTGTATATACATGGCAGAGACCTGGTTTCCCATGGCGTTCTTTTCTTGTTTCGAGCGTGTTGAAACCGGTACCATGGCTACCAATGGTTGTTCAGGTAACGCATCTTTGGCCAACAAATATTTTCGTAAAGCCCCTCCACAAATAGTCAAAATGACATCATTTAGGGTCGCCCCATCGACTGCTTTCCGTATGGCTTTTACCCGGTCAATTTCAAGTAAAGCTGAATTCCACTTTCGCTCTTGCTCAACAATGCCATTAAAAGGCGTTTTGGGCGCTCGAAAGGGAAGGGTTGGCGCTTCTATACCGTGCACACGGGACAGATAGCTGGCCTTCAGTGTTGCTTTCCCCGTATTCCACAACAAACCTGGTAACTTTCCAGGAATACTGACTAAATTATACGCACTGCGGGCAACAAGGTTCATTGGACCGGGAATTTTTTCTTGCGGTTTTGGCTTTATCGCGGGAATCGGCCTTGGTTTGGGGGTGATATCCCACATCATAGCCATAAGGTCAGCGCCGGATTTACCGTCAAACCCACAATGATGCACTTTAGTAATCAGGGCAACTGATCCTTTTGGTACTTGAGATACCTTGTCTAAACCTTCAACAAAAACAAACTCCCACAGTGGCCTGCTTCTATCCAGACAGGTTGAAAAATGTTGGGAGGCCGCATATCGAAGTTCTTTCCATGAGCCTGGCGCAGGCAGTTTTGTGCGCTTTATGTGTAAACTCAAATCAAACTCAGGGTCTTCCACCCAGTATGGTCTATTGAGGCTTAAGGGAACGGTGACTAATTTCTCGGTGAGCTTAGATACAAGGTGAACGCGCTTTTCAATAAACTCGTAAAACTCTTCGAATTTCATCGAGCCTTCTATTATGCAAACCCCACCTATATGCATAGGCACTTTTTCAGTTTCTAAAAATAAAAAAGCAGCATCTAACCCTGAGAGTTCTTCCATTCTGAGTCCCGCGTTAACAAAATGTTATGAAATATACCGTACGCCTTACAGCATAAATATCAACCTTTTTGTCAATTCAGATGCGGAGGCTGGCAGTTTTGCTAAATTAACTATACCTTTGATTATGGAGAATAAAAAAAAACAAAATTTCAACTCACAGTGGCTATAATGGTGTCTATCAGCAATCACAGATCACTCAGAAGTATTTATGCAAGCAATTGACTACGCCAAAAATGCAAGCGCTTCATTCGCGTTGCCGGAGATATGCCTTCGTATTCGTGAAATGTTAGACGATCATCAATCCGACGTTGACGATATTGGTAACCTTATTAGTTTAGACCCTTCACTTGCATCCAAGCTTCTCAAATTGGCCAATAGTCCCCTGTTTCGATTTCGATCACAGGTCGATAATATTGGTAAAGCGGTAAGTATTTTAGGGGGGGAAGCACTGTATAATTTAGTGATGGCTGAAACAGCAAAAGACGCCTTCGATTCACTAAGCAGTGAAAATATGGATCTTAAGCGTTTCTGGAGACAGAGTTTATACACCGGATTGCTGGCAAAGCATATGGCGAAATTAGCTAGAATTAGGGGCTCTGAACGTTTCTTTTTATTAGGTTTATTACATAATTTAGCGGAATTGGTTGTGACAAAACAAAGCCCTGAGTTGGCTGCTAAATGTATTCCAACAGACCATCAAATTCTGCCATTTGAATTGCAAAAAGATATTCTTGGTTTTACTTATCCCCAATGCAGCTCAACGATTTTACAACTCTGGCAATTGCCTACCCAAATATCAATGACCATTATGCATATTGCCGATCAAGATTATGCCATGGGAAACAAAGAAGTGGCGATTATGCATGTGGCCTCAATCGTCGGCTATTTGCTGGCAACCCAGTTTCCTGGTAAACCTGAGGAGGTTGTGAATTCAGCTATTTTTGCAAGTGTTGATTTAGACCCTGAGATTCTTGTAGACGCGATTACCTTTAGCAATCAAGAAATAAATCAGATGATGTCTATATTCAGTCCAAATTGAATTGGACTCTTCAATTAGTGTCTTTAAATGCAGACACGCAAACTTTTCCAATAAATTAGTGGTATCGAGGAACTATTTGATTGATTTTTAGTCTATTTTGGTGCTGCATATTGTTACATTATTATATACAATGTCGCAAAAATAGAACTAAATTTAATTTACGCTGGTTTATATGAAGCTAATTTGCGCCACTTTATTCCTTTTCATAAGCTTTTCTAGCAGTGCACGTACAGATGTAATACGGGCGCTTTTCCTTGCTGATGCCCCATTTCACGGTGATGCAACTGCTGAGCATCAAGATTCTTTTGAAATGAATGGTGAGCTTGGGGTTATTTATGCCAGTGGGAATACGACGGGTACAACTGTTACCGGTAAGTTAAATGCTAAACAGGATCTACTGAAGTGGCATCATAGGTATGTAGCCAAAGTGCTGTACAAACAAAATGAGCAAGTCATTGATTCCAATAGTCAACTGGTGACTAGTGCTCAAAATGTGTTTGTTTCAATGCAATCCGATTATAAACTCAGAAACCCCAGTAACCGTCTTTTTATCTATGGTGAATATGAAGACGATCGTTTTAATTCCTATCAATACCAAGCTGCCTTGGCTGTAGGCTACACCGAACAGTTATGGTCAGATGAAGAGAGTGAATTTACCTACAGTGTCGGCCCCGGTTATGCAAAATCCATTGCTAAAGAAAATACTGATGTGTTGGATCAAACTGGTGTTATAATCCGCGCGGCAATGGAGTACGAGAAAAAATTTAATGATAAGGCTACGTTTAGGCAATATTTGAGCACTGAAACCGACGAAGAGTTTTCTCGGTCTTTTTCAGAAACGTCTTTAGCGGCAAAGATAAACGGATCTTTGGCTATGAAGTTGTCGTTTAATATGACCCATAACCGTTCACCTCAAGAGTTGGATGAGCCATTAGATACTCAAACTTCAGTCACATTGGTATATCAGTTTTTTTAAATTGATTGACTAAAAAATAATCATAAATCAGCAACTTGGTACACTTTGTGTTTACTACATTGGTGGTTTGAAATGTTTCAAACAATATTCAGTAAAACAATAATAATATCAGCTGTTTTAATTCTAATTAAAATCAGGAAAGTCGAATGAAAAAATCAGTTTTATGTTCAGTTATATTTTGCGCAATGTCAGCAAATGTTAGCGCAGAAGAAACTAAACCTTTTACCATGGATGGCGAGTTTGGCTTAATCGTCACCTCTGGTAATACTGAAACTACTTCTGTTAAAGGTAAATTATCTGCTCACCAAGAGTTGGAAAAGTGGAGCAACGACTTCATTATTGAAGGGTTATACAAAAAAGACCAAGTAACCGTTGATGACGAAACTGTTGAGCAAACTACCGCTCAAAGTTGGTTCGCATCTGGTCAGGCTAACTATAAACTAGAAAACCCAGATCATCGCTTATTTGGATTCGCTTCATACGAAGATAACCGTTTTAGTAGTTATGATTATCAATCTACAATCGCAGCGGGTTGGAACCAAAAGTTGTGGGCGGATGAAACTTCGTCATTTGAATACAGTATCGGTCCTGGTTATTCATATAATAAAACTGCAGACACTTATGATGACGCTGGAATTCTTGTGCCAGGTGAAACGGAGAAAGGGCTAATTGTCCGTGGTGCGTTAGATTACCAATGGAAAATCTCTGATACAGCAACCTTTAAACAATTGCTATCAACAGAAATCGGTGAAGACAACACAAAATCTAAATCTGTGACTTCATTGTCGGCTGCGATCAATGGTTCTCTATCTATGAAATTTAGTGTGACCTTGGATCATAACTCTGGTGCAGCAGATGACACTGATAAACTGGATACGCAAACTGCGGTTACTCTGGTTTATACATTCTTCTAAACCATACTTAGTTGTCCAAAGCCGGCTCATTACGCCGGCTTTTTCATGTTTAACTAAAACTTGCTACCAACGAAACTGCGCGACCAATAATGTCTGTTGTTGGTTGGCATCTACCGGCAGATCTAACTGTGCTCTATTTTGTGCTGAGTTTTTATTGAAGTGTTGTTCTAAGCCCAATTGCCAGTTGTCATTAAGGTCATAACGCCAGGCCAACGTGAGTCCATAGCCATCACTATTATTCATGTCTGTGGGAAAAATATCATCTTCGGATACGATAAATCGGTCGTAACGCACGCTTATCCGGTGTTGCGATACCTGATGGCTGAGCATCAGATACCAGGCATCAAAATCCACATAAACATATTTTAACCCCATCACCGTGCTGCCACTCATCAATTGGCTTATTAAACGCGTATTGTTATTTAATTTGTGCTGAAAAGATAAAGAATGGAATTTAGTGCGCCAACCATAAAGTCGTTGGCTATTTACCGCTAATGGATCTGCCTGATTGTCATAGTAATAATAACGAAGGCTTGTTTGATTGAAATAACGGAAGTGTAAGCCGGTATAAAACCCCCAACGTTGATCAAGTTCATGAAAAGGTTCTACGTAGTCAGGATGCCATATAAAGTCTGTATCAATCACAGTGGGGTAGGCGGCAAAATTCACTCTGTCGTTGTTGAGAGACTGTCGGTCATGCATAGCAAACCCACGCCAACTTATAATGGTACCTAGGGGATCATTGCCCTTAAAAGTTGCTGCAACTACTTCCCATGACCAAGGACTTCTTCTGGCTCTGCCCGGGCTATAAATTGAAAACTCCATGCCAAGTGTGCGCATTTCTTCCCCCACCCAACTATTAATCGCTGATTGGGTGTAGGTGTAGGGGGATAGCCAACCATCATCGACATTTTCCAGGGAAAGTCGTGGATAAAAGAATCCCCCTCTGGCTTTGAATTTGATCTTATTTGGACTTAACGGTTTGTATTGCATAGACAACTGCGAAAATCCCAGTTGCTGCTCGCCGTCGGGATAATAATGCGCCACTGCGTTTAAGCTCACACTTGATGTTACGTCGATGTTTGTATGCAGCAGAGCTTGCTGTATTCCTGCTACATTATCATCTTGACGAAGGATCCCTGTTCCGTGATTCTGATAAGATTGCCAATCGTCGGTATTAGCTACGTACACTTGCACAATGCCGCCAACCTGATTTGCTGCGGCAGGGGGCATGACGTTCACAGCCAACAGCAAAGCAAGTACAAATGAGATAATTACGATTCTATTTTTAAAACTATGGTTAACTATCAAGAGTAAAGTTCCAAGTTGCTAGAAGCACTAATAATCGGTTAATTTATCTGCTGCTTGCTCATAAAAGCTGAGATCTTGTAGAAGCTTTTGTTTTAACCTAAAACTCACATTGGTTGGCGCGTTAATGCTTACTTCTTGGGTCAAGCCTTCTAAGTCGTCTTGAATTCTCGGATGCCAAACTTTAACCCGGTAATTGCCTGACGGAACGTCAATGGTCACTTTGCCATTTTGGTCTGTTTTAGCAAAATAAGGCGTGTCTACTACCCAAATATAAGCAAGCATCCAGTCATGTACATTACAGCCTAGTTCTACTTCCCCTTGATTTTCAAATAATAACGGCTCAGCGTCTGAACCTTTATACAGCTTCAACTCAAACTGTTTAGCAGGAGAAAAGGAATAGACATGATGTTTGATGGAGTCAGAGTTTGGAAATACGACCTTATTACCCTTTTGCACCGCTAAGATATGTGGCATAAATTGGCGATCAACTTGATCCATAACAGCCACTTGCTTTTTACTTTCAGCAATTTCAACTTCACCATCGGGTTCTAAGTAAACCACCGTTTGAAAAACAGGTGTATCCTGATTGCTGATAACATCAAAGGTAACCGGAATTGCTTGGGCGTTGATACAAACAAATGCTGAACCTAACCAAAATATCTTTTTAATAAACTTCATTCTCAATTTCCAAAAGCACTAAAAGCATATGCAGTAGAACGACTTTTTAACGAATTAATTTCCTAATAATATACCCTTAAATGACGCTAGTTACATTTTAATTAACAGCTGGATCTCTCAATAGAGGTATAACACCGCGAAATACATTTCGCGCTAGTTTATTAGTAAATTTAATGAAATATGGATCAATGGGGAATGAGTTTCGTAAGAGGGGGGTGTAAAGTTGCGTTTGGGCCAAGAGACTGCAATTACTCTTGACCCAAACTCGCCCTCATAGTGGTATGAGGCAGCGTTATTTCCTTAGTGTAAAATACGGGTTTTAATGGTGCCGTCAATTTGCGTCAGTTGTTCGAATGCTTCTTTTGCATCATCCGTTTCAACATCAATCACCACATAACCAATATTTTCGTTAGTTTGCAGATATTGTGCAGCAATATTGATGTTATGAGCTGCAAACGCTTGGTTAATTTGTGTTAACACCCCAGGCGCATTAACGTGAATATGCAACAAACGAGAGCGATCTATATGCTCTGGTAAGGATACCTCAGGGAAGTTAACCGCTGAAAGTGTCGAGCCATTATCACTGTATTTAACCAACTTGCCCGCAACCTCAAAGCCAATATTTTGTTGTGCTTCTTGGGTGCTTCCGCCAACATGAGGAGTGAGAATTACATTGTCAAACTGTCTTAACGGCGAAATAAATTCTTCGTCATTTGATTTAGGTTCGACCGGGAATACGTCAATCGCAGCCCCATTTAGCTTGCCAGATTCCATAGCTTGAGTAAGTGCATCAATGTCAATTACGGTTCCTCTGGCGGCATTCATTAGAATAGCGCCATCTTTCATCATCGCTAACTCTTTTTTACCTATCATATTCTGAGTTTGCGCTGTTTCTGGTACATGCAAGGAAACCACATCTGATGTACTGAGTAGCTCTTCAAGGGTTTTAACTTGAGTTGAATTACCTAACACTAGTTTATCTTCAATATCAAAGAATTGGACGCGCATACCTAAATGCTCAGCCAAGATACTGAGTTGTGTACCAATGTGACCGTAACCAATAATCCCTAACGTTTTTCCGCGCGCTTCGTAGGAGCCTACGGCACTTTTCTCCCATACACCACGGTGGGCTTTAGCATTCTTACTTGGCACACCACGAAGTAATAAAATTATTTGACCAAGAGCCAATTCTGCAACCGAACGTGTATTGGAGAAGGGGGCATTGAATACCGGTATTCCACGTTTTTGCGTCGCTTTAAGGTCTACTTGGTTAGTGCCAATACAAAAACAGCCAACTGCGACCAGTTTTTTCGCTGCATCTATAACATTAGCGGTTAATTGTGTACGCGAACGAATACCAATAAAGTGAACATCAGCGATCTTTTCAATCAACTTTTCTTCCGATAAAGACGTCTTGATATATTCAATATTGGTATAGCCATTGGCTTCAAGGGTTTCCACTGAACTTTGGTGTAGACCCTCTAGCAACAATATCTTAATTTTTTCTTTGGGCAGTGATACTTTGCTCATTAATGTTCCCGTACATAATTAGTGAAAGACATCAGATTTGAGAGACATCTGGACGTCTATTTGAAAGTGGAAAAATACCAGAACTTTTTCAAATAAGAAAGAGCCTGTTATATTAATTTCATCTAATCAATCTCAATTACCTCGCTGTCTGTGGCAACTAAAACTGTATCTGCTGCGCGCATGGCAAACAGACCATTGGTGACCACACCAGCAATTTGATTAATTTGTTTTTCCAATTCTACTGGGTTAAGAATTTTGAGGTTGTGTACATCGAGAATGACATTACCGTTATCGGTAATTACACCTTGACGGTATTCCGGATCGCCACCTAGTTTGACTAATTCTCGAGCTACATAGGAACGCGCCATGGGAATGACTTCAACGGGTAGAGGGAAGCCTCCTAAAACCGGTACTTGTTTACTATCGTCAATGATACAAACGAATTTGTTGGCCACAGCAGCGACAATTTTTTCTCTGGTTAGTGCGGCACCACCACCTTTGATCATATGTTTATGTTTGGTGATTTCATCAGCCCCATCAACATAAATATCAAATTTATCTACTGAATTAAGGTCGAATACTTCGATGCCCATGGCTTTTAATTTTGCCGTTGAATCATCTGAACTGGACACCGCGCCTTTAATTTTATTCTTCACGCTCTCCAGCGCACTGATAAAATAGTGAACAGTTGAACCTGTGCCCACACCAATAATACTGTCGTCAGTTACAAATTTGACCGCAGCTTCGCCGGCGGCTCGTTTTTTTTCATCTTGCGTCATGGGTGATCCTTTCAATGGACAATGTTAAACACATTCTTTAAATTCGCGCAGAGTATAACGCACTTAGTTCCCGCGCGGCTAGCAACACTGTTGCAAAGGAAAGCTTGAGTTAGGTGATAATTAGATGGAAATAACTCGACTGGGGGTGACTATTTTATGCACTGGAATATCCCAACTTTCAGTGGTGAGGTTAGGTGCTTGCTGACAATCGTGAGCGTAACCGTAGAGTTGTGGTTTTAATGGGGAGCAGAGAATCTGCGCCAAGGTTCTATCATAAAACCCGCCACCCATGCCTAATCTATTGCCAGACTCATCAAAAGCGACTAAGGGCAAAAATATGCAATGGAGTTGAGGCAATGTCTCTGTCTTTGACAGTGACAAAACAGGCTCTGGAATGTTAAACCGATTGGTTTGCATTTGGGTATTGGCGTGGTATTCCACAAAAACTAAAAAATTTTCACGCTGAGGATCTAAAACCGGTAAATAGGTTTTTTTGCCCTGCTGCCAGCACCAATTAATGATATCCCGACAAGATAACTCACCGTCTTGACTAAGGTAAAGGGCAATATGCTCGGCGTCTTCTAGTAATTTGTTGTTAAGCACCGTTTGCAAAGCCTGACGACTGGCTTGGGTTTGTTGTTGTGGGGTTAAGTTACGACGCGCTTGTCGATACTTTTTGCGCAACTGAGTTTTACTTTCTAACAATGTGGCAACACCTTTGAGCAACACAGGTTAACCAAGATCATTCACCATAAATGTAGCTTTGATTTTAAACATTATCGAAGATGGTAATACTGATCACCATCTTCGACAACTTTATGGTTACACCATTGAGATTAAAACCTACAGATTAGTAGGAGTAAGTGTCAACGTATAGTTTGCGAAGCCGCTCATGGTCAACTTTGGTTGCAGCATCAATTTGCTGTGCTTCCAACCATAGTGGACTTGCCGTACTGCCTTCTGGCGCGACCGTGGTTTGTCCTCGGTTTAATGGATCCGTTGAAACTCTTGCATGGCCACGAGTAAACTCAAACAAACTAGGGTCGACTAAATAAG
Organism: Aliiglaciecola aliphaticivorans; assembly: GCF_054782055.1. Lineage (NCBI taxonomy): Bacteria > Pseudomonadati > Pseudomonadota > Gammaproteobacteria > Alteromonadales > Alteromonadaceae > Aliiglaciecola > Aliiglaciecola aliphaticivorans. The sequence continues at coordinate 76,482 of NZ_BAAGTF010000045.1, forward strand.
CAAGGGGCATTGCATCGTGGAAGAAACAAACACGGTCGTCTCTATCTTGGGAGTAAAAATCCACATAAAACTGCGAAGATTTTTTAACAAACCCCCCGAATTTCGGATTTTTTGCTTCAAGTTCATCGAGAAAATCTAAGGTGAAAGGAACGTCATTGGTAACGTCTAAACCGAACATTTTCAGATCCCAGGACGCAGCAAATACAATTTCTGCTGCATGGGCGTCATTCCATATATTCGCTTCAGCTACAGGTGTCACGTTCCCTTTCACGAAGGCAGCACCACCCATAATGACCACGCCTTTTACTAAATCAGGTAATTCCGGTTCCAAGCGCAATGCTAAGGCTAGGTTTCCTAAGGGGCCAATGGCAACCAAGGTAATTTCACCAGGGTGTTTGCGGGCCATGTCTACAATGTATTGAGCTGAACTACGGGGGTCGAGTTCGCGTTTTGAAGGCGGGAAATCGATGTTACCAAAACCATCTTCACCATGCACAAAATGCGCGTATCCTGACTCAGGCCCCACCCAAGGCATACCAACGCCTTTAGTGACGGGAATATCTTGACCCGCCAGTTCACACAAGGTGAGGGCGTTTTGAGCCGACATAGTAACAGGAACGTTACCGAAAACCGTGGTCAAACCTAATACTTCGATATCAGGAGATTGGAAGGCAAAAAATATTGCCATTGCGTCATCAATACCTGGATCGGTATCGAGAATTATTTTATGAGCCATATAATCGTTCTCTTTAATGATAAATTGTGGTTAAGCTTGATGTTGACTGAGGAAAAGATCGACCTCTTCAATACTTGGAATAGATTGGGCAGCGCCATTACGAGTAACTGCTATAGCTGACGCAGCACATGCCCGAACTAAAGCTTCTTTGGGCTTGTTACGGCGGCTGTAAGCTGCTAAAAAATAACCAATAAAGGTATCGCCAGCCGCTGTAGTATCGACTGTTTCAACCGAAAATGCCGGAACATCAATGGTTTCTTCAGCTAATACGAAACGCACACCTTGCTTGCCTAAGGTGATTAGTACTTCCGCATGAGACCAGTGATTGCGAAAGTACGCTTCTATTTGGTCAATGTCGTTTATGCCTGCTATTTCAGCCGCTTCCACTTCATTAACAATTAACAGATCAATACAATCACTAGGTAATTGTTTTACTGACTCTGTCATTGGCGCTGGGTTAAAAGCAACCTTTAAGCCTAACTTTTTTGCTTCTTGAAATACGACGTCTATAGAACTGGTTTCATTTTGAGTGAGTACCCAAGCTGATTCATCGGCATCATCTAATGCTCTGAGTACGTCTTTATTGTCTATTTCTAAATTTGCGCCGCCAAACAGCACAATGGCGTTTTCACCGGAAGAGGCCACTTGAATGATGGCATGACCTGTAGGGGAGTCTGTACATTGAACATATTTACAATCAACCCCAGCTTTAATCATTGCTTGTTTAAAGTGGGCGTCATGTTCGTTAATTTTACCCACATGTTGAACATCGGAACCCGCTTTAGCTAAAGCGATTGACTGGTTAGCTCCTTTGCCTCCCAATAATTGTTGATAATCTGTGGAGGACAAAGTTTCACCGGGTTGAACAAAATGCTCGACCTGATAAACATGATCAATATTGATTGACCCAAAATTAATAACAGCCATATAAATTCCAATTTAACACGAAGAAATAACTAAGAAGTGAGTTTGTACCACAAGTTTGCGCTAAAAAGAACAGTTTAACTTGACCATTTGGTCAACTTTTTCATAGAACGTCATGTTTTTTAATCTTTCGCATAGTTTGATGTCATTTATAACTCAAATCGATTAACGGACTATCGACCAAAAATACCTGCTATTTTATCGAAAAAACCTTGTGGTTTTTCGTAGGGTTGTTGATTCACCTGAAACACGCGAACTGAAACCGTTGCACCATGCCCCCAGGGCCACCAAGATAACATTATCTCTTGTTGACCATTGTCATCTTTACTGAATAGCTCTTGTTTTTTCTCTAGAATACCGAAAAAGCCCGCGCGATGCTTGAGGTATGGGTCTGCTTTTTTTAGTTGTTTTTTGTTCCAAGTGTGGGGGAAGTGTTTTTTCGCAATGGCGTAAACCTGTTGGGCATGATCCACTGAAAACTCAGCCAGAAGACAACCAAAATGGTCATCCCACTTCCATTCAATTTGGGGGGATAAATCATCAAAAAATTCCGGGCAAGCATCATAAATTGCCTGTTGTTCAGTTGAGGGCAGTTTCATTTAATTGATATCTTTTTAAATTGGTGTTCACTATTCAGTGATGATTTACACTGGGATGCCTGCATCACTCAGTGCTGCTAACCCTATTGAACAGGTTAACTCCGTTGTGCTCATATGCCGCATATGTATGTTTGAATAATGCGTAAAGTACATATGCACTTTACGGCTATTTAGTGTGCCTTTTTTCATTCATGCAGCAATAACATATTAACCTGCAATTTATGAACCGAAAAGATTTATTTCCATTATAATCAAATGGTTGGAGATTTACGGAGAGGATTGAAAAGGCGATGTGTCAAATAAGTTGACACATCGCCCTATAAAATTGGATTCTCCCAAAATGCCGCTGTTCGGTGTGGGCCCGTGAACCGAAAGTTCAGGGCGGAAACATCATCACTACCGTAGGCTTCTTGATACTAGCCAAGCTTGCACAATAGTAGTGGAATCAATTTCCAGGTTAATTAGCATCGGCCAGGGACAAAACTGAACTGGCAAACATCCCAGGAGATATCGAATTTTACCATAGCGGCGCGAAAATAAAATCGAAAACTGGTAATTCCTTTCTAGTTGCTTATAAACTGGACTAAATCACGCTATTTTAATATTGCCAGCAGAGCCGAAAAGAACAATGCGTTACTTATGGGGCATCCGCTCTAGGCAGGCACCTTTGGTAGTGATACGATCTGGAATCCCTATCTTGTACCTCTTGTTTATTGAAATGGGTATGAATGAAAATAAAGGAAACCGAATTGAATCCAACGCATTTAAAATATGAAGAGTTGTCTACCTTATTAGAGCAACACAATATTCTCACTGATGCATCTGAAGTACATGGCATTTTTTGCGGTATGTTGGCCGGCGGTATGGCATTAGAAAGTCAGGACTGGTCAGCTGCACTAAATGATTCAATCAATCAAGGTGACAGTTTACCCAATGAGGTTCAAGTGCAATTAACCGCACTTTATAATGATACCTGCCAGCAATTATTGGAAACCGATTTTACCTTAACCTTGTGTATGCCCGATGACTCAGCCCCGATCAACGAAAGAGGCAAAGCGTTAATTAATTGGATTCAAGGTTTTATGTTGGGATTTGGTTTTCATCAGGCTGATTTAACGGCGTGTTCTGCCGATGTAAAAGAAGCGTTGGAAGATTTCTATGAAATTTCTCGTATGGATGAAACTATGCCAGAAGACGAGGAAGCAGAAAAAGCGTTGTTCGAAGTTATTGAGTATGTGCGAGTGTCTTGCATGTTATGTTTCAATGAATTAGGCCACTCGGCCGACCAAGCACAAACTGAACCTAAGACGGTACATTAATGTCATCAGAACTCATCAAAGAATGCACTAAACGTCGACAAATTTTACGTGACAAAATGCGGCCAAACAGCATTGCCGTGATACCTGCCGCTAATTTGCTAACCCGCAGCAATGATACGGAGTTTCCTTTTCGCCAAGATAGCGATTTTCATTATTTATCCGCGTTCCCTGAGCCAGACGGGTATTTAGTCATAAGCAATAGCCCGTTAATGGGGGATGTGTTCAGCGCATTGTTTTGTTTACCTAAAGATGAATTAGCAGAAATTTGGCAGGGTAGGCGGATTGGTGTAGAAGCCGCACCTGAAGATTATGCCGTGGATATTGCCCACCCCATAGATGATATCGATGTGGGATTAGTAAGTTATATCAATGGCCATGAAAATTTGTATTTTGCCCGCGGTCATCATGGTCCTAGCGATGTGTTAATAGATGACGTGCTGAGCAAACTGCGAAATGCGCCCAAACAATCGAAAATTGCACCTAGTTGCGAATTCGATATCCGCACTTTGCTACATGAAATGCGTTTGTTCAAATCTGATTTCGAACTTTCGATTATGGCTCAAGCCGCTAATATTTCTGCTGATGCCCATGTTGCCGCAATGAAATTCAGCGAAGTGGGGAAAAATGAGTTTCACTTAGAAGCGACCATTCATCACCATTTTGCGATGCAAGGAGCGAAATCTCCCGCCTATTCTACCATTGTGGGGAGTGGCGAAAATGCTTGTATACTGCATTACACCGAAAACAATTGTGAACTTCAAGACAATACCTTAGTGCTCATCGACGCCGGTGCTGAACTGCAGGGCTATGCCGCCGATATTACCCGCACATTTCCCGTAAACGGACGCTTCACCGAGCCGCAAAAAGCCTTATATCAACTGGTATTAGATGCGCAATTAGCCTCTTTTGCTTTGTTTAAACCTGGCAGTACCTTTAAGGCCGCTTCTGATAAAGCGATTGAAGTGCTGACGGCCGGATTAATTGAGTTGGGGTTATTGAGTGGTGAACTAGAAGACAATATTGAGCAACAACATTATCGTCAGTTTTTCATGCATGGTCTTGGACACTGGCTAGGGCTAGATGTGCATGACGTGGGCAATTATAAAGTTGCTGGTGCAGATCGGGAGTTTGAACCCGGTATGGTGTTAACTGTTGAGCCTGGTCTGTATGTTTCTGCAACCGCTGAGGTTGATCCTAAATGGAAAGGCATTGGTATTCGTATTGAAGACAATATTGTGATCACTGAAGGTGGCTATAGAGTGTTAACCGACAGAGTTCCCAAAACCATTGCAGATATAGAAAGTTTGATGGCGAATTAACAATAATGAACAAAGGTGAAGAATCATTTGATTTGGTGATCGCAGGTGGTGGAGCCGTCGGGCTCACCTTGGCTTTAGGAATTGTGCAACAAAGCCAGCTTAAAGTTGCCGTTATAGAAGCCAATGAAGGTCCTGATGTGGAACAGCAAAGTGATGGTGATTTTTCCTATTTGGATTTACGTAGCGTGGCACTCTCCGCCCAATCTACTCAACTGTTAAGCTCATTGGGTGTAACCGGGTTGTCGGAATTTGGCTGTCCCATTTCCCACATCCATGTGTCAGACAAAGGGCATTTAGGCAGAGCTAGTTTACATGCGCAAGATTACCAGTTGGATGCCTTAGGGCAGGTCATCGAATTGCCCGTATTAATTGAATTATTACAAAGCGAGATACGTAGACACCCACAACAAGTCACCTTCTTTTATGGTCAATCCATTGAGCACCTACACAAGTCTGCGGAATATGTGGAAGTCGAGTTAAGTGATAAACAACGATTGAGAGCCGCGTTATTGGCAATTGCGGAAGGTGGAAGCTCCCCAACCCGCGAAAAATCGGGTATTGACGTTCAGCTTAAAGATTATGGACAATCTGCAATAGTGGCCAATGTGGCGCTATATAACGACCATAACAACACCGCTTTCGAGCGTTTCACTGCAGATGGTCCACTGGCGTTATTGCCGTTAAAGCCCCCAACGCAACAGCCTGATTCTTTTCGTAGTTCGTTAGTCTGGACGCTATCTTCAGCGCAATGTGAAGCGATATTGGCGTTAAGTGATGAAGATTTCATTGCGCGCTTGCAGGATGAGTTTGGTTATCGATTAGGCAAATTGAAAGCGGTGGGGAGTCGCAGTGCCTTCCCGCTAGTACAAAGCAAAGCTCAACAACATATTCATCATCGCACGGCATTATTGGGAAACGCTTGCCAAACCTTGCATCCCATTGCAGGCCAGGGGTTAAATTTGGGGCTAAGAGATGTGCATGAACTGATGCAAGTGGTACTGTCTACCTCGTCCTCCGATAAAACCTCGGATATAGGTAGCTATCAAGGGTTACAACGCTATCAACAAAATCGAAAAAATGATCAAAGTCGTTTAATTGGCGCAACAGACTTATTGGTTCATACTTTTTCTAATCTGTATCCACCGCTGGTTTTAGGACGTAATTTGGCCCTTGGTATGATAGACAGTCAGCCAAGGTTAAAACACATTTTAGCTCACCATGCCATGGGCTTTCACGGCATTTCAGGAAATTTCAATGCAAAATTATGATGTGGCTATTGTTGGTGCGGGTATCATAGGTTTAACCGCCGCATTGTCGTTGCAAAACACTGATTTAAATGTAGTAATTATCGATTCTGAGCCAGCAGCACAGCCCCTGAGTGATGAGCCGGAATTACGCGTAAGTGCCATTAATCTGGCGAGTCAGAACATCTTTAGCAATTTAGGTGCTTGGGACAATATCCAAAACCAGCGGCTGCAGCCTTATCAGCATATGCATGTTTGGGAGCAAGACAGTTTTGCTAAAATTGACTTCTCGGCATCTGATATTCAGCAAACACGTTTAGGAAGTATTATTGAAAATCAGGCTATTCGTTTAGGTTTGCTGCAACAACTAAAAAACGCGCCAAACGTAGACATCGCCGACAATGCCAAAATAGCCAATATCTCCATTGGTCAGTCAGAAAGTTTCATTAGCCTGGAAAATGGTAATCACCTAAGTAGCAAGCTCGTGGTAGGTGCGGATGGCGCAAATTCGTTAGTGCGTAAGGTGGCAAACTTACCCCTAACGTTTTGGGATTATGATCAAATAGCGATAGTCGCCACCATTGAAACTGAACTACCTCACAACAATGTTGCGCGCCAAGTCTTTACCCCAGATGGGCCTCTTGCCTTGTTACCTTTATTTGAGAAAAACCTGTGCTCAATTGTTTGGTCTCAACGGGTAGAAAAAGCAGAGTCTTTGCTAAAAATGGATGAAAAATCCTTTAATAGTGCTTTGAGTGCTTGCAGTGACATGCGTTTAGGGCAAGGGAAACTTGTCAGTAAACGAGCCAGTTATCCGCTAAAAATGCGTTATTGTCGGAAATGGGTAAGTGATCGTATGGTGTTAATTGGCGATGCAGCTCATACCATCCACCCACTAGCTGGGCAGGGGGCGAATTTAGGCATTGCCGACGCTGCGGCTTTGGCCGAAGTGATTATTGAATTACATCAACAACACAAAGATATAGGCTTAACTGAAAACTTGCGCGGGTTTGAGCGCTGGCGGAAATCTGAGGCATTACAAATGATAGCCGTAATGGAAAGTTTTAAACGGCTTTTTAATGGCGCTAATCCCTTGAAAAAGTTGATTCGAGATATCGGTTTAACGGCGACAAATAACTTGTCGCCGTTAAAAAATGACTTGATTAAACACGCTGTTGGTATCGACGGAAATTTACCTAAGCTGGCAAAACTTAATGCCAGCTTAAACTCAGATGTTGAGTGATTTCACATTACCTCTTAACGATTTTTGTGATTAATTTTGTAACCATAGCTTGTATGCATCTGAGGCTAAAAAACCGGCAAACGCAGGTTCGCTTCCCAAACTCTCAGGGGTAAATTCGTAATACAATCGCTCACTAATGAGATCTAAGGTATCGGCAACGCCCTGATAATTTTGTTGTTCATTATAGATTGTTAATAATGTCCAATAAGGAGGTTCGAAACTCGGCTCGGCATTGACTCCCAGGTAAGCGTATTTAAGCGCTTCGCTCAAATTACCAACGTTATAATATAAATTTGCGGTGAGCTCACCAAGGGCACCATCCATACCGAAACGTTTTATCACGTTCTCCATGGCGCGAATTGTTTTGATGTTATTCTCAGTCATCACATAATAATCTAGCAGCATGAATTGGGTAGACGGTAAATGGCCATAGTATTTGTCTAACATGCTAAGCTGGGCTAAATATTCTTCATCATTGATATTTTGTGCAAGGCCAATACCTGTATCGATGATTACCCGTTGTTTTTTCATCTCTTCAGGCATACTGAGCAGCAATTTATAGGCTTCTACAAATTGACCCGACTGGCGTAAACTACCAATGCGTTGGAATTGGCTCATCACTTCCTCATTGACTTTTTCTTTTCCAAACATCTTGCCAAAAAAAGAATCATCAGTAGATATCATTAAGGCGGTGGCTTGGGTTAAGGAATCACTGAACTCAGTTCCTTTACTGGCGATATGGAAATCAAATACTTTGTTATCGTCATTGATAAACAAAATAAGGTATTCGTGCCCACCCGTTGCGTAGTCGATTCGGATAAGGGGGCGTTGTGCGCCTTGCTCTTCAAGCATGCGTACAAATTTAGAGTTGGATTCCTCAATAAAAAACTGCATAAATAAATTATTAATTAAGGTTTTTCGTGTGTTTTCTCCCGAAAATCCTCGCACAAAATCATTGACTTCTCTTGGTTTAGAAAACAGGGTTTTGCCCACAATTTGACCTAGGTGTTTCACGTCGGTCATCTCACCCAAGCTGTCAATGTCTTGATCATTAAGGGCGCCAGCAAAGGCTACTCCAATTTGAGTTGAAGCTTCTACAAAAGCTGAGTCAGAGCTGTTCCCCCCCATTTGTTGGGCGTTACTTAACCCCGAAAATACACTCAATAAAATAATGAAAAATGTATTTCGGATAAAAAAATTATTGGTTTTTGTGTGCGGATTAGTGTTCATAGAATAAGTCCATTTTACGGCTTTGATTTTTAGTTTTTAGAATAACAAGATTAAGTTTGCCGATAAAAAGCCTGTTTGTATATATTAAAGTCGATTTAGCATTGCTTCACAGCGTTTAAATTACAACCCTTGTAGCATGGTCTTTAGGCCATGAGGTTTCAGGTCATAGGGTCTAGGTCATGGTGTTTTGCGCGGGGCTAAAGCCACCGCCTACAGGAGAGCCAACCCTTGTAGCATGGTCTTTAGGCCATGGGGGCTCAGGCCATGGTTTTTTGCGCGGGGCTAAAGCCACCGCCTACAGGAGAACCAACCCCTGTAGCATGGTCTTTAGCCATGGGGGCTCAGACCATGTTTTTTTGCGCGGGGCTAAAGCCACCGCCTACAGGAGGACCAATCCTTGTAGCATGGTCTTTAGGCCATAGGGTTTTCAGGCCATGTTTTTTTGTGCGGGGCCGGTTACGACTTCAAACGTGCCATGATGAAATCGGCTAGGGCGCGACTAATTTGTGGGTGTTGGGTGTCGAGGTTGAATAGACATATTTTGATTTTTCCCAACTGTGGCAACGATTTATGGCTAATTTCTTGTAAGGTGCTGGGTAAACTCGAACGCGCTAAGGCCGTAATGCCTAAACCTTGCTGTATCGCTGCTATTAACCCGTAAAGATCGGCATTGGTGTAGGTGATCCGCCAGCTGGTGGTTTGTTGTTTAAGCTTCTCAATCACTCGGGAGCGATAAACACAGCCATCTGGTGCCAAAACCAGCGCCACTTTATTTGCAGTTATGGCTTTATTTGCATCTCCCACCCAAATCAACTCGTCTTCTAAAACCACTTCCCCTTCAGTTTGCTGATCCGGATGCACTAGGGCTAAGACTAAGTCGAAATCACGGTGATTTTTATCATTGAGTAAACTCCGGCTTAGCTCTGAGGTGACTTCTAGAGCTACGTCTGGATATTGTTTACTGAATTCTCCGATGATACTGGGTAGCAACGTTGTGGCAAACTCGCTAGGAATGCCAAGTCGTAAACGGCCTCGCAAGGACGATTGTTCAAATTGCCTAAAAATGTCGTCGTTAATGCCTAACATGGCTCTTGCTTGTTGTAACAGTGCCTGTCCATCTTGGTTAACTAACTGGCGTTGACCTATTTTGTCAAACAGGCGGCGTCCAAGCTGTTCTTCTAATTTCTTTATTTGCAAACTAATGGCCGGCTGAGAACGGCCTAGCATGTCGCCGGCTTTGGCAAAGCCTCCCAGCTCCACTACAGTCACAAAGGTACGCAAATTGTCTAAGGAAAGTTGTCGCATAGGTCATTCTTAGGTTAAAAGTTCATTTAGATTACTAATTTAAGTAATTTAATACATTTAAAAAGTTAATGTAAGCATTTGAATTATCAATTTGTCCCAGAGCCGAGTGATTTCTATACTGCTATTCCAAAGTGACTAAATTAGGTAAACGTAAATGACCAATAAAACTGTGCTGCACCCAAAGCATATTGAAGCTGGCGCCAAAATGGTGGATTTCCATGGCTGGGAAATGCCAATTAATTACGGATCACAAATAGAAGAACATCATGCGGTTAGAAACGATGCTGGCATGTTTGACGTTTCTCATATGACGATTGTGGACGTGAAAGGTAGCGAAGCAAAAGGTTATTTACGCAAACTTTTGGCTAATGATGTCGCTAAATTAACTGAAAAAGGCAAAGCACTTTACAGTGGAATGCTTAATGAAGATGGTGGCGTGGTTGATGATTTAATTGTTTATCACTTCGATGAAACCAACTACCGTTTAGTGGTGAACTCTGCGACTCGTGAAAAAGATATGGACTGGTTAAACAGCGTGGCAAGCGGTTTTGACGTCACTATTACTGAAATTCCTGACTATGCCATGATTGCTGTGCAAGGTCCTAACGCGAAAAATAAAGCCGCTACCTTATTTTCTGACGCGCAAAAAGAAGCCGTTGCGGGTATGAAGCCTTTCTTCGGTGTGCAAGCAGAAGACTTATTTATCGCTACAACCGGTTATACCGGTGAAGCTGGTTATGAAATTATGGTGCCTAACGATATGGCAGGTGATTTCTGGCAACGTTTAATTGAAGCTGGCGTTGCACCATGTGGTTTAGGTGCTCGCGATACGTTGCGCTTAGAAGCAGGCATGAATTTGTATGGCCAAGACATGGATGAAACTATCTCTCCGTTAGCCGCAAATATGGCTTGGACAGTAACTTGGGAGCCCGCTGATCGTGATTTTATGGGCCGTAAGGCTCTGGAAGCGCAAAAAGCCGAAGGAACCCAAAAGTTAGTGGGCTTAGTGATGACCGATAAAGGTGTTTTACGCACCGGTCAAAAAGTCAAAGTGTCAGAAGGTGAAGGCGTGATTACCTCTGGAACATTTTCCCCTACACTAGGTCACAGTATCGCAATGGCTAGAATTCCAGCCACTAAAGATGCAACTGCAGAAGTAGAAATGCGTAAAAAATGGGTAACAGTTAGTATTGTTAAACCTAGCTTTGTTAGGAACGGAAAAAGCGTTCTTTAACAAGTGATAAAGCTACACCTAAAGTGAAATTTCGATTAAGTAATATTATAAAAACCAATATTTAGGAACGATTATGAGCAACATTCCATCAGAATTACGTTATGCATCAACTCACGAATGGGTTAGACCTGAAGGTGATGGCACATTCACCGTCGGGATTACTGAACATGCCCAAGAACTTTTGGGTGATATGGTATTTGTTGAATTGCCAGAAGTTGGCGACGCGGTAGCCGCGGGCGATGATGTAGCTGTGGCTGAATCAGTTAAAGCTGCCTCAGACGTATATGCACCAATTACTGGCACAATCGTCGCGATTAATGAAGATTTGGAAAATACACCTGAGATGGTAAACAGCGACGCGTTTGGCGATGGTTGGTTATTCCGAATTGAAGCTGAAGATCCTGCTGAGGTGGAATCTTTATTAGATGCTGAAGGTTACGAAAACAGTATCGACGAAGACTAATATTGGTAATCAAGTAAATGCTCCCACCTGTCTGTTTAAAATTTCAGGTGGCGAGTATTTGATATTGATATCAAAACATTTCTTGAATTCATATGCATATAGATAGCTTTTGCATTTCTATTTCCGGTATCTCATTGTTCAAAATAAAGGCAATCATTCATGGCTAAAACCCCGTTTTCACTCTCTCAGCTAGAACAAACTGAAGATTTTGTTAGGCGCCATATTGGCCCAAGCGAAAGCGAAATGGCAGAAATGCTCGAATTTGTTGGCGCTGAATCATTAGACGACTTAATGAAGCAGACTGTACCCGCGGGGATCCGTTTGCCAGAGTCTTTAAAAATCGGCGACAGCATAACCGAAGTTCAAGCGTTACAAGAACTTAAGGAAATTGCCGGTAAGAATCAGATTAATCGCAGTTTTATTGGTATGGGATATAGCGACACCATTACACCAAATGTGATTTTACGAAATGTTTTGGAAAATCCAGGTTGGTATACGGCCTACACACCTTACCAGCCAGAAATTGCCCAAGGCCGATTAGAAGCGCTATTAAATTATCAACAAGTGACAATTGATTTAACTGGGCTCGAACTGGCCTCTGCTTCGTTACTGGATGAAGCAACCGCTGCAGCTGAAGCCATGGGGCTAGCTAAGCGTGTGTCTAAAAACCGTAAAGCTAATAGCTTTTTTGTTGCCGACGATGTGCATCCGCAAACATTAGATGTCATAAAAACTCGTGCGGAAATGTTTGGTTTTGATGTAATAGTTGGCAAAGAATCAGAAGCGGCTTGTCACGATATATTTGGTGCCTTGTTGCAATATCCTGGTACCACAGGTGAAGTGAAAGATCTTACCGATATCATAAGTGCATTACATGAAAATAAAGCCATAGTTTCTGTTGCTGCCGATATTATGAGCCTTGTGTTGTTAAAATCTCCTGGAGAAATGGGAGCCGATGTAGTTTTAGGTTCCGCGCAACGTTTTGGGGTTCCTATGGGTTACGGTGGTCCACATGCCGCCTTTTTCGCCACCCGAGATGCCTATAAACGCTCGTTACCTGGTCGAATAATTGGTGTGTCTAAAGACACGCGTGGCCGTCCCGCACTGCGCATGGCACTGCAAACCCGTGAACAACATATTCGCCGTGAAAAAGCTAACTCCAACATTTGTACCGCTCAGGTATTACTAGCAAATATGGCATCTTTTTATGCGGTTTATCATGGTCCTCAAGGCCTAAAAACTATCGCCACTCGAATTAATCGTTTTGCAGACTTATTGGCTGCAGCTCTAACACGCTATGGCTATAGTCTGAAGCACAACACCTGGTTCGATACCATTACTGTGTTGGTGGATGACAAAGATGCATTGGTTGCTCGTGCTGCAGAAGCTGGCATGAATTTACGTGCCGATTTGGCGGATAACTTAGTGGGTATTTCCGTTGATGAAACCACTACCCGTCACGACTTGAAAGCCCTTATCGACTTATTCTGCGGTGAAACCCACGGTTTCGATATTGAAATGATGGATGCAGAAATTACCACTCAAGGTTCGAAATCGCTACCCTCAGATTTATTGCGCACCGATGAAATTCTAAGTAACCCAGTGTTTAATTCATATCACTCTGAAACAGAAATGCTGCGCTATATTAAATCTTTAGAAGACAAAGATTTAGCTTTGAATCATTCAATGATTAGCCTAGGTTCTTGTACCATGAAACTCAATGCCACGGCAGAGATGATCCCCGTCACTTGGCCAGAATTTGGCAAACTGCACCCGTTTGCGCCAATTGAGCAGGCACAAGGGTATAAACATATGATTGACGAGCTAAGTGATTGGCTGATCAACATCACCGGTTACGATGCCATGTCGATGCAACCTAACTCAGGTGCCCAAGGCGAGTATGCAGGCTTAATTGCAATTAAAAACTACCATGAAAGCCGCGGGGAAGGGCACAGAAACGTATGTTTAATTCCAAGTTCCGCCCATGGTACTAACCCTGCATCAGCACAAATGGTGAGTTTGAAAGTGGTTGTGGTTAACTGTGATAAGAACGGTAACGTTGATTTAGCAGATTTACGTAAAAAAGCCGAAGAAGTGGCTGAAAATCTGTCTTGTGCGATGATTACGTACCCGTCTACTCACGGTGTTTACGAAGAAACCATCAAAGAGATGTGTGACATAGTGCACCAATTTGGCGGACAAGTTTACATGGATGGCGCTAACATGAACGCACAGGTTGGGGTGACCTCACCTGGTTTGATCGGTGGCGATGTATCTCACCTGAACTTGCACAAAACATTCTGTATTCCACACGGAGGCGGTGGCCCGGGTATGGGACCAATCGGCGTAAAAGCCCACCTAGCCCCTTTCTTACCGAATCACCAAGTTGTTGATACGGGCAATACCACCGCAGGTAACGGCGCTGTTTCAGCTGCGCCTTGGGGAAGTGCCTCAATTCTGCCAATTAGCTATATGTACATCAAAATGATGGGCAGTGAAGGTCTTAAAAAGGCCACCGAAGTCGCCATGTTGAATGCCAACTACGTAGCACAGAAACTCGAGGGCCATTACCCCGTGCTTTACAAAGGTCGAAACAACCGTGTAGCCCACGAATGTATTATCGACTTACGTCCAGTGAAGGAAACCTCAGGTGTAACGGAAATGGATGTGGCAAAACGACTAAATGACTATGGTTTCCACGCGCCTACCATGAGCTTCCCAGTAGCCGGAACGCTGATGATAGAACCAACCGAATCAGAAGCAAAAGCAGAACTAGACCGCTTCATTGAAGCAATGATCTGCATACGTGCTGAAATGGCTAAAGTGGAAAGTGGTGAATGGGACGCAATCGACAACCCATTACACAACGCACCACACACAATCGACGACATCTGCGACAGCGACTGGAACCGCAGCTACGACAGGCAAACCGCCGCCTATCCAGTGCCGTCAGTGGCTAGAAACAAATTCTGGCCAAGTGTTAACCGCATCGATGATGTATATGGAGATCGTAACCTTATTTGTTCTTGTCCGAGCATTGAGACTTATATGGAAGATTGATTGTTGTTTTGATAAAGCGAGCTTAGGCTCGCTTTTTTTATGGCTGAGCCACAAAGCATGGGCTTTGCAGACAAATATTATTCACTTCGTTCACCGCAATCCATTGCGGGGTTTCAAACCGCATCCCTGCGGTCCGACTTACTTTTCTTCAACAGCCAAGAAAAGTAAGCAAAAGAGGCCGCGCTCCGGCCAATTTTCTATTCAAATTAAAAATAGACTCCTATGCCAGAGCGGCGAAAGGTAACATCCATGTAAAGCAATTCGCCTTGTCCAGACGTCCATGTCTGGACATCTGGCAAGTCTATTTGGAATTTGGAAAATTGGAGTCGAGGGTAAATCAAAAGCATGGTTGTGGCATTGTGAAAGGTAAAGTAGAATTGGTAACTTCCCTTTAGCGTTTGGACATTTTTGTCTAGTCGGGCGGTAAGCCAGACTCAAATTTATTGGGAAGTTTTTCGGTTGCGCTAATAAAATTACGCAACCTTTCAACTCGTCCCTCGTTTCAAGGTTGCGTAATTTTATTAGCGCTTCCTTTAGTATGGGGTAAGAAATGGCCTGATTCTTATTGGGCCATTTTTATTTGACTTTTATAGGGGCATAATGAAGGTAAAATTATATAAGGAGTTAACTGATAAGTTATCGATATCAAGATCGTCACTTACTCGGTTCTCTGATAGTGCTCCTAAAAAATATAAAGTTTATACCATCCCAAAAAGAAGCTCTGGACAAAGGGTAATTGCTCATCCCTCAAAAAAGCTAAAAAACATTCAAAGAGAATTGGTAAATATTTTATCCTCAACATTCCGTTCACATGACAGTGCGTTTGCATATAAAAAAGGGTTGAGTATAAAGGATAACGCTCAAAAGCACATAAACTCAAAGTATTTATTGAAAATGGATTTTAGTAATTTTTTCAATAGTATTACGCCCTCCGTGTTATTTCTAATATGTGAAAAAAATCATATACACTGGTCTCGGGCAGAACAGCGCTTATTAACTAATATTTTATTTTGGAATAAAACGAAATCGGATGGTGGAAAATTGGTACTAAGTGTTGGAGCACCTAGTTCTCCATTAATTTCTAATTTTGTTTTGTTCGATTTCGATTGCGAGATTAATAAATTTTGCAGCAGCTATAATATCAACTATTCCAGATATGCAGATGACATTACATTTTCTACTAATCAAAAAGGCCTATTGTTCGGAGTTCCCAATGTTGTAAAAAATATACTGCGTGATATTTATAAAGACTCAATAACAATTAATGACTTGAAAACAGTATATTCATCGAAGAAACATAATCGTCATGTTACCGGAGTGACAATTTCGTCAGAGAATAAATTATCTATAGGAAGAGCAAGAAAGCGGATGATTTCCTCACTTATACATCAATATAGGATTGGTACAATAGGACAAGATGATGCTTTATATCTTCAGGGACTTTTAGCCTTTTCAATCAGTATTGAGCCTGAATTCATCGAAAGAATGAAATTAAAGTATAGTGAAAATGTCGTAAATAGTGTTCTAAATATGAGAGCTGAAAATGACTAGGATTGAAACTAAATTTTCGAGTATTAAAAAGTTAGAAAGAAACGCTAAAAATGGAGTGTTCGATTCTAATTATCAATTGTATGAATACTATTCAAATGGAACTTACGTTGCAAAGGATGTAGACAAAGCTGAAGATTATTTACAGGCAGCTTATGAAATATTCAAAAATCAAAAGTTAGAAATAGATTTTGTTGGGCTTCAGAATTTTCGTGCTTTCGATAGTTTTAATTTGAAAATTCCCGATAGAAGCTTAACAGTTATCGTAGGTAGCAACGGAGGAGGAAAAAGTACTTTACTTGATGCTATATACTATAACCTCACTTGGTTACACAACCGAATGACTAAGAATGGTGGAAGTGGAGAATCAATTGCAGATTTAGATTTAACTTTAGGCTCTAAGGCTGGTTTTTCCTCAATTATTACAAAGTTTAAGTTAAACAAAAATGTCTCAGCTGATTTTGAACTCGTGCACGTGAAAGATGGGGTTGATACAAGTAAGAAAAGCCATATAAAAGAAGTAACTAAGATTGGGAATATGTATAAAAAAGCTAAGTTGATTGATGAAAAAGTCAACTTACCTTTATTAGCTTACTTTAATGTTGAAAGGGCTTTAGATATCAACAATAAAGATTTCTCATCTTTTGATGAAACTGCCTCACTAAGAGAAAGCGATCAATTTGAAGGACTTTCAGATTCGTTAAAAGGCAAAGTAGACTTCAAAAATTTCTTTAGATGGTACAAACGACTAGACGATATAGAGAAACACCAAAAGGTTAAAAAGGATACTGATTTTTTGAAAGAGATTGCTAATATAGAGAACTCAGGTTTATCAGATGAAGATATTCTAAAGTTAGTAAAGTTAAGAGCTAAGCGTTCAGAGACAAAAAGCAGTAAATATATTCAAGAAACTAAAGCTATTCTAGATAATGTTATACCATTATTCATGCCGGGCTATAGCGGTTTAGAAATTCAAGTTCAACCTTACCTATCACTTACTGTTGAAAAAAATCAGCAGAAATTAAATGTTTTGCAATTATCGCAGGGCGAAAAAACACTGCTAGCTTTGGTATTAGATATAGCTCGCAGGCTAATTATATTAAACCCTTCTCTTCCTAATCCCTTAGATGGTAATGGTATTATTCTTATTGATGAGATTGATCTCCATCTTCATCCAGAATGGCAAAGAAATGTAATTAAAGGCTTAACAAAAGCATTTAAAAATTGCCAGTTTATTGTCACAACCCACTCTCCTCAGATAGTTAGTGAAGTCAAATATGGACAAGTCGTAGTGATGAAAAGGAATGAAAATAACAATATAGAGTATTTTCAACCATCTCAATCATATGGATTAAGTAGTAACGACATACTTAATGAAATAATGGCTGATAGCTCTATAAATAAACAGCTTACGAGAAATGATAAAGTTGAAGAAGAGCTGAATCAAATACATAGTCTGATTGCAGAAGGTTTGTATGTTAAAGCTCAAAGTTTAATTGATGAGTTAGAGAGACAAATCAATGGTGAAATACCTGAGCTTGTAAGCGCTAAAGTGGATATAGATTTGGCTAATTGGGAAGAATAGGGCTATGTATGATATTAACAAGGGAGGTGAACCCGCTTCTTTGACAATATATCGACAGCTTCCAGATGCCGTATACGATGGTCCAAATTTTACTAATGTTAAGGATGATATTCGCAACCATTTGTTGCTAGAGCAAGGGCACACATGCGCCTACTGCATGAACAGAATCAATTTTATAAATATGAAAGTTGAACATTGGGCTTGTCAGCAGAGAAACTCTAATTTACAGCTTTCATACCAAAACCTTTTAGGCTGTTGTAATGGGAATGAAGGTACTAGCCCTAACAACCAAACTTGTGACACAAAAAAAGGCAATTTAGATTTGTCTTATTCTCCTGCTGATAGACAACACTCGGTTTCTAACATTGTTAGGTATTCTAGTGATGGAAGGATTTCGTCATCTGATGTTGATTTTAATATAGAGCTTAATTCAGTTTTAAACCTTAATTACTATCGATTAAGGGCAAATAGGAAAAGCGTTTTACAGGCTGTACAAACGCAGTTAAATAACAAAGCTGGATCAAGAACGAAGGTTGAAATTAGAAAGTTGATTCAGGTTTATGAGCAAAAAAACGCGAATAATCAATTCAAGCCTTACTACGGAGCTGTTATGTCACCGGCAATGTAAAACTGACCCACTAACGGTAATTTAAAATTGACCCACCTGAGGCACAATTGCCACTGATTCTGAAAATGAAGAGGCGGCGTGGATGCAATGTTAGATCAGGAGTCATTAG